>JAEAMQ010000020.1 GCA_016901395.1 Prevotella sp. | reverse complement strand
GTTAAAAATCGCCTATTTGGGGCGGTTTTTCCGGTTGATTGCCTGTGATATGCAAATTGTCGAGGCTATGATGACCTATCGTCAAATTATTTCATCTGTCATTAATGAAAATATAGGTAGGATGTTGTCGGATGGAAACATGATGATAGTTTTCGATGGAAAATATATTCATAAAATCCAAATAATTTATAATTTTTTCAAATAATACGTGGTTTTCAGGTTTTTTTTCTATATTTGTGCTCAGAAGAAAAAAAATGAAGCAAGTAGACAAAAATATCCTCGATCTGGCGGTTCCCTCCATTGTGAGTAATGTTACGGTGCCGTTACTGGGATTGGTCGACTTGGCCATCGTGGGCCACATGGGTTCGGAGCAATACATTGCGGCCATTGCCGTGGGTTCCATGATATTCAATGTCATCTACTGGCTGTTTGGTTTTCTGCGCATGGGCACCAGTGGCATGACGTCGCAAGCACTCGGCAGGGCCGACCACGGCTCCATCAAATTGCTGTTCCGACGCTCCTTGTCGGTGGCCCTCGTTATCGCGGGATGTTTCGTGGTGATGCAGATACCTCTGCGATGGCTGGCCCTGACGGTCATCCATCCGTCTGAACAAATCTGGCCTTTGGCCTCCACCTATTTCAATATCCTCATCTGGGGCGCGCCCGCCATGCTCGGGCTCTATAGCCTCAACGGGTGGTTTATCGGACTTCAGAATACGAAGATTCCCATGATGGTGGCTATCTTTCAGAATGTGGTGAACATTGTTGCATCGTTGTTCTTTGTCTTTGTGTTGGGCATGCGGATTGCCGGAGTGGCCTTGGGCACCCTCGTGGCCCAGTGGAGTGGCTTCGCGCTGGCGCTGTGGATGGCCCGCAGACAGTTTGAGGGCGACGAGCAGCTGCGACGTGCCGAGGCCCGTGCGGGCGACGAGTCGGTGACGTGGTCCTCGTTTTTCGTGGTCAATCGTGACATCTTCCTGCGCACGCTCTGTCTGGTGGGTGTCAATCTGTTTTTCACCTCGGCCGGAGCGCGGCAGGGCGACATGATGCTGGCGGTGAACACGCTGCTTATGACCTTCTTCACGCTGTTCAGTTATGTGATGGATGGCTTTGCCTTTGCCGGAGAAGCCCTGAGCGGAAAGCTCTACGGCGCGGGCGACAGGGTGGGGCTGCGGCACACCATTGGCCGGCTGTTTGTCTGGGGCATGGCGATGGTGGTGGCGTTTACGACGGTGTATGTCGTGGGAGGCAACAGTTTTCTCCGGCTCATCACCAACGACGAACGGGTGATACAGGCATCGGGCGAGTACTTCTTCTGGGCTTGCATGATACCCGTAGCGGGTATGGCGGCATTTGTCTATGATGGCATCTTCATCGGACTGACAGCAACAAGGGGCATGCTCGTATCCAGTTTTGTAGCCACGATAGCGTTCTTCGCATTGTTCTTCTTAGGCATACAGCGGTTTGCACCCAACCATGTGCTGTGGTTGTCGCTCATCGTCTACCTTCTTTCGCGTGGACTGTTGCAGCATGTTTTGATACGAAAACGAATTAAAATATAATATAAAATGGAATTTCTCTATCTCGGAGTTGGTATTGTTATTGGATTTGTGGTGGCCTATCTGTTGTTGGTGGGACAGAAGAAGGGAGTGGAGGCCGACCTCATGCTGGCCCGCCAGCAGACCGACACGGAGACCCAGGCCAAGGCCGACACCCTGAGAAAACTCGACGCGGCGAGCGACGATCTGCGCGAAATGCAGTCGGAACTGGTGACGACGAAGATGTCGCTGAGTTCGATGCAGGCGCAGTTGGAGGCCGAGCGTAAACAGCATGACGAGGAAGCTCAACAGCGCAAGGAGCAACAAGCCAAATGGGAGGAACAGCGCCAGCAGCAGTTTGATGCCCAGTTGGAGACTGTGAAGGAGCAGTTTCAGAACCTCGCCTCGCAGGTGCTCGACCAGTCGGCGGACAAGTTGAAGACACAAAACACGGAGTCGATGGCAGTGCTCACCGCTCCATTGAAAGAGAATATCACCAAACTCCATGATGCCATCTTCAATACCAATCAAGAGACGGCGAAGAATACGGCGTCGCTCTCTGAGCAGTTGAAAGCCATGGCGGAGCAGACCCAGAAGATAGATATGACGGCCACTCGGCTGACCAATGTGATGCGGGGGGGCAACAAGATACAGGGAAACTGGGGTGAGCTGATACTCACAGAGATACTCGAACAGAATGGTTTCCGCGAGGGGATAAACTATGATGTGCAGCAGACGCTCACCGATGATAAGGGAAACATACTGACCAATGACGAGAGCGGACGTAAGATGATACCCGACGTGATCTTGCACTATCCCAAGAATGAGGATGTGGTGATCGACTCCAAGATGTCGATAGAGTCTTATGAACTCTGGGTGAATACCGATAACGATACGTTGAAGAAGAAATATGCGGAGGACCTGGTGAAGAGTCTGCGCACGCAGTTCACCAATCTGTCTAAGAAAGATTACAGCAGTTATGTGAAACCGCCACGCCACGCTATAGACTTCGTCATCATGTTTGTGCCCAACGAAGGTGCATTGCAATTGGCTCTGGCAACCGACAAGCGGCTGTGGAGTGACGCTTTTGACAAAAGGGTGTTTATCACCTCCCAGCAAAATCTCATGGCTATCCTGAAGATGATAGAGATAGCATGGCGACAGTATACCCAGACCGAAAACCAACTCAAGGTATATGGACTCGCCGAGGAGATGCTCAAGAGGGTGGGGGAATTTATCAAGCGGTTTGACAAAGTGAAGAAAGACATCGATATGCTGAGCAAAGACTATGATGAGGCTTACAATAAAGCCTACACCGGCCGACAGAGTATTGTGCAGAAAGCCAACGAACTGAAACAACTCGGTGTGAAGGAGTCAGCCAACCAGCCCATTCCGGCGGTCGAAGAGGAAATTCTTCCGTTAGAGTAAGGGCATGACCAGGGGGGAGACTGTGGTGAGAAAGAAACGTTTATCTGAAAGAAACAAGAGGCATCATCTCTACATGCGAGAAAGGTCGTATGGCTGACGAGAATGGCATAGGAGATGGTCTAAAGGTTGTTGTTAATCTTATAATTATTCATCAACTATTACTTTTTGATTGCAAATTGATAAAAATATGTCGTTTGTGATAACATTTCGGATTATTTTCTGTAAATTTGCATAGCTTTATTAATTAAAAGTGAATATATGATATTGGATGTTGACATGTTGCGGCAGTTCTATGCCAGCTATTCTACCAAGGTTGCTTCGGCCCGTCAGGCATTGGGGCGCCCTCTTACTTATGCAGAAAAAGTGCTCTATGCGCACCTGTTCAGTAATGAAGATTTGAAGCCGTTCAAGCGTGGAGAGTCTTACGTCAACTTCGCGCCCGACCGTGTGGCCATGCAGGACGCAACGGCACAGATGGCCCTGCTTCAGTTTATGAATGCCGGCAAGGACCGTGTGGCCGTTCCGGCAAGTGTGCATTGCGACCATCTGATCAGGGCCGATGTGGGCGCAGACAAGGATCTTCCTACGGCCAAGGAAACCAACAGGGAGGTCTACGATTTTCTGAAAACGGTCTCTTCGCGATATCATATTGGATTCTGGGCTCCCGGAGCCGGTATCATCCATCAGGTGGTGTTGGAGAATTATGCGTTCCCCGGCGGCATGATGGTGGGCACAGACTCGCATACTCCCAATGCCGGCGGACTCGGAATGGTAGCCGTTGGTGTGGGCGGAGCAGACGCTGTCGATGTGCTGACCGCACAGCCTTGGGAACTGAAGATGCCTCGTCTCATAGGTGTGCACCTCACGGGACATCTTTCCGGATGGGCTTCGCCCAAAGACGTAATATTGAAAATCTTAGGTATCCTGACTGTAAAGGGTGGAACCAATGCCATCTTGGAATACTTCGGTGAGGGCACCAAGAGCCTCTCTACCACCGGCAAAGCTACCATCTGTAATATGGGAGCGGAGCTGGGTGCTACCTGCTCTATATTCCCTTACGATGCAAATGCGGATGAGTATCTCCGCAAAACCGACCGTGAGGAGATTGCTGCACTGGCCAAACAGAATGAGAAAGAACTCCGTGCGGACGATGAAGCCTATGCTTCGCCTGAGCAATTCTATGACCAGGTGCTGGAAATCAATCTCTCCGAGATAGAGCCTCATCTCAACGGACCGTTTACTCCCGATGCTGCAACACCTGTCTCGCAGATGGGAGCTAAGGGCTTGGCCAACGATTATCCCATGACAGTGGAGGTGGGACTGGTCGGCTCCTGTACCAATTCGTCTTATCAGGATTTGGCAAGAGCAGCCTCTATTGCCCGCCAGGCAGCAGAGAAGAATATTCTGGTCAAGGGACAGCTCATCATCAACCCGGGGTCAGAACAGATACGTTACACCGCAGAACGCGACGGCTTGCTCGACGATTTCAAGAAGATCGGCGCAGTGATTATGACGAATGCCTGCGGACCATGTATCGGACAATGGAAGCGTCATACCGACGACAACGAGCGAAAAAACTCCATTGTCACTTCGTTTAACCGAAATTTCCGCCGCCGTGCCGATGGAAACCCCAATACACATGCTTTTGTTGCTTCTCCGGAACTGACCATTGCGCTGGCCATTGCCGGCCGTCTGGACTTCAATCCGGCTACCGACTCGCTGCAGGATAAGGATGGCAACATGGTAAGACTGGATGAGCCTCACGGCTTCGATTTCCCGCCCAAGGGTTTCAGCGCTGGCCAGAAAGAGGGTGAGTCTACATTGACCACCTTGGAGGAAAAAGGCCTCTTCATTGCCCCGTCGGATGTTCACAAGGATGTGATGGTGGAGATAAAACCCGACTCCAACCGTCTGCAGAAACTCGAACCGTTTGCTCCCTGGGATGGCCAGGAACTCGAAGACATGCCACTCCTCATCAAGACTAAGGGCAAATGTACGACGGATCATATCTCGATGGCTGGTCCGTGGCTGAAGTTCCGCGGTCATTTGCAGAACATTTCCGATAACCTGCTGATGGGAGCTGAGAATGCCTTCAATGGCGAGAGCAATCATGTAAAGGATCAGATAGACGGCGAATACAAGGAAGTCTCGGCTGCCGCCAAGGACTATAAGGCTCACAAGGTGCCGAGTATTGTGGTTGCAGAAGACAACTATGGTGAGGGATCATCGCGTGAACACGCCGCTATGGAACCCCGATTCCTCAACGTTCGGGTGATTCTGACCAAGAGTTTTGCGCGCATCCATGAGACCAACCTGAAGAAACAGGGTATGCTTGCCCTCACCTTCATCAACAAAGACGACTACGAAAAGGTGAAGGAAGATGACCGAATCAGCGTTGTCGGGTTCAAGAATTTTGCTCCAGGCTCTCACTTCACGATTACGCTGAAGCACCAGGACGGCAGTGTGGAGAGTTTCGAAGCAGAGCACACCTACAACGAAACACAGATCGCATGGTTTAAGGCGGGTTCTGCCCTCAACTATTCGGCGAAGTAATAGATGTGTGGCGGAATAAAGATGGAAATGTTTTTCGGACTTTCTGCCACACTTTTAACCCCTATACGTAATAATTATTTTAACAAAAAAGAAACCGAACATGAAAATAACCAAGATAAACGGACAGTTGGTTGTGCCTGATCATCCTACCATTCCTTTCATCGAAGGCGATGGGGTAGGAGCTGAGGTGAGTCCCGTTGCCCAGGCCGTGGTAGATGCAGCTGTAGAGAAAGCCTATCAGGGCAAACGCAAGATAGAATGGATGGAGGTGCTTGCAGGAGGAAAGGCCCATGAGCAAACCGGAGAATGGCTGCCACAGGCAACACTGGATGCTTTTGCCGAATATCTCGTAGGTATCAAAGGACCACTCATGACACCGGTCGGAGGTGGTATCCGAAGTCTGAACGTTGCCCTTCGGCAGACCCTCGACCTCTATGTTTGTCAGCGGCCTGTGCGCTATTTCCAGGGCATAGAAAGTCCTGTAAAGACTCCTGAAAAGGTGGATATGTGTATCTTCCGGGAGAATACGGAAGACATCTATGCAGGCATAGAATGGGAAGCCGGAAGTGACGATGTAAAGAAATTCTATCGTTTCCTTCACGACGAAATGGGCGTGAAGAAGGTGCGTTTCCCCGAAACCTCCGGCTTTGGAGTGAAGCCTGTGAGCAAGGAAGGCTCCGAACGTCTCATCCGTTCGGCCATCGAATATGCGCTTGCCCACCATCTCCCATCGGTAACGCTTGTTCACAAGGGCAATATCATGAAGTTTACCGAGGGCGGATTTAAGAAGTGGGGCTACGAGTTGGCAGAGCGTGAGTATGCCGAAGAACTGAAGTCTGGTAAGCTGGTTATCAAGGACTGCATCTGCGATGCCTTCCTCCAGAATGCCCTGCTCAAGCCACAGGACTACAGTGTGATAGCCACGATGAACCTCAATGGCGACTATGTGTCCGACATGTTGGCTGCCCAGGTGGGTGGCATTGGTATCGCTCCGGGTGCCAATATCAACTATTCCTCGGGACATGCTATATTCGAAGCCACCCACGGTATTGCCCCCGACATCGTCGGCAAGAACATTGTCAACCCCTCAAGTATCATCCTTTCTGCTGTGATGATGCTCGATTACATGGGTTGGGGAGAGGCAGCAGACCTCGTAAACAAGGCTCTGGAAAAACTCTTCCTGCAGGGTGTTGCCACCAATGATCTCGCACAATTTATGAAAAACGGCCAGTCGGTGGGTACACGTGAATTTGGCGAAGCTGTCATCAAAGCACTATAGAGAACTGTTCACATTATTAAACCCCTATTCTTACAACAAGATTAAAACCACAACTCAATATGAAAAAGGAATATTTAATATACAAACTGAGTGACGAAGTAAAGAACACCTGTAAGATTCCGTCTGAGGCCTTTCAGAAGTTCGGCGTGAAACGTGGTCTGAGAAACGACGATGGCTCGGGTGTGCTCGTGGGACTTACCAATATCGGAAACGTGGTAGGCTATCAGCGTGATGCTGAGGGGAAACTCCAGGCTTGCCCCGGACAGTTGTTCTATCGTGGTTATGAGTTGGATGACTTGGTATCTCCGTTGCTCAAGGAGAAACGCTTTGGCTTTGAGGAAATAGCCTATCTGCTGTTGTCAGGCAGACTGCCCGACCACGAGGAACTGAAGGCTTTTCAGGAGTTGATCAACGAAAATATGCCTCTCGACCATCGCACCATTGTGCATATCATCGATTTGGAAGGTTCCAACATCATGAATATCCTCTCGCGTTGTGTGCTGGAGATGTATACCTTTGATGCCAATCCTGATGATATCTCGCGCGACAATCTCATGCGTCAGTCTATCGAGCTGATTGCTCGCTTCCCGACTATCATCGCCTATGCTTTCAACATCTACCGACATACCGTCCACGGACGTAGTCTGAACATCCGTTATCCGCGTGAGAACAAGACCATAGCTGAGAATTTCCTCTATATGCTCAAGGATGAAGACTACACCGAGCTCGATGCACGTATGCTCGACTTGCTGTTGATTATTCAGGCAGAGCATGGCGGTGGTAACAACTCTACCTTCACCGTTCGTGTCACATCTTCCACCCGCACCGACACCTATTCGAGCATCGCAGCTGGTATCGGCTCGCTCAAAGGCCCGTTGCATGGTGGTGCCAACATAAAGGTAATCAACATGTTCCATCATCTCAAAGAGGCTATTGCTGACTGGAAAAATGTGGAAGAAATTGATACATACCTCAATCGTATGCTCAACAAGGAAGCTTATGACAAGACAGGACTTGTCTATGGTATCGGCCACGCTGTATATACGATGAGTGATCCACGTGCCGTTGAACTGAAACGCCTGGCTGGCGAATTGGCTAAGGAGAAGGGACGCGAGAAGGAATATGAGTTCTTGAAACTCATTGAGGAAGAAGGTGTGAAGTGTGTTTCTGCCTTCCGCAAGACTCAGAAGCCTATCTGTGCCAACCTTGACTTCTATAGCGGATTTATCTATGAGATGATAGGTTTGCCCGAAGAGATCTATACCCCCATCTTTGCTATGGCACGTATCGTGGGTTGGACCGCTCACCGCATAGAAGAACTCAACTTCGAGAGCCGCCGAATCATACGCCCGGCATACAAGAATATTCAGGAACAGAAGAAATATGTCCCGATGAAAGATCGGTAAATAGGATAGTGGGAAGAAAACAAATGGAAGTTCTTCCCTGTCCAATTTGCTTCGATTTGTGAAGAAATATAAAGGAGCCATAGCAAACCTCTTGATGTGAGGTTAACTATGGCTCCTTGTGATTTTATATTGCCACATTTTATAAACCGACACCCAGATGTGCGGTTTCCAATATGATGTGTTATTTGAAATCGAATTTATAGCCTGCGGAAAGTATGAACGTGCGGTTGCGATTGTTGACACCGAGCGGCGAAGTGAAGACCTTCGACAGACCGAAAAGGTAGCGGGCATCAATCACTACATGTTCTTTCTCGTAGGAAACCCCAAGGGGAATGCTTAGCTCAAACTTGTTCACATATTTGCTTTCCTCATCTATCATATCGCCATTCCCTGTATAGGTATAGCTCCCATCCTTGCCAATGGTGACTGATGATATGTCGGAATGCATCTTGTTGCTCAGTAGAAACGAGGCCTGCACGCCAAGATTGAGGGAGAAGTCCTTGGCGACGTATAGATGACCCATGAGGGGAACAGCAAGATAGTTGAGGGTGGTGCGGTTGTGTTGGTATACCTCGTATTCGCCTGCAGTCACCCCTGAGAGGTCGGTGTCGGCGTAGGTGCATCCCGACTGCTGAAAGAAGCCTCCGAGAGATATGGCCAGAGGGGCTGAGAATTGATATTGCAGGTCGATTCCCGCCATCATGCCAAGCTTGGTCTTGCCTTTGTTGGTATCGGTATTGGGGTCGCTGCTGAACATGATAGACTCATTGGTGATGTTGGACAGCGTGGCCCCCACGCGTGGAATGAGTGAGAATGTGCCGGCGGGCGACTGGGCATGCAGATGGGTAGAGGCCAGTGACAGGGCCAGGATGATAAATGCTTTTCTCATGATTGTATGTTTATAACTCCAACGTCAGATGACTATGGCTTATTGTCTTGAAGCTGATTTATTTTCTGAAAAGTATTATTCGTGTTTCCTTTCTCCTATGACCAATCTTTTTATTCCATTTGCTTTTCCACTCTTATACTTTTTATTATCTTTGCACGCAGAATTAAAGTAGTGATAATGACATATACTATTGAAAAAGTAACCACCTTGATTGGTGCGCGTCGTTATGGCGAACAAGATGCCAACATCGGCTTCCTGCTTACCGATAGCCGTTCGCTTTGCTTCCCCGAGGAAACTTTGTTTTTTGCGTTGAAATCGCAGCGCAACGATGGTCACAATTATATACCCGAGCTCTATCGTCGGGGAGTCAAGAACTTTGTTGTTACAACGGTGCCCGCCGGCTATGATACCGACTATGCTGATGCCAACTTCCTGAAGGTGGTAGATACGCGAGAGGCCCTGCAACGGTTGGCTGAGCGTCACCGTGACGAGTTTGATATCCCCATCGTCGGCATCACTGGCTCCAATGGCAAGACAATGGTCAAGGAGTGGCTCAACCAATTGATGTCGCCCGATATGAAGGTGACGCGCAGCCCCCGAAGCTACAACTCGCAGATCGGCGTGCCGCTTTCGGTGTGGCTGATGGACGAACACACCCGGCTGGGCATCTTCGAGGCCGGTATCAGTCAGCCCGGAGAGATGCTCGCCCTGCGCGACATCATCCAGCCCACGATAGCCGTGCTCACCAATCTCGGTGCGGCCCATCAGGAGAATTTTGAGTCGATGGAGGCCAAATGCCGTGAGAAGGCCATCCTTTTCCACGATGCCGAGACCATCGTCTATCACGAAGACGACGAGGTGGTGGCCCGGGTGGTCGAAGGATTGAACTACAAAGGCGAGAAACTTTGCTGGTCGGAGAAGGACCATAAAGCCCCCATGTATGTCAAATCCATTGAGAAAAAAGCCAGTGCCACGACCGTCACCTATATTTATAAAGGTGGGGAGGAGAACTGGTATAGCATCCCGTTTATCGACGATGCCTCTGTCACCAACTCGATAGTATGTGCTGCTGTCGCCCTGAAACTGGGCGTGAAGGCCGACCAACTCGATGAGCGCATGATGCAGCTGGAGCCTGTCGCCATGCGTCTGGAGGTGAAAGAGGGTCGCCACGGCTGCACGCTCATCAATGATTCCTATAATTCCGACTTCAATTCCTTGGACATTGCGCTCGACTTCATGAACCGTCGGCCCGACCACAAAGGCCGTCGCCGCACGCTGATTTTGAGCGACATCTTCCAGAGTGGGGAAGAGGCGGGCAAGCTCTATCGTGAAGTTGGTGACCTCGCCGGAAAGCGCGGGGTGGAGAAATTCATCGGCATCGGACCCGAGATTACGCATCATGCCGACGAGATACAGATAGGCGAGAAGTTCTTCTTCACGTCGGTAGAGACCTTCATTCGCAGCGAAGTGTTCAAGAGTTTGCGCGATGAGGTCATCCTGTTGAAGGGCGCTCGCCAGTTTGGTTTTGACCAAATCACCGAGCTTCTGGTGCAGAAGGTGCACGAGACCGTGCTGGAGGTCAACCTCAATGCTGTGGTGGAAAATCTCAATTACTACCGCTCGTTCATGCGTCCCGAGACCAAACTGGTGTGCATGATTAAGGCCGATGCCTACGGTGCGGGCAGCGTGGAGATTGCCAAGACGCTGCAAGACCATCGGGTGGACTATCTGGCCGTGGCTGTGGCCGACGAGGGCGCGATGCTCCGCGGTAATGGCATCACGAGCAATATCATGATTATGAACCCCGAGTTGTCGGCTTTCAAGACCATGTTCGACTATGATCTCGAACCCGAGGTCTATTCTTTCCGTCTGCTTGACGCCTTAGTCAAGGCTGCAGAGAAGGAGGGTATCACCGGCTATCCGGTGCATGTCAAACTTGACACGGGCATGCACCGTCTCGGATTTGACCCCGAAAAAGATATGGACGAGCTGATAACACGCTTGAAAAACCAGAATGCCATCATCCCCCGGTCGGTATTTTCTCATTTCGTGGGGTCCGACAGCGACGATTTCGACGCGTTCTCGGCCGAGCAGTTCGCTCGTTTCGATGCTGGCAGCAAGAAGTTGCAGGAGGCCTTCGACCACAAGATTTTGCGGCATATTGACAATTCTGCGGGTATTGAACACTTCCCCGAGCGGCAGCTTGACATGTGCAGACTGGGCTTAGGACTTTATGGAGTGAATAGCCGTAATAATCAGATTATCAACAATGTGTCTACGTTGAAGACAACGATCCTGCAACTTCGTCATGTGGCGGCAGATCAGACGGTGGGCTATAGCCGCAAGGGAAAATTGACACAGGACTCTGTCATTGCCGCTATACCTATTGGATATGCTGACGGACTGAACCGGCATCTGGGCAACCGACGTGGTTATTGTCTGGTGAATGGGCAGCGCGCAGAGTATGTGGGCAACATCTGCATGGACGTGGCGATGGTCGATGTCACCGGCATTGAGTGTCGGGAGGGTGACAGTGTGGAGATTTTCGGCGACCATTTGCCCGTTACCGTCCTCTCCGAGATTCTCGAAACCATTCCCTACGAAGTGCTCACTGGCATCAGCAATCGCGTGAAACGCGTGTACTTCCAAGACTAAAGACTTTGAACTTTGAGCTTTGAGCATTGAACTTTGTGGTGCAACCATTGAACATTGAGATTTGAACGCTGAAATCCATAAAATGACTATGGATGGTGGAAAGTCTCGTGTCAGATTGCTTGGTAATCACAAAGTTCAATGTTTAATGTTTAAAGATTAAAGGAAATATTCCCCCTTTTGGCGTAGATTTACAATATTATTTTGTAAATTTGCGCCAAATTGTTGCTAAAACAATCTATCAAAAAATCGATTATGGAAAATGTATTTAGTTATATCATCAGCTTGGGAGCAAGTGTGATGATGCCTATTATCTTCACCATCATTGGTCTGTGTATAGGCATGAATTTTGGAAAGGCATTGAGGTCTGGCCTCTATGTGGGTGTGGGTTTCGTGGGATTGGGCATCGTGACGGCCTTGTTGACGACCAACTTCGGTGATCCTCTGACCCTGATTTCCCAGATCTATCATCTCCAGCTCAATGTTTTCGACATGGGTTGGCCTGCCGCTGCTGCCGTAGCCTATAACACGGCAGTGGGTGCTCTCATCATCCCCATCTGCTTGGGAATAAACTTCCTGATGCTGATAACAAAAACCACACGTACGGTAAATATCGATTTGTGGAACTATTGGCATTTTGCCTTCATCGGCGCTGTGGTTTATTTTGTATTTGACCAGAGCTTGGCATGGGGCTATTTTGCCGCCATTATCTGCTATATGACGACTTTGGTGATGGCCGATTTGACCGCCAATAAGTTCCAGGGATATTACGAAGGGCTTGATGGAATATCTGTTCCACAGCCGTTCTGCCAAAGTTTCGTGCCGTTTACACTGTGTCTGGACTGGGCATTGGAGAAAATTCCGGGATTCAACAAGCTTGACATCGATGCTGAAGGACTGAAGAAAAAGTTCGGTGTTCTGGGTGAACCGCTGGTGCTTGGTGTGATTGTGGGCGCACTGATTGGATTAGTTGCTCAGTTGGAAGTGAAGAAAATCTTGTTCCTCGGTGTCACTATGGGTGCCGTGATGGAATTGATTCCGCGCATCACCCGATTGTTTATCGATGGTCTGATGCCTATTTCTGATAAGACAAAAGAAATTGTGAACAAGCGTTTTAACGGCAAAAAGGTGTTCATTGGCATGAGCCCCGCACTTGTTATCGGCCATCCTACGGCCCTGGTTTGCACCTTGTTGCTCATCCCTACTTATCTGATTGTAGCTGTGGTATTGCCAGGTAACCAGTTTTTACCATTGGCATCGCTTGCCGGTTTGTTCTATCTGTTCCCCATGATGTTGCCTTATACTAAGGGTAATGTGGTCAGAACCTACATCATTGGCTTGGTGGCGCTGTTGGTCGGACTATGGTTTGTGACCGACATGGCACCCGATTTCACCAAGGCTGCTGCTGCTGTCTATGCGGCTACAGGTGACCAGGCCGCTCACGTTCCAGACGGTTTCCAGGCCGGAAGCATGGATTTTGCTACCTCCCTCTTTGGTTATATCATCTACGCTGCCACCAAATACACCAAATTTGTAGGGGCAGGCATTCTGGTCTTGATTACCCTGGCCATGATGTTCTGGAATCGTAGAGTCATCATCAGGGACGAGAAAGCTGCATCAGAAGAATTGGCTTCACATGAAGAATAATCAACATCAATCTAAAATAGCAATGAAGAAGACACTATTGACAATGACATTGTGCCTTATAGCCGGTTATGGTTTGGCACAGGACACATTCAAAGGTTATGAAGTAAAGGCTGAGAATGCCTACACAAACTACAACATGCGTTGGGCCACTGGTCCTGAAGATGCCAAGCATTACACCACCGACCGTCTGCGCAAGGAGTATCTTGTGGAGAAAGTTTTTGCACCGGGTGAGGTGAATTGGACCTACACGATGTATGATCGTTTCCTCGTTGGAGGTGCCGAACCCACGGCAACGCCCCTCAAACTTGTCTCGATAGCTCCACTTTATGTGGATGCAAGTAAGGGCAATGATGGCCGCAACCTGCTCGACAACCGTGAGTTGGGTATCATTAACATTGGTGGTGAAGGCACCGTTACGGTCGATGGCAAGAGTTACGACTTAGGCTTTCAGGAGGCATTGTATGTGGGTCGTGGCGCCAAAGATATTGAAGTATCGAGCAAAAACGCTGCTGAACCTGCTAAATTCTATATGAACTCAGCTTGCGCTCATGCTACATTCCCCGTTAAGAAGGTGACATTGAAAGAGGCCAAGAACATCAAGGCTGGCAGCATGAAGGAGAGTAACGACCGTGTTATCCACCAGTTGCTCATCGATGGTGTGGCTAACGTGCGCACATGTCAGCTGCAGATGGGTGTTACAGAACTGAAAGAGGGCTCGGTTTGGAATACCATGCCCGCCCATACCCATTGCCGTCGTATGGAGACCTATATGTATTATAAGGTGCCCGAGGGCCAGAAGATTCTCCACATGATGGGTGAACCCCAGGAGACCCGTCCCATTTGGCTCAACAATGAGCAGGCAGTCATCTCTCCGCAATGGAGTATTCACTGTGCTGCTGGTACCAGTAACTATACTTTCATTTGGGGTATGGCGGGAGAAAATCTCGTTTATACCGATATGCAAGTGGTTCCCATCCCTGATTTGAAATAATCAAAAACAACTTATAAACACTTAAAAATGTCTGCTATTCAAACAAACAAGATGTCCAACTTTAGGTGGGTGATCTGTGGTCTGCTGTTTTTAGCGACCACGGTCAACTACATGGACCGTCAGGTATTGTCCCTGACATGGAAGGATTTTATTGCTCCGGAGTTCCACTGGACCGACAATGATTATGGAACGATTACAGGATGGTTCTCCATTTTCTATGCGTTGGCCAACCTGTTCGCCGGCAAATTTGTCGATTGGATGGGTACCAAGAAGGGGTATCTCATCGCCATCGGCGTATGGTCTACCGGTGCAGTGATGCATGCCGGATGTGGATGGCTGGCCATGCAGATTGAGGGCTATGGCTCTATCGATGCCCTTCGTATGGTTCAGGCCGGTAGTGATGCTGCCGTTGCCATTGCCACGGTAAGCGTGTGGCTGTTCCTTTCGTGTCGAATGATACTTGCCGTGGGTGAGGCTGGCAACTTTCCGGCTGCCATCAAGGTGACTGCTGAGTATTTCCCAAAGAAAGACCGTGCTTTCGCCACATCCATCTTCAACAGCGGTGCTTCTATCGGCGCATTGGCAGCACCAGCCTCTATTCCTCTCCTTGCACGTGCATTAGGGTGGGAAATGGCCTTTATCATCATTGGTGTGCTGGGTTATGTTTGGATGGCATTATGGATTTGGCTCTATGATAAACCTGCCAAGAGCAGTCGTGTGAACCAGCCCGAGTTGCTTTACATTGAGCAAGACTGCGATACCGACGGCATGGAGGAGACCGAAGAATGCCTGAAGGAAGAGGAAGAAGAGAAGACCATTGGATTCTTCAAGTGCTTCACGTTCCGTCAGACATGGTCGTTTATCATGGGTAAATTTCTTACTGACGGTGTGTGGTGGTTCTTCCTGTTCTGGGCACCCGCCTATTTCTCTGATCAATATGGTTATACCTCCGACTCCACGATGGCTATCTTGCTCATCTTTACGCTCTATGCCATCGTCACTGTGCTGAGTATCGGTGGTGGCTATCTGCCCACATTCTTTGTAGAGAAGAAGGGTATGAACCCCTATATCGGCCGTATGCGTGCTATGTTGATATTTGCATGTTTTCCTGTTTTGGGTCTGTTGGCTCAGCCTCTCGGCGTGTATAGCCCGTGGTGGCCAGCCATCATCATTGGTCTTTTGGGTGCCGGACACCAGGCATGGTCGGCTAATCTCTATTCGACCATTGGCGATATGTTCCCCAAATCGACCATTGCCACCATCACCGGAATAGGCGCTATGGCTGGCGGTATTGGCTCTTTCCTTATCAACAAGGGTTCGGGTGCGCTCTTTACCTATGCCGAGGGCCAAGGCTCCGCATTCAGTTTCATGGGCTTCGACGGCAAACCCGCCGGCTACATGATTATCTTCTGCATTTGCTCCGTGGCCTATCTCGTGGGCTGGATCATTATGAAGATGCTCGTGCCGAAGTACAAACCCATCGTGGTGGAATAGGTCTCACAGCACTATTGGTGCTGAAATCCTGATAAAATAAAGTCTCCCGTGTTCGCTGCAAGAGTGAACACGGGAGACTTTTTTAATGTTTAGGTCTGAAAAATGAATTGGGCATAATCTACATTTATTGCTTGTTGAAAGCATAGTGGGCAAATTTCTGCTGTCGTATTAGGCTATCCCCAGCAACTCAATCTCGAAGATCAGCGTGGAGTTTGCGGGTATTCCGGGCTGTGAGAATTTGCCATAGCCCATCTCTGCTGGCACGAAAATCTTCCATTGGTCGCCCACATGCATCTGCTGCAGCGCGATAATCCAGCCCTCGATGAGGTCGGAGAGGCGAATGGCCAGTGGAGTCTCACCCCGACTGCTGTCAAATTTTCGGCCGTCAATGGTCCATCCCGTGTAGTGCACGGTGATGATGTCTCTTGGTGCAGGCTGAGCTGACGAACCATCCCCTTGTTTCAGAACCTGATAGAAAACGCCCTTGGACAGAGGATATATGCCCTCTTCTTTACTCTTTCTGTCAAGCCATTCTTCATTCATTTTCTTGTATTCCCGTTTCATGTATGAAAGTATGGTATAAAGTTGTTGATAAAGACATTTTGCAAATTGATGCCAATCTTAAAGCGAGATTGTTTTATGTTGCATGACAATGCAGGGTTATGGCAGGAAGCCTTGACTTTTCAGTGCGGCCAATAACCCTTCGGACATAGACTCGTTGTCTTTTTTGGTGTATCGGATGTCGGTAAAAACCTGTGCCAATGTTTCTTTTTTATTAATCTCCACAAAGTGTTGATTTTCAACTAAGGACTCTTTGTCACAGTAGAAGTCATCAATGTTTTCCAAAGAATACTCATGGTAAGTTTCTTTATGAAGAATACTATTCAATGGCAGTCTGTCGCTTTGGGCTGGATTTTCGTCAGGCCATCCTAATGTGATGGTGGCTACGGGGAATACCAGCTGAGGCAGTTGTAATGTGTTGATAATCTGTTGCGGCATGTAGATTGTGGTGCCAAGGAAACAGGTGCCGAGTCCTTCTTCTTCAGCAATATTGCAGAATGTCTGACAATATAATAAGGTATCTGTTGCAGCATTCATAAAACTCAGGAAGTTGTCATAACCCGGATGAGCTTTGCGGGCATTGGCCCAGTCTGTCGTGCGACGGAAGTCGGCACAGAAGGTGAGCACCACAGGGGCTTCCATGACCATTGGTTGGTTGAAGTGAGCAGGCGCGAGCTTTTCTTTCATTGCAAGGCTTCTTGTCACGACAACGCTGTAAAGTTGCAGGTTCCCCATCGTTGGGGTTTGCTCCGATTCCTCAAGCAATCGGTTTAATAAATCATCGGAAACCTCTCTGGCAGAGTATTTTCTGATTGTAGCTCTACTATTTAAACTTTTCATTTTGGAAATTTTAGACGTTGCAAAGTTATAAAAATTTCCTAATTAGATAAACTTTAACGATAAATATATCGTAAAAGTTGACAGAATTTTAGATTAAATTTCGTAGCTTTGCAAAAATAAGAAACAAAAAAGAAATACCCTATACAACTAATGGAAAATCAAACTAATTATTCTTATGAGGAAGCCTTTGAGGCCTCTTTGAATTATTTTGGAGGTGATGAACTCGCAGCCAGGGTATGGGTCAATAAATATGCTATGAAAGATAGCTATGGCCATATCTTTGAGAAGTCGCCCGAAGACATGCATTGGCGCATTGCCAATGAGATTGCTCGTATTGAGCAGAAGTACAAAAATCCTCTAAGCGCACAGGAAGTATTCGATCTTCTTGATCATTTTCGTTACATCATTCCGGCCGGAAGTCCGATGACGGGTATTGGTAACAGTCAGCAGGTGGCTTCCCTGAGCAATTGTTTTGTGATTGGTCTTGACGGTGATGCAGACAGCTATGGTGCTATCTTGAAGATAGATGAGGAGCAGGTGCAGCTGATGAAGCGTCGCGGAGGAGTGGGCCATGACTTGAGTCATATACGTCCTAAGGGAAGTCCGGTGAACAATTCTGCTCTGACCTCTACAGGACTTGTCCCATTTATGGAGCGTTACAGCAATTCTACCCGTGAGGTCGCACAGGACGGACGTCGTGGCGCTCTGATGCTTTCTGTCAGCATCAAGCATCCAGATTCTGAGGCCTTCATCGATGCGAAGATGACCGAAGGCAAGGTGACCGGTGCAAACGTAAGTGTAAAGATTGACGATGAGTTTATGAAGGCTGCTGTAGAAGACAAGCCTTACATTCAGCAGTTCCCTATAGGTGTTGAAAATCCAAAGGTAAAAAATGAGATCTCTGCACGCAAATTGTGGGAAAAGATTGTTCATAATGCATGGAAGAGTGCCGAGCCGGGAGTCCTTTTCTGGGACACTATCATCCGAGAAAGCCTTCCAGATTGTTATGCTGATCTTGGTTTCCGCACCGTGAGCACTAATCCCTGCGGTGAGATTCCACTCTGTCCCTATGACAGCTGCCGTCTGTTGTGCCTCAATCTCTACAGCTATGTGGACAAACCCTTTACGAAGGGGGCCAAGTTCGACTTCGATAAGTTCAAGAAACATGTGCAGCTGGCCCAGCGCATCATGGATGATATTGTAGACTTGGAGATGGAAAAGATAGACCTGATTATGGAGAAAATCGGTGTCGATCCACAGAGCAACGAAGTTAAAAATACAGAATATCACCTCTGGGAAAAGATTAAACGCAAGAGCGGCATGGGCCGCCGGACAGGTGTGGGTATCACAGCTGAGGGCGACATGATTGCTGCAATGGGACTTCGTTATGGCACTCAGAAGGCTACAGAATTCTCTGTAGAGGTTCACAAAACATTGGCTCTCAATGCCTATCGCTCTTCGGTGACGATGGCTCAGGAGCGTGGAGCCTTTGAGGTGTATGACGCAAAGCGAGAGGAGAATAATCCTTTCTTGAACCGAATGAAGGAGGCCGACCCCGAACTTTACAATGATATGGTGAAGTATGGGCGTAGAAATATAGCCTGTCTCACCATTGCTCCTACAGGAACCACATCGTTGATGACGCAGACCACCAGTGGCATCGAACCTGTGTTCATGCCTGTATACAAGCGTCGCCGCAAGGTGAACCCCAACGATACCGACGTACATGTAGACTTTGTTGATGAGGTGGGCGACTCTTTTGAGGAGTATATCGTATACCACAAGAAGTTCCTCGTGTGGATGGAAGTAAATGGAATCGATGCCACGAAAAAGTATACCCAAGAGGAGATTGACGATTTGGTGGCTCGTTCGCCCTACTACAAGGCTACGGCCAATGATGTAGACTGGTTGATGAAGGTACGCATGCAGGGAGCTATCCAACAGTGGGTGGACCACAGTATATCCGTCACGGTGAACCTTCCCAACAATGTGGATGAGGCTTTGGTCAACAAACTGTATGTGGAGGCATGGCGCAGTGGATGCAAGGGTTGCACTATCTATCGCGATGGCAGCCGTTCGGGCGTAATGATTTCCGTGTCGAAGAAGGACAAGAAGAAAGAAGAGGCGCATGAGGTGCCAGAACCCATTACCGTCCCCGCGCTCAATCATCCGTTGGTGCAAGAAGTTCGTCCGAAGGTTCTTGACTGTGATGTGGTACGTTTCCAGAACAACAAGGATAAGTGGGTGGCCTTTGTCGGACTGCTTGATGGATATCCCTATGAAATATTTACGGGTCTTCAAGATGACGATGAGGGTATTGTGCTGCCCAAGTCGACAGTTAAGGGCAAGATTATCAAGCAGACCAATGAGGACGGTACACATCGTTATGACTTCCAGTTTGAAAACAAACGTGGCTATAAAACCACCGTTGAGGGTTTGAGTGAGAAATTCAACCCAGAGTATTGGAATTATGCCAAGCTCATCTCGGGTGTGTTGCGTTATCGCATGCCAATAGACCACGTCATCAAACTTGTAGGTTCTCTCCAACTGAAGGACGAGAGTATTAACACTTGGAAGGTGGGTGTGGAACGTGCCTTGAAGAAGTATATCACCGACGGAACGAAGGCCAATGGCCAGAAGTGTCCTGTCTGTGGTCAGGAAACATTAGTCTATCAGGAGGGGTGCCTCATCTGTACTAACTGCGGTGCCAGCCGTTGCGGGTGATGTCCATGCTGAAAGACAGTTATATCTATTTACGGAGTCTGCGCTTTCACGCCTATCATGGCGTGGAGGCGCAGGAACGTTTGACGGGCAATGACTACGAACTCGATCTCCGTCTGCAGGTAGATGTGTCGCGGGCTATGGCGAGCGACCAGGTGGAAGACACCATCAATTATGCTGAAGTCTATCAGGTGGCCGCTGCTGAAATGCAGCAACAGTCTAACCTGCTTGAAAGAGTGGCTGCCCAAATTGCCAGAAAAGTGATGATGCGTTGGCCTATGATCAAGTCCATGGACATACGGTTGACTAAACTTAATCCGCCGATGGGGGCCGACTGTAAGGGCGCAGGGGTCGAACTTCACTTAATAAATGATAAAACGGAAAGCCCTAATGAGGTTTTCATATAGTTTTTTACTAATTTTGCAAAATATTTATTCAGGTATGCGAAATAAGTTTTTCCTTTCATTGATTGCCATGATGGTGTTGGCGATGACTGCTGTTCATGCAGCCAGTCGCTTTACCCTTGTCATCGATGCGGGGCATGGTGGCACCGATCATGGTGCGCCGGGAGCCTATTCCAGCGAGAAAGACCTGACGCTTAAATATGCTCTTGCTTTTGGCAGAATGGTGGAGCGCAACTGCTCTGACGTGAGGGTGGTATACACAAGGACCACCGATATTTTCATCCCCTTGTATCAACGAGCTGAGATTGCCAACCGCAACAAGGCCGATTTGTTTATTTCCATCCACATCAATGCCCTGGATGGCATTCATACCGCGCATGGCTTCCAGTCATACACGCTGGGTAGGGGTGAGCGTACCGGTGATAAGGGTATTCGTGAAAACCTCGATGTGGCCAAACGAGAAAATTCTGTCATATACCTTGAAAAAGATTATCGGACAGTCTATAAGGGCTTTGATGCCAACTCTGCCGAGAGCGATATCATGTTTGAGTTTATCGCCGACAAGAACCGTGAGCGCAGTGTAGAGTTATCCAGACTTATGCAGCGTGAGGTTTGCAGGGCCACAGGACGGCAGGATGGCGGCTCACACCAAAACAATCTGGCAGTTCTCAGACTGACATCTATGCCTGCCACATTGCTTGAATTAGGATTTATCTCAACACCCGACGAGGAAGACTTCCTCAATTCCGACGAGGCTTTGAACCTTTATGCCAAGGGCATCTACAATGCTTTCATCACTTATAAGAACAAGTATGAGGGCAATATATCAGTGCCTTATCGTGAAAATGAGACAAATCAGACGCGTAATGCAATGCCGCTCACGCCAGTGAAGCTGAACAATCCATCTTCGAATCGACGGGAAATGTCTGCAGAACAGAAAGCTTCGGATGCTAACGCGGAGTCGGAACAGCCTGCCAAGGTGTTGAAAAAGAAGACTATCGTTGCACCTTCGGGCAAGGTCGACGAGGGAAAGCCTGTTTTCAAGATTCAGATTTTTACCTCGACAAGTGCATTGAAAACTGATGACCACCATTTCAAAGGTTTGGAGAATTGCAGTTTCTATGAAGATGGAGCGCATAAGAAATATACTTTTGGCGCGAGCAACAATTACAATGAGATCTATCGTTTGCGCAAGCAGATTCTCGATAAGTTCCCTGAATGTTTCATCATTGCTTTTAAAAATGGAAAGAAAATGGATGTAAATGAGGGTATCAGAGAGTTTAAGGCCAACCGATAATTATTTGAACGAAAAAAGAAGATATGAATTTTTTTACGAAAGAAGTTAAAATAGCCCTTGTCACTATTGTTGGAATTGTGCTGTTGTTTTTTGGATTGAATTTCCTTAAAGGAAAGTCTTTCTTCTCAAACAATAGTTCATATTATATTCATTTTTCGGATATCAGCGGACTCTCAGCCTCCAATCCAATCTATGCAGACGGCTATCAGGTGGGCGTCGTCAAGGAAATCAACTACGATTACAAGGGCAACCAAGGTGCCATCGTGGTGTTTGAAGTTGATGATGACCTTCGCATCCCCAAAGGCTCGACAGCAGAGATTGTCAGCGATTTTATGGGAAATGTAAAGATGAACCTTCTTCTGGCCAACAACCCACGCGAGCGTGTGGAGCCGGGAGACACCCTTGTGGGAGCACTCAACGGAGGTATGATGGCAAAGATGGCACAGCTCATGCCCACGGTGGAGAAGATGTTGCCCAAGATTGACAGTATTCTCAACAGTGTAAACATGTTGCTTGCCGATCCTGCTCTGGCTAATTCACTCCACAATATGCAGACCATATCCAGCAATCTTACTACGACTACCGCCGGACTGAATACGCTGGTGATGGGTTTGAACAGCCAGGTGCCTGGGTTGATGAGTAAGGCCGATGGCGTGATGACGAAGGCCGGCACGACACTCGACAATACTTCTAAGCTCACGGCTAATCTTGCCGCTGTCGATGTTCAGGGCACGATGGCTAAAGTAGATCAGACGCTGGCTAACGTACAGAGCATCACTGCACGCTTGAATAGCAATGAAGGCTCTCTCGGACTGTTGATGAACGATGCGAGTCTCTACCATAATCTCAACGCAACGGTGCAGAGTGCAGATTCGTTGCTTACCAATCTGAAGGCACATCCCAAGCGGTATGTTCACTTCTCTTTATTCGGAAAAAAGGATAAATAATTTAAATATCGTCTAAATAGATTATCCAAATGTTTCACGACTTCCGAAATCTCGGAAGTCGTTTTCGTTGGTGTTGGTTATCGTTTTTACAAAAATGTTTCACATAGCTTTAATCAATCCTTTGTAAAAGTCTTATTTGTTTAATAATCAGGGAATTATAAAGTAGCAAGTATAAATAATACAATATCGTTTGCTAATTTCCTCTAAACGCCAATATTTGAGTGAGTTACATTTGTTTGAGAATTGAAAATAGCTATAGATGGATTTGCGAATGAGGGAAAACTTTACTAAATTTGCAATTGCAATAAGACTAAGACAGGTCTCTTAAAGGTTATAAGCCCTAAACACCATTGCTAATGAATGTAAGTCCTGATGCTCGTTGGGACAAAGCACTTGCGCTCATCCGCAAGAATGTCACCGAGCAAATATACAACACATGGTTCAAGCCTATTGTCTTCGAGCATTTTGATGAAGCTCGAAAGATGATATTGGTTCAGGTACCCAGCCCTTTCGTGTATGAGTATCTGGAGGAGAACTTTGTGGGCTTATTGGGCAAGGTGTTGCACCATTGCTTTGGAGAGAACATCGGATTGTCATATCGTGTGGTGACGGATAAGGAGCACAATCTCTCTCAGGATATAGAAGCTGAGCCGTCTGCAAATATTGACAAGCAGCAACCTCGTACCAAAGCCAATCAGAGTCCGACAGTTCTTGATGCAGCCCAGCCGCAGCAGATAGAGTCGCAGCTTAATCCACACCTCACTTTTTCCAATTATATTGAGGGTAATAGCAATAAGCTACCGCGTTCGGTGGGAATGTCGATTGCGGAACATCCTAACACGATGCAGTTTAATCCGATGTTCATTTATGGTCCGTCGGGATGCGGAAAGACCCATTTGATCAATGCCATCGGAGTGCGGGCCAAGCAACTTTACCCACAGAAACGGGTGTTGTATATCAGTGCACGATTGTTCCAGGTGCAGTATACCAATGCTGTCTTGCAGAATTCGGTCAATGATTTCATTGGTTTTTACCAGACCATCGACATGCTGATAGTGGACGATATTCAGGAGTGGGTGAGTGCTTCGAAGACGCAGGAAACTTTCTTCCATATCTTCAACCATCTTTTCCGCAACGGCAAGCGGATCATCTTAGCCTCCGATCGTCCTCCTGTCGATCTCAAAGGGATGCCCGACCGTCTGCTCACGCGATTCTCTTGTGGACTTATCGCTGAATTGGAGAAGCCTAACACTCAGCTTTGTGTGGATATTTTAGAGAACAAGATACGTCGCGATGGATTGAAGATTCCGCGTGATGTCGTAAATTTCATTGCTGAGACGGCGAGTGGAAGTGTGCGCGACCTGCAAGGCGTTATCAACTCCCTCATGGCTTATTCCATTGTCTACAACTGCGATATTGATATGCATCTTGCTGAGCGTGTTATCAAGCGGGCTGTAAAAGTGGATGATGAGCCGCTTACGATAGATGACATTCTGGACAAAGTGTGTGTGCATTACAACGTCACTCCGGCTCAGGTCAACTCCAAATGTCGTAAACAAGACTATGTGAAGGCCCGTCAGGTGTCTATGTATCTTGCACAGAAGTATACCAAGATGCCTGCGAGCAGGATTGGAAAACTGGTTGGAAACAGAGACCATTCTACGGTGATACATAGTTGTACTCAGGTAGAGAAGCGCCTGCAGGTTGATAAATTGTTTTGCGAAGAATTGAATAGTATAGAGAATTCTTTCAAGTTGAAGAAATAAAAGCGGAATGCATCCCAATTGCATTCCGTTTTTTTGTTTGTGTCATGGGGTAGGAGATACGTAGGTTTGTCAGTCGGTTGTCTTAGCCGTTTTTGCTCTTTTACTCTTTCTGGGAAAATACTTTGCATCCTTTTCGACCGGCGATAATGTCTTTTGGCTTGTTTGATGGTCTTGTAGGGGTATCTTTAAAATCAGTCGATAAGTTCACCGGAGTCCCTTTGGCTGTTGTGGTGGAAGAATCTCTTTTGCCCTTCCTCCTATCAAGAGGAGAGCGCAAATTCTCGTTGAAAGAATTTGAAGAATGGTGATAAAAACAAAGGTGTGGAGGGAATGAACTCATCACAAGGCAGGAAAAATGGTAAAATACGGTAAATGTTAAATGCCTGATAAGCAATGGGTTGTATTTTATTGACAAATCGGGGCATTACGATTACTATCTAATCGCATGACGAATACTATCTAATCGTATGACGATTAGTACCTCATCGCACGACGTTTTGGGCCTTGTGACAGTAGAAAAACGTCTAAAAACGTCTGGAAAAGCCTGTTTTCATCCATCCCTATGAGTAAAATGGCACTCCGATTCTCCCTTCGGACGGTGAAAACAACGTTTTCGTTCTCTCTTGTAAGAATAAAAATGCGCGCGTTTTTGATAAAATAATATGACAAGTTAAGAGAAGGCAGTCTGTCTTACATGTGCTTTCATCAGTTGGCTCCTCTATGTTTTCATGGAGTAGACTTGTTGTTTGTATGATAGGATTTGGTCTTTTTCATGGTTTTGTATTTATGGATTGTTCTTCGTCTTATGGTTTCCGTAAATAGGGATCTCCGTCTTGTTTTTTTCTCTCAGACTATCCCCGTGAGCGATATCGCTTCCTTGTTACCCCTGCTGCTCGAGTTTAGGCAAGAAAGGAGAAGCCCTATCCGGATATGGATAAGGCTTCTGTTATTATATTTTGTATTAAGGATTTGTTTTGAAGTGTAAATAATTCATGGGTGGAACATTACAGCTTAAACTTGATATTCCCCCCTGCCATGATCCAGAGACCGGGCTGCAGAACCGAGCCTAAGTCATAATAGCGGTGGCAGGTGATGTTGTCGGCTTTCACGTAGAGTTGCCATGATGGCTCGGTCCAGGTGAGTTTGCCGTCAAGTTTACCATACGGTGTGTACCCATTCATGCGTTGTTGCCAACGGAATGCCCACGAAGCAGACAGCTTGGAAACAATCGGGTGGGAGAGTTCGGCCACGAATTTGTGGCGCAAATACTCCAGGGCATAGAGCGAGCGGTATATTTCCTGCTCAGTCTCATGCTTCTGATGGATGTAGGCATAGCCCACTTTCAGGAGCACGGGCACCGTAGAGGCTGTGTGGAGCAGCAGTTGGGAGAGATTGGTGGTGGTTTCCACGTTGAATCCCATGTTATCCAACTTACCGATATTCATGGCATGATACTTGGTCGACGTGGAAGTTTCATACACCCAGTCAATCATGTTGGTACCATGACTATAGAATCCGCTCACCAAAGTTTCAAACCCACGGGTGCGATAGCGGGCACCTATCTTGAACGTGGAGTTGCGCTCGGGCTTGAGGTTGAGGTCTCCTTGCTGAGCCGAGTTGTTGGTATACAGGTCGGTATAAGTCGGCACACGCAGAGCCTTGTTCCAGCTGGCAAATACTTTCCAATGGCTGTCTGGACGATAGCTCAGATCCACTCCGGGATAGAAACGGAAAGATTCGTCGAGCCCGGTGTTACGGTTGGCCATGAGTCCGGCCGACAAAGTGAAGCCGCCAAATATAATATTGTGCTCGACAAAGAGGCTCGTGTTGGTACGGTTGCCCTCGCGTGAGTACTGGCGGTCGCTGCCATGGATGTCTTTCCACTGGCTTTCGTCGAGCAGGTCACCGTAGGTTGTCGACAGGATGTGCTCCTTGTGGATGTCGGCTCCCACGGCCGTCTTGCCTGCTGCCCAGTCGAAATTCAGGTTGAGCGAAGCGCCATAGACATCTGTGCGGTGATAGTTCTCACCGGCCTGTGCGCCTTCGCTGCCTCTGATGAGCTGGAAATGATCCAGGTCGCGGTGCCCGTAGATCATCGGGCGGAGTTCCAGTCGGGACAGGAAGTGGTTGTCGTTCGACTCGAAAGGCCGGATGGTAGCTCCTACCGAAGCTATGTATCGGCTTGTCTCCTCATACTGGTTGGGGAATTTGGCCGAGTAGAACGTGTTGGCCCCATAGTCCTGCGACGTGATGCCTGCCTGCCAGTCAAGGTCGATGCCCTGTGCAGACAGGGTGCCTTGATAGTAACCCCGACGTTTCTTGAAGTCGGAATTGGCTGTTCCTCCATCGCTTTGGACATACCCTCCGGAGAGCTGATGACGGGTGTTGAGCGTGTGCTTGCTGTTGGTCAGTCCTGCCCACGTCACCGCAGCATCTCCTCCAAATGTTCCGAACGAGCCTCCCTCGGCACTCACGCGCACATTACTGTGGGCATCGGCGCGCGTCACAATATTGATGGCACCGCTGAATGCGGTTGCCCCAAAGATGCGGGCTGACGCGCCTTCGAGCACTTCGATGCGCTCAATGTCTGACAAAGATACGGGGAAGTCGGCGGCATTGTGTCCGGTCTGTGGACTCGACAGCGGCATTCCATTCAATAGAATGGCAATCTGGTCGAACGTTCCGCCATTGATGGAGATATCCGTCTGTACACCAAAGCCACCGCGCTGACGGACATCCACGCCCGTGGCTAATTTTAATACGTCGTTGATGGTCTGTGCTTCGGCACGTTGGATGTCGTCGCGTGAGATGACCTCAACAATCTTGGCTGACTGCAATGCGGTCAGCGGCGCCCGAGAACCCATAATCTGGACCTCATCGATACGCTGTTCTTCGAAACTGGTCGAGTCGGGAGCAATCATTGGTTTGGTAGAGATGCCATCAGCCTTGGCAAAGGCCAAAGTAGGCACGCTCAATACGCCAATGAGCACTTCCTTGCCTAAAGCGGCAAAGAGGCTGTAGCCCTTACGATTGAACTGTTTGAAGACGAGCGCAGAGCGCTTGTTAAACATTTGTTTTTTCATAAAGCACTGCAAAGGTAAGCATTATTCATCATTTGTCACCCATATTTGGTAAATTATTTAACAAAACAGCAAATTTTTTGATTTGGATGGCTCTGTTGGTTTCCTACTAATAAAAGAGGATACCTGCTTTTATAATGAGTTAAATATTGTGATAATAGAATAAATACCGAAAATTTAGTGTAAATTTGCTAACCATCAAGCCCAAGTCAATTCTAACTAACAACATAAGGAATTCTTAAACCAAACATGAAAGCAAAACATCTCTTATTTTCAGCAATGCTGATGAGTGCCGGATGTGCTTCGGCACAGGTGACTGTCGACCTCGATGCGGGCCAGAAAGGCCCCCAGGTGTCGCCCATGCTCTATGGCATCTTCTATGAGGATATCAACCATGCGGCCGACGGCGGTATCTATGCCGAGCTGGTGCGCAACCGCTCGTTTGAGGATAACCTCAAGACACCCGAGCACTGGAATGCCAAAGGCAATGCCACACTCAAGCTCATCAACAAAAATCTACTCAACAAGGCTCAGGGACAAGCCCTCGAAGTGACGTTCACGGGCGACGGCGACGGGTTCAACAACGAAGGTTTCTGGGGCATTCCCGCCGTGCAGGGCCGCACCTACAGGCTCAGTTTCTGGGCCAAAGGCAAGCTCAAGGGCAACCTGAAAGCCTTTATCGGCTGTGGCTGTGGCAAGAAAGAGTTTGCCGTGGCCGAGTTTGAGGGCAAGTCGTTTGGTAAGAACTGGACGAAGTATGAGGCCACACTGACCAGTCAGGTCAACAATCCCAAGGCCTTACTCTGGTTCTCTGCCACGGGTAAGGGCGTGCTCGACTTCGACATGGTGTCGCTTTTCCCGCCGACATTCAACAACCGTGAGAACGGCATGCGCCCCGACCTCACCTCGATGCTCTATGACCTGCATCCCAAGTTCTTCCGTTTCCCCGGTGGCTGCTTTGTCGAGGGACAGAACAGTCCCGACAACGCCTTCCGATGGGAGCGCACAATTGGTCCTGTGGAGGAGCGTGTGGGCCATCACAATGTGAACTGGGGCTATCGCACGTCGGATGGTCTTGGATTCCACGAATACCTGCAGCTGGCCGAGGATCTCGGTGCCAAACCGCTCTATGTGGTTAACGTGGGCATCTGGCATGGAGGCTTTACGCCTGTGGACCAGATACAGCCTTGGATCGATGAGACGCTCAACGCGCTCGAATATGCCAATGGTCCTGTGACCTCGAAATACGGTGCGCTGCGGGCCAAAAATGGTCATCCGGAGCCTTTCAACATTGAGTATCTGGAGATTGGCAATGAGAACAACCAACCTAATCCGCGTGAACAGAGTGACAATTACTACCAACGTTACAAGCTGTTCAAGGATGCCGTGCTCGCCAAATATCCCAATATGCATCTCATCGGCAATGTGGCCGCATGGGGAACAGATAACCCCACCTGGGACTCCAAGGAGCAAGTGGAGCTTGTCGACGAGCATTACTATCGCACGCCGGGATGGTTTGCCGAGAAGTTCCGTCACTATGACGGCTACGACCGCAAAGGACCGGCTGTGTATGTAGGCGAATATGCCGTGACGCAGGGATTTGGAAAGGTAGGCAGTCTCAATGCCGCACTGGGCGAAGCAGTATTCATGATGGGTATGGAAAACAACTCCGACATTGTGAAGATGGCCAGCTACGCGCCTATTTTCGCTAATATCAATGAGACCCGCTGGCGTCCGGATATGATCCAGTTCAATGCCAACCGTGCGTTTGGCACACCTTCTTATTATGTGCAGAAGGTGATGGCGGAGAATGTGGGCACCCGTATCATGAAGACTACCCAGCATAACCCATACGAGGGCAACAAGGAAGAGGTGAAGGTGAAGCCCGCCACCTGCATGGTCGGCATGGGTACTTGGGGCACGAACGTGAGCTTCCGCAACCAGCGACTCAATCTCCCTGCAGCCGCTCCCACGACGAATGTCGCCCAGATCAACGTGAAGGGCAATTGGACCGAGGATGGCGATGTGGTGAAACAGACTTCTAATGAGGAGGGCACCGTGCGTCTCAACCCCTCGAAGTTCACTGCCGACGAATATACTTACAAGGTGAGTGCCCGCAAGGATGCCGGCTACGAGGGTTTCCTTGTGGTATTCAACTATGTTGACGAAGACAACTATTGCTGGCTGAACCTCGGTGGATGGGGTAACTCTCAGCATGCCATCGAACAGGTAATCGACGGCAGCAAGGCCCAGATAGCTATGGCACCGGGCAAGGTGGAGGAAGGCCGCTGGTATGATGTGGAACTGCATGTCAAAGGCGACAGCATCTATGCGAGTCTCGACGGCAAGCAGATCTTCGCCTCTAAACTCAAGCCGAGTACTTTCGCTGGGTTCTTCTCCAACGCTACTTTCGATGAGGCTACAGGTGAATATATCGTGAAACTGGTGAACACCGCTTCCGAACCGACTACCGCCCGCATCAACATCAAGGGCCATCAGTCGTCCAAGGCTCGTGTGATTCGACTCACCGGCGAGAAGGGTACGTCAGAAAACACTATCGATGACCGCACCAATGTGGTGCCCGTGGAGCAGCAATTGAGTCCCGATGTCAATGGTGTGGATGTAGAAATCCCTGCCAATTCGCTCAACATCGTGAGGGTGAAGTAATCTCACCTATACCTTAAACATTGGCTCCGGCTATGCCATTCAAACAGAATGCCTTGCCCGCCATCATACAAAAACATCAAGCCATTCCTCCCCTTGGGTTGGAATGGCTTGATGTTTATTATTTACTTGCTCTGAGGTCTTTATCGTCCCTCATGAGGTCTGTAGCGTTTTCAGATATGCTTGAAATCGTCCCCTCTTGTAGTTTAAATCGTCCCGCATGGGGTTTCTGTACACCGCCATAGCATGGCGGTCCCTCTCTCCCCTCCGTCGGGCACTGCTTTCGCGTGCTTATAGGTGGAAAAGCTCCTCCAGCGGTATTGAGACGGGGGAGTTGTCGGGGTTGGTATCCATGATGTCGGCCATCATATCCCACCATTTCTGCGTGATGGGGTCCACGTCGGTGGTGTCTTGCGAGTTGGTGTCCTTGGAGCATTCCTGATAGGCAAAGAGCAGATTGGTCTCCTTATCCCAGAAGATGGAGTAGTTGCTTACGCCCTGATCCTCTGTGATCATCCTTTTCAACTCCGGCCAGATGGCTGCATGCCGTTTGGCATACTCTTTCTCGCAGCCCGGCTTCAAATACATTTTAAATGCAAATCGTTTCATTGTTTTTGATTTTATTGGGTTTTAATAGACTCCGACAAAGATACTAAAAACTATGTTTCTGCCCAAGAAAATCAGCAAAAGAAAGTGCCACAACAAGCGGGAATGTTGTTTTTTCCTTACTTGTTGTGGCACTTGGGGTGTTCCGATCAGGCCACTGTCATGCTTCTGCTGATGCAGAATGGACGGGCTGTGTCTTCATCATCTTTTTCCATTTGAAGTATCCGAAGACGGCAATGACCACATAGAGTCCGTAGAGCGAGGCCTTGAAGGGGATGTCTTTGTAGAAGTAGAGCACACACGTCACTACGTCCACCACAATCCAGATGAGCCATTGCTCCAGATACTTGCGTGCCAATGCCCAGATGCCCACGAAGCTCAGGGCAGTGGTAAAGGCGTCAGCCACGGGCACGGTAGACCCAATCTGCACCAGCCAATACCACAGCACGGCCCAGATGGCCAGCGTGCCGAGGGTCCAGGGGAGTATCAGCGAGGGTTTGAAATGGGTCACGGGCAATTGCTCGTGGGGTTGTTGATTGCGTTTTTTGCCATACTTCCATGCCCAAAAACCATAGATGGTCATGGCGATATAGTAGAACTCCATGCCGCAATCGGCATAAAGCCCCTTGTCATAGTAGAGCACAATGTCGAGCACTTGCATCACAAATCCCACCAACCACAGCCATATCGAAGCCTTATACTCCAATAATATATAGGCCAGTCCAAGGATGGTGGTGGTGATATCGAGCCAGTTTAATTCAAAATTCATCATTCAAAATTCAAAATTAGGCTGCGCGTTTCCTATTCAAAATCTATCATTCATCATTCAAAATTCCTCATTAAGCTGCATGAGGAGAGCCGCTTCTCTTTGGTGTAGCTATCCGCATGGGGTGGCGCAGCCTAATTTTGAATTTTGAATGATGAATTTTGAATGATTAAAACCTCAGCGTTACATTAGTCATCGCAGTAAACCCGGCCATGGGAATGAAGCCAATCTGATAGTAGCGCTTGTCGTTGGTGTAGCCCGACGACTGGCTCACAGCACTATATACCCAGCCGCTGTTGGCATAGTGGGCATCGAAGACGTTGTTCAGATTAAGCCCAATTACCATCTGCTTGAAACCCAACAATCGCTTGGTTGGATTGAGGGTATAGCTCAGTCGCACGTTGGATTGCGAGAAACTGGGCAGCGAACGGTCGTTGTTGGCGGTGTTGTCCAGATACTGTCGACTCACATAATTGGTGTGCCACACAAGTTGCCAGCCTTGATAATGCACGTCGACAAACCCGTTGAGGATAGCCGACGGCGAGAATGCCAGCGTCGAGTTGTCATAGTGCACGGTGGTGGGCTTGAAGTCGGGCTGCGAGGCTGAGGTCTGAGTCACATAGTTATAGTCGTCGGGATAGGGGTTGTCCCAATCGTCTACATACTCCGTGAAATCCTTGATCTTGTTCTGCGACAGGGCCGCATTGCCCATGAGGGTGAGCCAGCGCAGCGGACTCCAGTCGGCAGTGAGCTCCACACCGAGGCGGTAGCTCTTGCTGATGTTCACCGTGAGGTTCTCTCCGATGTCGCTCAACTGGCCTGTCTGCACAAACTGGTCTTTGTAATCCATGCAGTAGAGGTTCACGCCCGCATGCCAGTTGGACCCGCTATAGTTGTAACCCAGTTCGTAGTCGGTGAGGTGTTCGGCCTTCGGCGCGGGGTTGTTGCCATTGTCGGTGAAGTTGTTGCGCTCCGGCTCGCGGCTGGCGTAGGATACCGACGCATAGGCCTTGTGGCCGCCCTGATGGAAGCTAAAACCAGCTTTCGGGTTAAAGAAGTTATAGTGTTTGTTGATGTCGAGTCTCTGGTTGGCATACGTTCCGTTGCTCAACTGGTAGAATTTGTCATTGATTCCACTCGTCTTGTAGTCCACATGACGATACTGCAAGTCAACAAACGCATCCCAGTTTTCGGTGAGATGCTCTGTAGCTTTGATATAGGCGGAATAGTCGTTCTTGTCGGCATCCGAGTCGTAGTATTTGTTTCCGTCCCACGATTTCACAAAGTTAATGGTCCCGTCATTCTGTCCCACATTGGAAATGTAGTCGAGATAACCGAAGTGGTTGCCACGAAACTGCTGCAGGTTCACGCCGCCGATGATGTCCCAGAGGTCGTCAGTATAGTTGGCATTGTAGACAACGCCGTAGGTGTTCTGCTTCAATCCTTTGCGACGCACAAAGTTGGCACGCTTCACGGCGGGTGACAGCCAGGGCGCATTGGTATCCTGACTACTCAGGACAGGCACGATGCCAAATCGGGCAAACTTATAGTTCGGGCGAAATTCCTTATAATATCCATAGCCGTAGGTGTAGTGCAGGGCGGCGTTGTGGGTCCAATGCGCATTGGGTTGCCATGTGCCCGAGAGGATATTGTGGTTTTGCCAGAAGTTGTCGGTGGTCTTGTTCCAATAACTTCCGTCGTCCATCGTGTAGCGCTGGGTCTGGTAATTGCCGTTGGCATCCTTGGGGAAAACCCAGTTGTCAGCATCGAACACGATCGACTCGTAGAGCGAATTGAACCGCCCCAGCCCGTGATTATACATATCCTTATAGGTGCGGATGCCGTCGTCCATGAGTGAGGCATCGTCGTTGCCGGCCGTTACGCCGTTCCACGCCTGCCCAGTCTTCTCGAAGTTGCCTACGTTTTTGTAACGCAGAGTGAAGTTGCGGCCAAGCCATGTGAGCCCGCCATAGTAGGAACCCGACCGTCCGCTGGTGCCGTGGAGATAGCCGTCGGTGCCCGTCTCGTGGTAGGCTCCGTCGAAAATGAGGTGATTCCAGAGCAGTCCGGTGGAGAAATTGGCACCTACATTATAGGTGTTGTAGCTGCCGTAGGAGCCGGTGATCTCCAGACTCGGGGTCTCCGAGGGAGTGGCAAGGGCCAGCGAGATGGAGCCACCGAAGGCACCGTCGCCGTTGGTTGAGGTGCCGATGCCTCGCTGAATCTGTGCCGAACCGAGCAGGGCGGCATACGAGTTCATGTTGGCCCAGAACACGGTCTGATCTTCGGGTGAGTTGAGTGCCACACCGTCGAGCGTCACGTTGATACGGCTACCGGCGGCACCACGGATACGCATATAAGCTGTTCCAGTGCCCAGTCCGTTCTCACTCCAGGCCAAAATGCCCGGTGTCTGAGCGAAAAGAAACGGCAGTTCCTGTCCGGTCTTGGAGAAATTAGAGAGTTGAGACTTGCTGATATTGGCTACTGCAAAGGGTGCGTTCTGGGTGGCGCGTACGCCTTTGACCGTCACTTCCTGCAGATGGGCCAGACGAATGGAGTCGTTATCCGACGGCTCTGCGTGTGCGCTCACAACACATAGAGCTGTCAAAGCCAATGTTGAGGTATAAAACAATCTTTTCATTGATACCTTAGTTTTAGAAAATAAGTACAAAGGGATTTATCCTACCTACGCCGGCATTATCCGGATCAGGTTTGAGGGTATGTTCTCAGCCGCCCAAACGGGCTGGCACCCCTTAGACAACATTTTGTTATCCACGTGCAAAGTTACGTAATTAATGTGAAAACATCAAAAGAATATGTATAAAATTCAATTCCTTTTCGTTGCATTTCCCTGTAGGCCGAGAACCATCCCACGCCTTCATTTGGTGTTTTTCATGATGTCCCCAAGGCCTGGAACCAATGTCCCCAAGGCGTGGAAACGATATCCCCAAGTACTTGGGATGGTGCAGCAACCCTCCAAACGCAAGCATCCCGATGCCTTGCGGGCACCGGGATGCGAGGATATGGGAAGGGCAAACGATGGGCTTGCCCCGTGAAATTCAATTATTTGTTGAGATTGCAGGCTGGCCAGGGCTTCAGCTCCTTGAAGAAGTCGTGCCCCTTGTCGTCCACGAGGATGAAGGCGGGGAAGTCTTCCACCTGAATCTTCCAGATGGCTTCCATACCGAGTTCGGGATATTCCACGCATTCGATGCTCTTGATGCTCGACTGCGACAGCACGGCAGCCACACCGCCAATGGTACCGAGGTAGAAGCCGCCATGCTTCTGACAGGCATCGGTCACCACCTGTGTGCGGTTGCCCTTGGCTATCATCACGAGGCTGCCGCCATGATCCTGGAACTCATCCACATAGGGATCCATGCGGTTGGCCGTGGTCGGGCCCATTGAACCACAGGGATATCCCTCCGGAGTCTTGGCCGGACCGGCATAGAGTACGGGGTAATCCTTGAAATACTGGGGCAGGTCTTCGCCAGCGTCGAGGCGGGCCTTGAGCTTGGCGTGGGCGATGTCGCGGGCCACAATGATAGTTCCCTTGAGGTTCACGCGGGTCGAAACGGGATACTTGGTCAACTCTGCGCGCACGGCATCCATGCCCTGCTCTAAGTCGATCTCTATGCCCTTGGCACCCTCGCCGGGCTTGCGATACTCCTCGGGAATGAGTTCTGTGGGGTTGGTGTCCATCATTTCCAACCAGATTCCGTCGCGGTTGATCTTCGCTTTGATATTGCGGTCGGCCGAACAGGATACGCCCATGCCGATGGGACAGCTGGCACCGTGGCGCGGAAGACGGATGACGCGGATGTCGTGGGCAAGGTACTTGCCGCCAAACTGTGCGCCGAGACCAATCTTGTGGGCCTCTTCGAGCAGCTTGTTCTCAAGGTCTATGTCGCGGAAAGCACGTCCGGTCTCATCGCCTGTGGTAGGCAGGTTGTCGTAATACTTGATGGAAGCGAGTTTCACGGTGAGCAGATTTTTCTCCGCGCTGGTACCGCCGATGACAAAGGCGATGTGGTAGGGCGGACAGGCTGCGGTGCCGAGGCTCTTCATTTTCTCCACGAGGAAGGGCAGCAGAGTGCCTTCGTTCTGGATCGTGGCCTTGGTCATGGGGTAGAAGTAGGTCTTGTTGGCCGAGCCGCCACCTTTGGCTACCATCACGAAACGATATTCCGAACCCTCGGTTGCCTCAATATCGATCTGTGCGGGGAGGTTGCAACGGGTATTCACCTCGTCGTACATGTTGAGCGGTGCGTTCTGCGAATAGCGCAGATTGTCCTCGGTGAAGGTGTTGTAGACACCACGGCTCAGGGCCTCCTCGTCCTCGAAGTCGGTCCATACGCGCTGACCTTTCTCGCCATGAATGATGGCCGTGCCAGTGTCCTGGCAGAAAGGCAGCACCCCTTTGACAGCAGTCTCGGCATTGCGAAGGAACTGCAGGGCCACGTATTTGTCGTTTTCAGAGGCCTCGGGGTCTGTGAGGATAGCGGCAACCTGCTTGTTGTGCTCACGACGGAGCATAAATTCCACATCGTGGAAACCCTGCTGGGCCACGAGAGTGAGGGCTTCGGGTGTGACCTTCAGGATTTCCTTGCCTTCAAATTCGGCTGTGCTGACACCATCTTTGGTCAACAGTCGATACTCAGTGTCGTCTTTGCCCACCTGAAACATGGGCGCATACTTGAATTCTACTGGTTTTGCCATTGTTGTTTTTGTATTTTATGGAATAATAAATATTGACGTTCTGGTGTTTCTCCGCCATAGTATGGCGGAGAACGGGAACCGTTAGAAACCGAAGATTTCCTTGGTGGAGACGCGATGGATGGGGGCTATCTTCTCCAAGCTCTTGAGGTCGAGGTTCTTCTCATCGCCCAAGATCAGATACTTGTAGGGCTTGTTGGAGATGCGGTCGGCGGCATACTTCACGAGGTCTTCGAGCTTGAGCGCGGGCAGTTGACTATAGATTTTCTGGTCGATGTCATAGTCGAGGCCCAAATCCTGGGCATCCATGTAAGCCTGAAGCACGTTAAATCTTGTGGTGCGTTGGGTCGAAAGGGTCTTCAACAGGCTCTGTTTGGCCAGATCAAAACCAGCCTGACGCTGTGGCATATTGTTGAGAAGGGAGTTGAATTCATTGACGCAATCCATCATCTTGTCGCTTTGCGTGATGATGTAAGTGTAAAAATATTCCTTGTCATTCTTACGCCAAGGCTCCACGTATCGGGCTGCGGCGGAGTAGGCCAAGCCCCGAGCCTCACGCAGTTCCTGGAATACTATCGCGTTCATTCCACCTCCGAAATACTCGTTGAACAGTGCATCGGCGGCGGCATTGTCGGGCGACCAGGTCTTGTTCTCATTGTGATACTGGATCATGTAGATGTTTTTGGCATCGTAGGGAGCAATGAGCACCTCGCTCTTTTCAGTGGGCTGGGCGGTGTAAACGTTGGTGGCGGCAGTCTTCTGGGCCTTTACTGCCTTGCGGGGATAGGTCTTCTGAACGAGCGAAATGAGGTCTTCCTCCTGCGAAGGACCATAGTACATCACCGTCATGGGATAGAGATGGCGCACGTTTCTCAGTCTTGCGAGGAGCGCATTGCCATCGGCCGACTTCATCTGTGCGGCCGGCATCTGGTTGATGGTGGGGTTGAACGCACCATAGATACCATAGTTGCGCAAGGCGTTGAAGTTGTCTTTCTGGCTCTTTTTGCGGTCTTCGCGCCCCTTGATGATAAGACTTACCACATTGTTGTAGTCTGCCTTGCTGATCTTTGCGTTCTCCATCAGGGTGGCAAAGAGCTTCAATGCCGCCGGCATGTTCTCGTTGAGGCCGCTCAAAGTGAAGCTCGTATGGTCGCCATAAAGCTGCACATTATAGTCGCAAGCGAGTGCATAGAAGGCCTTTTTGATATCGTTTGCCGTCATCTTTCCGGCTCCGGCGTAGTCCATCAAGTCACCCGCCACACTCAGACGGTTGTCTGTTTCGAGTCCGGTGGGGAAGTCAAACTTCAGCGTGAAGAGGTCATCGTCGGTGTTTTGCTTATAGAGCACCTTCGTGTTCTGGTCCACCTTGGTCTTGGTCAAGTCCTTGGAGAAATCGAGAAAACGCGGCTGTATGGGTGTGGCCTCGGTGTTGACCATCTCCTTGAGAAACTCGCTTTGCTTGTCGTTGTTGGTCGGAATCGGCGTGATGGCGGGCTTGTCGATCTTGCGAATGGTCGTGTCGGTGCCCTGACGCTTATACACCACCACATAGTTGTCGGTGAGATGACGGTTGGCAAAGTCCACAATCTGCTGCTTGGTCATCTTTCCAATGCGGCCGAGGGCGTTCACCTGGTCTTCCCATTTCTGGTCATTGATGAAGGCTTCCACAAACTTATTCGCCCTCGACTCGTTGTCAAGCAGCGACTTGTAGTAGTTGAGCTTCATGTTATTGACAACTGATGGCAGCAGGTTATCGGCAAACAGGCCCTTTTTCAACTTCTGAACCTCGGCCAGAACCATACCTTTGATGGTTTCCAAAGACTGCCCCTGCTTCGGCATGGCCTCCAAAACCAACTGACCATAATCGTGCATTCCCTCATAGTATGCGGACGATTCTTGTAGCTTCATGGGTATATTCAGGTCAACATCGAATAGTCCGGCCTTGTTGTTGCTGAGGATATCGGCTATCACCCGAAGCGTATCGGCCTGATAACTGGCCGCTCCCGGCGTGCGCCATCCTACCATCACATACTCCGCTTCCTGCCCAATGACAGTAGTGTCCACGGGTGAAGTGTAGTCCCGGACGGGTGCATATTCGGGACGGGAAAGGCTTTCACTCTTCTTCCAGTCGCCGAAATACTTGTCGATGGTGGCCACCACCTTGTCGGGATCGAAGTCCCCGGCCATGCAGATAGCCACATTGTTGGGCACGTAATACCTATTATAATAGTTCTTGATATTGATGATCGACGGGTTCTTCAGATGGCTTTGTGTGCCGATGGTGGTCTGCGTGCCGTAGGGATGAGTGGGGTAAAGCAACTTGTTGAGGGCTGCCCACGACTTCCGTCCATCGTTGGTCAATCCAATGTTATACTCCTCATACACCGATTCCAGCTCCGTATGGAAACCACGGATGACCATATTCTTGAAGCGGTCGCTCTGGATTTTGGCCCAGGTCTCTATCTCATTGGCCGGAATATCCTCCACATAGCAGGTCACATCGTTTGAAGTATAGGCGTTGCTGCCTTCGGATCCGATGCTCGCCATGAGTTTGTCGTACTCGTTGGGGATGTTATACTGAGCGGCAAGTTGTGAGATAGAGTCAATCTCGTGGTAGGCTTTCTTGCGCGCTGCGGGGTCGGTGAGCCGGCGATAAGCCTCATATCGGTTTTGGATGGAGTCGAGGAGGGGAGCCTCGGCCTGCAGATTGCTGGAACCGAAATGGGTTGTTCCCTTGAACATCAGGTGCTCCAGATAGTGGGCCAGCCCCGTTGTCTCGGCCGGATCATTGCGCGATCCGGTGCGCACGGCGATGTAAGTCTGCAATCTCGGTTTCTCCTTGTTAACCGAAAGGTAGATTTTCAATCCATTGTCGAGGGTGTAGATGCGGCTCTGCATGGGGTCTCCCTTCACCGTTTCATAGTGATAGGTCTGTGCAGAAACAGCTGCAACCATCATTGTGGCGATAGCCGCCAAAGCGGTTTTAATTCTTATCATAGTTTATTGTTAAGCATAGTCTCTGTTCTATTCATCAATTCTCATAGTAGCCTTCGTGGTCGAGGCTGTTGACAAAGTTGTCGAACACTTCTTTCTCCACGTCTCCCATGCGGTATTCTTTCTCCGCATCTTTGCGTATTTCGGCTATCCAAGCGCGTCGCGCGGTGACATAATCCTCACGGATGCGGGCTGCATCATCGAGCGTAATCTCATCCAGTCCGTAATAGTCGAGGATGAGCTGGTAGGTCCAAGTCCACTGATACTCACGGTAATGGGCATCGATATCGCGGAACCGCTCAAGGATTTTATCAATCGTGTCGAGCGTGCCGTTCTTGATATCTGTGATGAGTCGCTGTTCTTCTGAGGCGGGTAGCAACAGTCCCGAAAGGTCGTTCCAGTCGCCAAGACCTATCTCTGTGGTCGGCGCTCCAAGCTCTGGGTCACGTTTCAGCACACGTTTGAGCACCGCACCCATATAGATTCGCAATGCGATGTCGTAGTATTTTATGCCCTTCTGCAATGAGGAGGCCTTGATCACATACTCGTGGAAGTTGTAGTTTGACACGTCCTCGCCCGACGCATTGCGCAGATCTTCCAGAATTTTCTTGCCTTTGACAATCTCGCCCACGGAGAAAGGTGACAGCCAATCCTGGTTGACGATGCTCTTCTGGCAGTCTTTCGGGCGCACGTCGCGCTTCGGCCACTTCTGAATATCGCGGTAAAGTCCCACGGTTGTGATATTGCGTCCCGGCGAGAGACACATCGTGTCGTTGTAGGAAACCAGATAAGAGAAAGGCAGATTGCGCGTGTCGGGGTGGTGCATCAGTTTGCCGAAGCACACGCTGAACGTACCTATATTGGCCGGCATAAGTAGGTATGCACCGCTGGCTGTCTTCGTTCCGCGTTCCAAGATACCCCAATGCATGGGTCCCATCTTATAGGCATGGTTAGAGAAATTGGTGGCAGAGCCAGCGTTGTAAAAACTGAACTGGGCACCGATGAGCAGCGAACTCTTGTGATGGCTGGCGGTAAACGGACCACAGAAAGCCGCACATGCCTCACCGTTGCTCATGTAACTGTTGGCAAAAAACACGCTGGCCGAAGCTGTAAAACCACTGTTGAGCTGACAAGCCTCACCCACAAAGCAGTCTTGTATCTTCACAGAGTTGGTAATCGATGACCCATCGCTGATAATAGAGTTCTCGCAGATTACACCCGTTCCGATGTATACGCTGGCATTGGGGGCACTGAGGAGTGTGGTGTCGCTCAGTCGGGCCGCACCGTTGATTTCGCAATCGTCATCAATTACGGTGTTGGTAATCTCTTTGGTGTTCACGATTTTCACCCTGTCGCCGATGGTTCCACGTTCCGGGATCGACATTTCGATGTCCTCGCGGATGATGCGACGAATGGCTTCCTTAAGGTCCTTGTCGCGGAAATGCTTCACCATAAATGCCGCAAACTGACTGTTCAGGTTTTTGAAAAGCACCAGATTGCCGTCGCCCACCTCATTGAGCACGGATATCAGGTTGCCCTCTCCGTAGGTCGCGCCTTCGGTAGTCTCCATCGTCGACACGTTGGAGATGTAGCAATCGTCACCGATTGTGTAGTTGTTGATGTAGTTGCCGATGTTCTCTATCAGACAGTTGTCACCCACTGTCACATTGCGCAGCGTGGCGTTGTTGATTCCGGAGTGCTTGAAGAAGCCCCGTGAAACCTCCACATTCTTCTCGAAAGCGCCGATGTTTACTTCTCCATAGAGCAGCACGCGGTGCATGTAATTGGGTTTGAAGTCGTCGGAAACATTGATGCTGTTCCAGTCTTCGGCCCAGCAATTACGGTCTTCGAGGGTGATAATCTCTTCGTCGGTGAGTTTTCTGTAGTCCATAGTTGTTAGTATTTGAGGCCTCCCCAAGCCCCTCCGAAGGAGGGGATGTGATATTACCCGGGTAAAACCGGATAAGTAAAGGTGTTCCAACATCCCCTCCTTTGGAGGGGCTTGGGGAAGCCTTTGTTTTAATCTTCCACCGGATAGAGGAAGTCGTTATAAGGATATTTCTGCACATGCAGCTCGCGTACCTTGCGATAGAGCACCTCGCGGAACTCGTCGAGGTTTTCCCGTTGCTTGGCTGAGATAAACAGACAGTTCTCTTGTAGACGCGCCATCCATGTCTTTTTCAGTTCATCGAGCGATATATTTTCTTTGGTTTCCGGTGTCAGGTCATCAGGCTCCTTGTCCGTCCAGTGATAGTTGTCAATCTTGTTGAACACAATCATCATAGGCCGATCGGAGCAGTCCAGGTCCTTGAGCGTCTGGTTCACCACATTGATCTGCTCCTCGAAGTCGGGGTGAGAGATGTCGACCACATGCACCAGCAGGTCTGCTTCACGCACCTCGTCGAGGGTAGACTTAAACGAATCGACCAAGTCCGTTGGGAGTTTGCGTATAAATCCCACGGTGTCGGCCAGCAGGAACGGCAGGTTTTCCACCACCACCTTGCGCACGGTGGTGTCGAGTGTGGCAAAAAGCTTGTTCTCTGCAAACACGTCGCTCTTGGCGAGCAGGTTCATGATGGTCGACTTGCCCACATTGGTGTAGCCCACAAGGGCCACTCGGATGAGCCGTCCGCGGTTCTTGCGCTGGGTGGTTTTCTGCTTGTCGATCTCCAAGAGTCGCTGTTTCAGCAGTGTGATGCGGTGCAGGATGATGCGTCGGTCCATCTCCAACTGGGTCTCACCCGGTCCGCGCAATCCCACGCTACCTTTTCCTCCGCCCGATCCAGAGCCTCCGCCCTGACGCTCCAGGTGGGTCCAGAGCCGCTGCAATCGGGGCAGCATGTATCGGTATTGCGCCAGCTCCACCTGTGTTTTGGCGTTGGCCGTCTGTGCACGCATGGCAAAAATGTCGAGGATGAGCGATGTGCGGTCGAGGATTTTCACCTTCAGCTCGGCCTCGATGTTGCGCATCTGCTTGGCCGATAGCTCGTCGTCAAAGATCACCATGCCCACCTCTCGGTCGTTGTCTTCCTCGTCTTTGATATATTGCCTGATTTCCTCGAGCTTTCCTTTGCCCACATAACTCACTGTGCTGGGTCCGGCGGCACGCTGGGTGAATCGCTTCACGGTGACCGCTCCGGCAGTATCGGCCAGAAACTCGAGCTCATCAAGATATTCCTTGGTCTTGGCCTCGTCCTGCTGGGGGGTAATGAGACCCACGAGAACGGCAGTTTCGGCCTTGACCTCTGAAATGACAAATTCCTTCATTTAATCTATTTATTATAATAGGTGCAAAGATACAGAAAAGATTGTAAAATTGAGTTTGGAGCCTCGCTTTTTTAATATTGTTTCGTAAAAAGCACGGAAATGCCTCGTAAACGTTTGCGTGCTTTTTCGAGAAAAAAGAGTGTTTATATTTGACTTAAATCAATTTAATCCCTAACTTTGCATTGTCCTTAAGAGAAATGATATTGAAAAGATTTCTAAGATCATAACTACATAAAGACAAATTGCTGAAACATTCGAGAATTCGAAATCGCCTGGACGTGAGTCCGGGCGGTTTTGTTTTTGGTGGGTTGCCATACTGGTGGCCGGTCGAAGAGGGGGAGGGATGAGGCTGAGAAACAGACTGCAAGGAGAGCCCCTGTATGTATATTTTGTTTATTTTCTTCTGAATTTTCTGCATTTCTCATCGGGTTCTGAAAATCACGAAAATGAGATCTTTTTCCCATTCTTATGTCTTTTGAAAGGGTGAAAGTCCACTTTTTCTATAGATTCTATGTCGTTTTGAGTAGAAAACGGGCGATTTTCCCATGCTATTTGGCCCTTTTCGTTGTGCGATTAGGTACTTATCGCCACGCGATTCGATAGTAATCGTCTTGCGATTAGGTACTAATCATGAGGCAAGAAAATGTTAAGAAAATACAAGTAATTGATTGTCAGGTATTTATAAAAGGCATGATTTTTGGCCGTTTTGCATCGGATGGCACACGTTTATCATTAAATAGGAAATACCAAACAACTTTGTTCAAGATATTTCATCGTTATTTCTTGCGGGGTGACATGCCCTTGTCAGACAGCTCTCGTGAAGATTTCTTCAGAAAGGAAGCCGATGGATTGATAAGATGCTGACGGGCATGGTTTCAGGGTAGGAAGGTTGGGCGATAGGTATAAAATGTTTCAAAAGAGGGGTAAGAATTATTCAATTTACATGGATATGTAAAATTTCGGGTAGGTATATTTGCATTTTTTTCGTGAAATCGTTAAATTTGTGGCAACTTAAACCTTTAGCGAACATGAGACTTATTATTGAATCAGATTATCAGAGCATGTCCAAGTGGGCTGCAGAGTATGTCATCAAGCGTATCAATGAGTTCAAACCGACTGCCGACCATCCCTTTGTCCTCGGTCTTCCCACGGGTAGTTCGCCCGAAGGCATGTATGCCGAACTGGTCAAAGCCAACAGGGAGGGACGTGTAAGTTTCCAATGTGTCAAGACGTTCAACATGGACGAGTATGTGGGGCTGCCAGAGAGCCATCCGGAGAGCTACCACAGTTTCATGGCGCGCAACCTGTTCGACTACATAGACATCCCCCGCGAGAACATCCATATCCTCAATGGCAACGCACCCGACCTGAAGGCCGAGTGCGAGCACTATGAGCAGATGATAGCCGAGGCCGGTGGCATAGACCTCTTTATCGGTGGCATCGGGCCCGATGGGCACATCGCTTTCAACGAGCCGGGATCGAGTCTGACCAGCCGCACCCGTGAGAAAACGCTCATGACCGACACCATCATCGCCAACAGCCGCTTCTTCGACAACGATGTGACCAAGGTGCCGCGCTATGCGCTCACCGTGGGTGTGGGCACGGTGATGGATGCCCGCGAGGTGATGATTTTGGTCAATGGCCACCACAAGGCGCGTGCCCTGCAGGCAGCGGTGGAGGGAGGTGTGTCCCACTGGTGGACCGTCTCGGCCCTGCAGATGCACCAGCATGGCATCATCGTGGCCGACGATGCCGCCTGCGACGAACTGAAAGTGTCAACATACCGTTATTTCAAAGATATAGAAAAAAACAATTTGTAATGAAAAGTACTATCCTATTAGCAGTGGCCATGATGGCCGCCATGCCCACGCTGGCAACCGAAAAGACCATTACTTCACCCGACGGAAAACTTGTAGTCACCGTCTCTGACCAGGGCGGCAAGGCCGTCTATCAGATGACCTACGCCGGCAAGACGATGCTGCGCGAGTCGCGGCTCGGACTGAAGACCAACATCGGCGACTTCACCCAGAACCTCACCATGACCGTCAAGGGCGACAAGGAGGAGACCAACCGATATACCATGACCCGCACCAAGGCTTCCAGCGTGGAGCGACAGGTACGAAGGGTGGAGCTGTCCTTTGTGAACAAGGACCAGCTGGAGATGGATGTGGAGTTTTATGTGAGCAACAACGATGTGGCCTACCGATACCTGTTGGCGCGCCCCAAGAAAAACAATCCGAAGTGTGCCGTGGTCTATGGCGAGGCCAGTTCGTATAATTTCCCCGACCAGACCACCACATTCCTCTCGCCCCAGATACAGCCCATGACCGGCTGGGAGCGCACCAAGCCGAGCTATGAGGAGGTGTTCTCGTCGGATGCACCCATGACCCAGAAGTCGCAATACGGCGTGGGCTACACCTATCCCTGCCTGTTCCGCGTGGGTGAGGATGGTTGGGTGCTCGTCTCCGAGACGGGTGTGTCGGGCGAGTATGTGGGCACCCGACTGGGCGAATACCAGCCCGGCGAGGGCTACACGGTGGCCTATCCTCAGGAAGGCGAGATGAACGGCAACGGAACACCGTGGGCGGCCATCTCCTTGCCCGGCCATACGCCGTGGCGCACCATCACCGTGGGACAGACCCTCGCGCCCATTGCCGAGACCACCATACCCTATGATGTGGTGGAACAGCAGTATGAGCCGAGCGAAAACTACCGTCCGGGCCGGTACACCTGGAGTTGGCTGATTTGGCAGGACGGCAGTATCAACTATGAAGATCAGGTGAAATTCATCGACACCTCGGCCAAGATGGGCTATGAATATGTGTTGGTGGACAACTGGTGGGACACCCAGATTGGCCGCGAGAAGATAGAGGAGCTGTCGCGTTATGCCCAGAGCAAGGGCGTGCACCTCCTGCTTTGGTACAACTCCAACGGCTTTGAGAACGACGCTCCGCAGGGTCCGCGCAACATCATGAACCGTGCCATTGCCCGCAAGAAGGAGATGGCGTGGATGAAAAAGATTGGTGTGAAAGGCATTAAGGTGGACTTTTTCGCCGGAGACAAGCAGCAGACCATGCAGCTTTACGAGGATATCCTGAGCGATGCCAATGACTATGGCCTGCAGGTGATATTCCATGGCTGCACCCTTCCGCGTGGATGGGAGCGCATGTATCCCAACTATGTGGGTTCTGAAGCTGCGCTGGCCTCAGAGAATGTGTTCTTCACCAAGGAGCATGCGCAGCGTGAAGGCTACGACATGACAATGCATCCGTTCGGCCGCAACGCCGTGGGCAGTTTCGATTGGGGTGGTGTCATCATGAACCGCATGATGAGCAAGGACAACAAGGGACGTCATCAGCGTTACACTTCCGACGTGTTTGAGATGGCCACCGCCATCACCAACCAGTGCAGCGTGAACTGTGTGGAGGTGACGCCGAATGTGGTAGATGGTCTGCCGCAGTTTGAACAGGATTTCCTCAAGCAGATTCCCACGACATGGGACGAGACCCGTTTCATTGCCGGATACCCCACGAAGTATGTGGTATTGGCCCGACGCACTGGCGATAAATGGCTGGTGGGCGGACTCAACGGCACTAATCAGCCCATGACGCTGACCCTCAGCCTGCCGATGATGGCCGGAAAGACCGTGAAATACTATGTCGACAAGAAGGCCAAGAAGGGTCAGTTGTGGCCCGACTCAGAGTTGCGTCAGCTGAAGATAGGCAAGGACGGCAAGGTCAAAGTGACGTTGCAGCCGATGGGCGGAATGATTTTGGAGTAATAGTCTCACCCTCGGCCCTTCCCCCGAAGGAAGGGGAGTGGGCAGCATAATCAACAAACGAACATAACGATGAAGGCATGCCGGATGGGCATGCCTTTGTTGTTGGGACGGTATTTTTTTTGAAGGGTTGAATTGTTGGGGGAAAATGTGAGAGCGGGTAGGGGACTGGTTTAACGGGATTGCCGTCTGTTGCGATGGCGTTTCCTGCGTTTCAGGTATTTCATCCAGGCGTAATGGCGGCGGTGTTTCAGATAGTCGGGCTCGTCCATGTGGTCGTAGGCCTCTCGCTCAAAGCTGATGTGATGGTAGGCATTGCCCTTCATGGGTAGTCGAAAGAGCCATTCGATAAAATACCAAATATAGAAACCGATAAACCCTGTCTCCACCATCTGCCGCGTATGTATCTGCTCATGGCGCACGATGTCGGGCGTGATGTGGGTGCCTTTCCTGCAAAAGAGCAGGCCAATGATGTTGATGGCATCATAGCGGCGGGGAGGCAATATGCGGTTGCGGATAATCTTCATACGGTGCAAAGTTAATGGTTTCGGTCGAATTATCGCTTTTTCACGCTGATATCTTATAAAAAATGAGTATGTTTGTAGAAAGAATGGACTATGAAAGGAAATGAAGATAGGTCGTGGCAACCTGATGCCACGCAACAAACGATTATCAAGCTCCACGACGGTTGCCACTTGGTGTTGGCGCCTCCGGGATGTGGCAAGACGCAGATTTTGGCCGAGCGTATTCGTCATGCGCATGGGCAGGGAGTGGCCTACGAGGATATGTTGTGTCTCACGTTTACCAATCGGGCGGCCCGAGGCATGCGCGAGCGCATTCAGGAGAATATCAATGACGTGGGTACGACGGATGTATTCGTGGGCAATGTGCATCGGTTCTGTTCGCGATTTCTGTTTGAAAACCAGATTGTGGCGGCCGAAAGTGCAATCATCGACGACGACACCACGGTGAGTATTCTGGCCACTTACCTCAACGAGGAGGAGCAGAGCGTGGCCAACAACAAGCAAAGACGGGGATATTACAATCAGATTGTGTTCTTCTCCCACCTGATGTATGAGGTGCGTCACGGCATTGCCAAACCGCTGCGACTGCATCCCGAGAGTGCGACAAAGGAGGATATCGCCGTGATGCAGACCATCTGCAGGTTGCAGGACAAGGCTTTTACGGCAGAGATGATGATGGATATCTACGACAACAACGATTTCTATCTCGACTTTGTGCAGTCGGAAGCCTTCGACTTGGCATTGCGACAGCAGGCCGTGCAGACCATGACGAAGATGAAATACGCCCATGCTTATGAGGCCTATAAGCTGCAAAACAACCTGCTCGACTTTGAGGACCTGCTTGAACAAAGCTACGTGGCCTTGATGAATGGAAAGGAATACAAGCGTTATCCGTGGATTCAGGTGGACGAAGTACAGGACTTAAACCTCCTGCAACTGGCTATTATCGACGCACTTTCGACCTGCAACGTGGAAGTTTCGGGTGCTGTAGGTGGTGCGGGAACGGGCACCATCATGTATCTTGGAGACGAGATGCAGGCGATTTTCAGTTTTATGGGCGCACGGTTGCAGATTTTGGAGTTGCTCAAACAGCGCTGCAACGGACACATACACCATCTTGGAGTGAACCACCGTTCACCCAAATATCTGGTCGATTTGTTCAATACCTACGCGGTAAAGCAACTGGGTTTTGATGCCGATTTGCTGCCGCAACCCAAAGGTGGGGATGAGGGCGAGGGCGATGAACTGCGGATTGTGTCGAGCGAAGACCTTGAAACGGAGGTGGTCGACGTGGCGCGGATGGCCATTTCGCTGTCCGACCGCTATCCCGAGGAGACCACGGCGGTGATTGTCAACGCCAACAACGATGCCGATTCCATTAGTCAAAAGCTCACCGAAGGGCATCAGCCGCACTTCAAAGTCTCGGGAATGGACCTCTTTTCGACACCCGAAGTGAAGCTCATCATGGCCCATCTGAGTGTGCTCGACAATGAACGCAACTTCCTTGCATGGTCTCGACTGATGAAAGGAATGATGGTTTGCCAGACGAATACGGCCGCACGACAGTTTGTTCACCAGCTGGAGGTGAGGGCTATCGTGCCTACCGACTTCTTCGAATACACCGATTCCACCTATCTGCAAGACTTCCTGAAGGTGGCGGAACAGCAGGATTTGGTGGTGTTTGATACCGAAACGACGGGCCTGAACGTCTTCGAGGACGACATCATACAGATTGCCGCCGAGCGGATCAGGGCCGGAAAGAGCGTCGGGAAGTTCTCTGTGCATATCCAAACGGATAGGGAAATACCGACGATGCTGGGCGATGTGGTCAACCCCATCATCGAGGAGCGCAGACATCAACAGCTTTATCCGCCTGCCGAAGCGTTGAGGATGTTCTTGGATTTCATTGGAAACGACGTGCTGTTGGGCCACAATGCCGACTACGATTACCACATCATGGACTATAATCTGCGGCGTTATCTGCCTGCCGTTGAGTGGCAACGGGAGCATCCCCGCTGCTTTGATTCCCTGAAATTGATACGTCTTCTCAGGCCCGATTTGAAAGCTTTCAAACTGAAATTGCTATTGAAAGAACTCGGTTTGGAGGGCGAAAACTCCCACCTTGCCGATGACGACGTGAACGCAACGGTATCGCTTGTGGGCTATTGTCAGCAGCGGGGACAGGAACTTTTGGATAGCCAGCGCGAGTTTTTGGGGCGGAAGAACGTGCAGGAACGCATCAGATTGTTGCGCCAGAACTATGGTCCGCTATATGCCGCAGGCCGTCAACAGATGTATAATCGGCTCTCACCGCAGGAAACTCCGGCCCTCATCGCGGAGATGCAACGGTTCTATGGACAGCTGAAAACCAACGGATGGGTGAAGGATTTGCCTAAGATGAACTATATTTACCGTTTCCTTGAAGACGACATCATAGACGTTTCGCGGGAGCCTTCGCTTGTCGAGCAACTCGGTCGGCATATCATGGAGTTGAACACTTTTAAGGAAGCAGACCTCTGTGGCTCCTCAACGATAGAAGACAGGATATTCGTTACGACCATCCATAAAGCCAAAGGACTGGAGTTTGACAATGTGATCGTGTTTGATGTCGTAGACGGACGCCTGCCGAGTTACTTCAGCGAGGGCAACCCGAAGGCCATTGCCGAGGATGCGCGGAAACTCTATGTAGCGATGTCGAGGGCCAAACGCCGCCTCTATATCACCCATTGCATGGCGCGAAAGATAGGCCGTGACATCAAGCCGCAACGTCTGTCGCGTTTTCTGGAGCCTGTATTGTCGTTCTTCAAACAATGAAATCGCTCCGCCTTATCGCTCCAAATGCAACAGCCCCGACACTTCGAGCGAGTGTCGGGGCTGTCGTTTTTATTCTTGAATAGATACCAAACGTCAGATCTTCTTAACCTTGGTGGCCCAAACGAAGTATGCAATGAGGCAGATATAGGCCAGCAATGAGCAAATCTCAGACATCGGATTGGCCCACCAGGAGTCTGCTATCGACACCTCGATGCCACCGAATTTCAGCAAGGCGGATATCACACCCATCAGCGCGCCGCCTGCAATGAAGCCACTGGCAATCAGCGTTCCCTTTTCGCCGCGGGCCTTATTGGTCTCCTCGTCCTTTGTGCGGGTAGTGACAAACCAGTTGATGGCGCCTCCGACAACCAACGGAACGTTCAACTCCAACGGAATGAACATACCCAGGGCAAATGCCAATGCCGGGATGTGCAAACGGTCGAGGACGATCGCAATGACAGCACCGATGCCGTAAAGCACCCACGGAGCGCCCACGCCATTCATCAAAGGATCGATCACTGCGGCCATAGCGTTGGCCTGAGGAGCAGCGAGTTTGCCACTCGCAAAGCCGTAAGTCTTGTTCAAAACAATCATCACACCTACCACTGTAGCGGCACTGACGATGGTGCCAAGGAACTTCCAAGTCTCCTGTTTCTTAGGTGTCACACCCAGCCAATAGCCGATTTTAAGGTCGGTGATGAAGCTACCGGCCATCGAAAGGGCCGTGCACACCACGCCACCCATCACCAATGCGGCAATCATTCCGCTGGGACCCTTGAGTCCTACGGCCACCATCACCACACTGGCAAATATCAGTGTCATCAGCGTCATGCCCGAAACCGGGTTGGTTCCCACAATGGCAATGGCGTTGGCAGCCACTGTTGTGAAGAGGAAAGCAATGATAGTCACCAACAAAATGCCTACGATGGCAAAGAGAAGACTACCTTGCATCACGCCCATCCAGAAGAAAAGGAAGGTCAGCAAAATTACAAAGATACTGCCGATGGCAATGATTTTGAACGAAAGGTCGCGCTGCGTGCGCTTTGTTTCGGCCATTCCCGTGTCTTTTCCCTTGAGTTCTTTGGATGCCAGACCTACCGCACTCTTGATGATTCCCCAGCTTTTTACAATGCCGATGACACCTGCCATCGCAATGCCTCCAATGCCAATGCTGCGTCCATAGGCCTTGAAAATCTCCTCAGCAGTCATGGCTCCCACGGTCGATGTGATGGTGGGATCCCACATATTGAGCACCTGGTCGTGGAAAATGAGTGACATTCCCGGTACGATGAGCCACCATACGGCCAGCGAACCGAAGCAAATGTAGAGTGCATATTTGAGTCCGACGATGTAGCCCAGACCCAAAACTGCAGCACCGGTGTTGACTTTGAACACCAGCTTGGCCTTGTCGGCGAGGTCCTGCCCCAACGTGATGAAGCGGCTGGTGAAGTTCTCATTCCACCATCCGAAGCTCGCCACGATGAAGTCGTAGAGTCCACCCACGAGACCAGCGAGCAGCAACGGTTTGGCCTGATCGCCGCCTTTGGCACCCGAAACGAGCACCTGCGTGGTGGCAGTAGCTTCGGGGAAGGGGTATTTGCCGTGCATATCGCTTACAAAATATTTGCGGAAGGGGATGAGGAACAGGATGCCGAGCACACCGCCCAAGGCCGAAGCCAGAAACATATTGAGGAACGATGAGGTCATCGCGGGGTATTTGGCTTCGAGAATATAGATGGCAGGCAGGGTGAAAATAGCACCGGCCACCACTGCGCCCGAGCACGCGCCAATGCTCTGAATGATGACATTCTCGCCCAGAGCCTGATGGCGTTTGGTGGCGGTAGACACGCCCACGGCGATGATAGCGATGGGGATGGCAGCCTCAAACACCTGTCCTACCTTCAGTCCCAAGTAGGCTGCGGCAGCCGAAAACAGTACGGCCATGAGGATGCCCCATGTCACCGACCAGCCGTTGACCTCAGGATAGACCTGTGTCGGCTTCATGATAGGCTCGTATTCTTCGCCCTCTCTCAATTCTCTAAACGCGTTGTCGGGCAGCTGTACTGCTTCTTTCTCTTTTTCGTCCATTGTTTGCAGATTGTTAATTTGTTACTGCAAAGATAGTAAAAATTCTAAAAGAGGAACAAAAAAGGCATGAAGAAGTTAGCGAGATGAGAAATTATAAAGGGGTGAAAGAAGTTAAGAAGTAAAGGGGTTAAGAAGTTAAGACAAATGTTTCATAGCTGTTTGATACAGCCAATAGACTAATGTCTTAACTTCTTAACTCCTTCACTTCTTAACTCCCAGAAACTATCGGGCCTCTGATGAGGTTTTAATTCCTGAACACCAACCCACTACCGTTGGCATCAACGATAATCGGTTTCTCGCGCAACACTTCCTCGGCGAGGATGCGTTTGGACAAATTGTTGAGCACATATTCCTGTATGGCTCGCTTCACGGGACGTGCACCAAATTCCGGATCATATCCCACGCCGGCCAGCCAATCTATGGCATCGGGGGTCCACTCGATGCGGAAGCCCTGCGGTTCGAGCATCTTGCGCACATGGTTCATCTGCAGCGTCACCACCTGGGCTATCTCTTGCTGGGTGAGTGGCAGGAACATGATGATGTCGTCGATGCGGTTGAGGAATTCCGGACGGATGGTTTTCTTCAGCATTTCCATCACATTCGTGCGGGTATCGTTGATGACTTCCTCGCGGTTGTAGTCGTTGAGGTCGGCAAAACGCTCCTGAATGTACTGACTTCCGAGGTTGGAGGTCATGATGATGATGGTGTTCTTGAAGTTCACCGTGCGTCCCTTGTTGTCGGTCAGACGGCCGTCGTCGAGCACCTGCAGCAAGATATTGAAAACGTCGGGGTGTGCCTTCTCAATCTCGTCGAACAGCACTACACTGTAGGGCTTGCGCCGCACGGCCTCGGTAAGCTGTCCGCCCTCGTCGTAACCCACGTATCCCGGAGGTGCGCCGATGAGTCGGGAGACACTGAATTTCTCCTGATACTCACTCATGTCGATACGTGTCATCATGTTCTCATCGTTGAACAAATACTCCGCCAGAGCCTTGGCCAGCTCGGTCTTACCCGTACCCGTGGTACCGAGGAAGATGAACGAGGCGATGGGTTTCTTCGGATCCTGCAGTCCGGCACGGCTTCGCCGCACGGCATCGGCCACGGCCTGGATAGCCTCGTCCTGTCCGATGACTCGCTGATGCAACTCGCCTTCGAGATGGAGTAGCTTCTCGCGCTCACTCTGCATCATGCGGGTCACAGGTATTCCCGTCCACCGACTCACCACCTCGGCAATGTCGTCGGCCGTCACCTCCTCGCGAATCATCGCGGTGCCGCCCTGCGTTGCCTTGAGCTGAAGCTGGATATTGTCGATGTCGTCCTGCAGACTCTTGAGCTTACCATAGCGTATTTCGGCCACGCGACCATAGTTGCCCTCGCGCTCGGCACGCTCGGCCTCAAAGCGAAGCGACTCAATTTCCTGCTTGTCCTGCTGGATTTTGTTCACCAATCCCTTCTCAGCCTCCCACTTGGCACGGAACTGTCGCTCCTGGTCCTTGAGTTCGGCGATGTCCTTGTCGAGCTGTTGAATCTTCGGTTCGTCGTTTTCCCGCTTGATGGCCTCGCGCTCAATTTCCAGCTGTTTCAACCGGCGGGTAATCTCGTCGAGCTCTTCGGGCACGGAGTCGCGCTCCATACGTAGTTTGGCGGCGGCTTCATCCATGAGGTCGATGGCCTTGTCGGGCAGGAACCGGTCGGAGATATAGCGCTCCGAAAGCTTCACGGCGGCAATACAAGCATCATCCTGAATACGCACCTTGTGGTGGTTTTCATACCGCTCTTTCAGTCCGCGCAGGATGGAGATGGCGTCCACCTCATCCGGCTCGTCGACCATCACGGTCTGGAAACGACGCTCCAATGCCTTGTCCTTCTCAAAGTATTTCTGATACTCATTGAGGGTTGTCGCACCGATGGCACGCAGTTCGCCGCGGGCCAAGGCGGGCTTCAGGATATTGGCGGCATCCATCGCTCCCTCGCCGCCACCGGCTCCGACGAGCGTGTGTATCTCGTCGATGAAGAGGATGATGTTGCCTTCGGCATTGGTAACCTCCTTGATGACGCTTTTCAACCGTTCCTCAAACTCACCCTTATACTTAGCTCCGGCCACCAGCGCACCCATGTCGAGCGAGTAGAGTTGCTTGTTTTTCAGGTTCTCGGGCACGTCGCCGCGCACGATTCGCTCGGCCAATCCCTCGACGATGGCTGTCTTGCCCGTACCCGGTTCACCTATTAATATAGGATTGTTCTTGGTACGGCGGGAGAGGATTTGCAGCACGCGGCGTATCTCGTCGTCACGTCCAATCACTGGGTCGAGTTTGCCTTTGCGGGCATCATCCACCAGATTTTTGGCATATTTGGACAGTGCCTGGTAGTTCTCGTCGCCGCTCTGGCTCTGCACATTCTGTCCCTGACGCAGTTCCTGAATGGCTTGCTGCACCTCCTTCTCTGTGCAACCGGCATCTTTGAGGATGCGGCTCACCGTGGAATTAACCTGCAACAGCGCAAGCAGCATGGGCTCGATGGACACAAATTCGTCGCCCATCTTCTGCGAAATGTCCTGTGCACGCTGCAACACCTGATTGGCCTCGTTGGAGAAATAGGGCTGCCCGCCCTCCACACGAGGCAGATGCTGCAACTCTTGCTGCACCAGATTTTCAATTTGCAAGGCGTTGATGCCCAACTTTTGAAACACAAAGTTGGTCACATCACGGCCTTTTTGCAGGATGCCTTGCATGAGATGCACCGGCTCTATGGCCTGCTGGCCTGCCTGCTGGGCAATGTTTACAGCCTCCTGCACGGCCTCTTGGGCCTTAATGGTAAATTTGTCGAATGTCATATTCTACTCCTTTCTTTATATGGTTTTATCTATTCTACTTCCTACTCTTCAAATGATGTGCCCCAATAAACAATTGTGACAATTTGGCGTAAAGATGGAAACGAAATGAGCCAATTAGGCAGTTTTAATGGCAAGTGTAGTTCTCCGAAATGACTAAAGACTCGGTTGGAAAGGTTTGAAGAATGACTTATATCCTTATTTCAAGTTTAAGAAAGCAAAAAATATGATGTAAAAGTGAAACGACAATGAAGTGTCACAAATGTCTAATAATAAGATCCTTATGATTATATTTACAAAACCATATTATATTTTATGCTCAATTCTCTTGCGTTTAGTACGGTATCGTCTTTCGTTTAGTGCTGTAATGTCTTTCGTTTAGTACGGTATCGTCTTGCATTTAGTACTGTAATGTCTTGCGTTTAGTGCCGTAATGTCTTGCGTTTAGTATCGTGTTCTCTTCAGTTTAGTATCGTGTCGTCTGTCATGGACTACCTGAACTCGACACAATTTGAGAACAATCGTATAGATGTTACATCCTATTTATCGAGCGAATCGATTCGTCGCTGTGCCTCTGTGAGGTCGGGACAGAGTGATAGGGCCTTGCGATAGTTACGAATGGCGGCTTCGGTCATACCCTCGTGTTCGCATTCTTTGCCCATGACGAGGTACTCCACGGCCAGTTTTTTGAGGTATGCCTCCCGTTCCTCAGCCTCATGTTGCAGCTGCTCTATTTGCTGTTGTTGGCGGTTAATGATGTTGAGTTTGCGGCGAATGTAGCGTCTCGGCACAGGTTTCTCGATGTCATATCGGCTGTGAATGGCCTGGAAGAATGCGTCGAGCGCGCCCTGCATGTCGCCTTTGTCGAAGGCCTGCACCGCATCCCAATATTCTTTGTCGGCCTTAGACTGCTTCAGTGCTGTGGATATGATATTGGGATTGTTGTAGCCTTGAGCAAAGCGGCTCACCTCGGTATGTACGAAAATATCGTTGCGGCGCAGCGGTTCGGTAAGCGTGATGCCTTCGAGCGAGGTACAACGCGACAGTGCTACGTAGGTCTGGCCGGCGGCAAACACGCCTCCGGTGAAGTCTATCTTGACATGACTGAACGTGAGTCCCTGGCTCTTGTGCACGGTGATGGCCCACGCCAGACGGATGGGGTATTGGGTATAAGTGCCGAGTTCCTCCTCCTCAATCTTGTTTTCCTTGTTGTTGAACGTGTAGCGCACATTGCTCCAAATCTCCTGTTCCACATTGTGTTCCTGTCCGTCCTCGGTCCTAATATAGATAAAGCCTTCGTCTTCGTCAAATCCGATCACCGTGCCAAGGGTTCCGTTGACCCACCTATGGTTGATATCGTTTTTGACAAACAATATCTGCGCCCCAGGTTTAAGTAGCAATTCCTTGGGGGTGGGTAGGGAAGACTCTGGAAATTCGCCTCTGATGACTCCCTGAAAGGTCATGGGTTCACCCGGCAAGGCATCGAGATGGCGGGTGTTGATATCGTCAACGGTGTCGCGACGGGTAGACAGGGTGATGGCCAGTGGCTCACCGGTGGAGTCGTCTTTCGTCTTCAGGCTGATGTTGTCTTGCGCCGACACCTGCCGGTTGAGCAAGGCCAGATTGTGGTCGGTGACCTGAGAGACACGGATGTTGTCGAGTATTCCGATAAAGGTAGGGTCACTCTGACGGTAGACTTTCTTCAGTTCGATGGAGATCAACTGCAGTTCTGAGAATACCTTCGCATTGAAAAAGAACGACGAGGGGTAGAAGGCCTGCAGTAGTTGGCGGTCGTCTTCCTTCACCACAGGCTCCAACTGGTAGGTATCTCCCACCAGCAAGAGTTGCTTTCCGCCAAAGGGTTCGCGCATGTTGTGGCTGTAGATGCGCAGCACTTTGTCGATGAAGTCTATGATATCTGCACGCACCATACTAATTTCGTCGATGATAATCAACTCCAGTTCACGTATGATTTTTATCTTCTCGCTGTTGTATCTTAGCGTCTTGCGGATGTTGCGCGGGGAGAACTGCACATCATTGGGCAACAGAGGATGGAACGGGAGCTTGAAAAAACTGTGGAGCGTGGCTCCTCCTGCGTTGATAGCTGCGATGCCGGTGGGGGCGAGAATCACGTTCTTCTTCTTGGTGTTTGACGCAATATACCGCAGAAACGTCGATTTACCCGTACCTGCTTTTCCTGTGAGAAAGAGTGAGCGACGGGTAAACTGTATAATCTGCAGGGCATGTTGAAACTCTGCATTCTCTACGTCCAATTGGAATTCTGCGTTTTTTGACATGTTACTTCTGTCAGGGTGGGGTTAAAAGACAAATCGCATGTGACCTGTCTTGTTGGCTCGGCACATGCGATTTCCCCATGTTTTATAAGTCGTCGAAGTTAACTTCTTCAGTTGTTTTCTTTTTCTTCTCTTTCTTTACCTCGGGTGTCAACGTAGGTTTCTCATCATTAGTCGATGATTGTTTCTCTATCGGATTGCCGTTTTCGTCGAGGATTATCTCCTCTTGGCTCACGATATTTGTTGTATCCCGTTGTGTGGTATCTCGTTTGGCAGGTGCAATATAACTTTCGCAGATATACATATCCCGTGTGATATTGGCATCTTCCGGCTTTTTGAATTTGCCATGATACTTCTTAAAGGCTGGGTCAGAGAGCACGGCCTGCATGAAATATCCCGTGATAGGAAGTGCCGTTCGGGAGCCTTGTCCCAAAGCTCCGGTACGGAAGTGGATGCTTCGGTATTCTCCACCGACCCACGCTCCTGCCACAAGGTTGGGCGACACACACATAAACCAAGCATCGGAATGATTGTTGGATGTTCCGGTCTTACCACCAAACTCGGTATCGCGGAACTGTCCGACATAGCCCCAGAGACTCTGGCTTGTGCCCCCCGGTTCTCTCATACCTCCCTGCAGGAGCTGTTGCATGAGGAATGCGCTCTTGTATGGGATGACCTGCTCGGCCTGAACACGATCGACATACACCTCATGGCCGTCCTTATCCACGATGCGTGTCACAAGCACCGGCTCGTGGTGCATACCGTTGTTGGCCACGGTGCAATAGGCATTGGTCATCTCCAGTAATGTGACATCGCTCGAACCCAGAGCCAACGAGGGCGCATCCTCCAGCGGACTCTTAATGCCCATCGCCTGAGCAGTGGCAATAATGCGCTTGATACCCATCTCCTGACCAAGGCGCACGGCCACAGAGTTGATACTTTTGGCAAAGGCACTCTTCAAAGGCATGGAGTCTCCCGAGAAACTTCCGTTGGCATTGCCGGGCGTCCACGTGGTCATCTCGTTCTTTTTCTTGTCGAACACCTGCATGGAGATATACTCGTCGCGGCGCTTGTCACATGGGGTGAGTCCTTGGTTCATGGCTTCGGTATAGACGAAAAGCTTGAAGGTCGAGCCGGGCTGGCGTTCAGCGGTCACCTTGTCATACTTCCAAGACTTGAAGTCAATGTCGCCCACCCAAGCTTTGACGGCCCCTGTCTGGGGTTCCATTGCTACCATGGCGCAGTGCATGAAGGTCACCATGTACTTGATGGAGTCTTCAGAAGTCATGTCCTTGGTGATGGTTCCCTTGCTGTAATCAAACAACTTCACCGGGTGTTTCCATTCCTTATAATAATATCTGATGGAGTCGGGGCTGTTGGGAAAACGCTGTTGGAGAGCCTTATAGAAGGGCAGCCGCTGCGCAATCTGATCGATAAACATCGGGATGGGCTTACCGGTTTCGTCGCGCCAAGGCTCCTGACGCAGCCAGTTGGTGTTTTGAGTGCGGTAGATATCCCAGTGATTGTTGAAGTTTTGCTGCACCTGTTTCATCTGCTTTCGGGCAGCTTCCTCAGCATATTTCTGCATGCGAGTGTCGATAGTGGTATAAATCTTCAGTCCGGAACTGTAGAGATCATACCCGTTTTCCTCACACCATGGCTTGAGATAATCGGCGATGGCCTGCCGGAAATACATGGCCTGACCATCGTAATTCTCCTCAACCCTGAACTTTAGTTCTATCGGCAGCTTCTTTAGAGAGTCGCATTCCTCGGCCGAAAGATTGCCGTGCGTGCGCAGATTGTCAAGCACTGTATTGCGCCTTGCAAGGCTATTCTTGGGGTTTGTCTTAGGATTGTAAAGGGTCGTGGCTTTCAACATTCCTACCAAAACGGCACATTCCTGAGTGGATAAGTCTTTGGGCGTGGTGTCAAAATAGGTCTTTGCCGCAGTCTTGATGCCGTAAGCGTTGGACCCGAAGTCCACCGTATTGGCATACATAGTGATGATTTCCTTCTTGTTGAACACCGTTTCCAGCTTGGTGGCGATTATCCATTCCTTGCTCTTGACAATGAGAATCTTCAGTCCGGGAATCTTTCCCAATAAACCCGTAGAGTATTGGGAGCGCACTCGGAACATGTTTTTGGCCAGCTGTTGGGTAATGGTCGACGCGCCACGACCATCGTGATGGAGCACGGCATCCTTCATAGCAGAGAGAATACCCATGAAATCAATGGCCATACCACGTGGTCTGCTGTAGTAGCGTTCGTCCTCGGTGGCCACCAATGCCTTAAAGAAGGCTGGATTTACTTCCTCGTATTTCACCGGCGTGCGGTTCTCGTTGAAGTATTTTCCGATAAGCTGACCGTCGGCACTGTATATCTCTGATGCCTGACTTGTCTGCGGATCCATGATGCCCGAGAAATAACCGGGACTCTTTCCAAACAGCCAGAACAGGTTCAGGTCTACCGCACCAAGGTAGAGGAGGAAAGCCACAATACATGACACAAAGGCCAATAGAGTTTTGGTATACCAGGCACGGCCACGATATAAGTTCTTATACCAGGGCCAGAAGTTTTTTACCTTGTGCCAAATCCAAACGAAAAGTTTCTTTAATATTTTCATGACGATCGGTCCTCCCTTTAACTATTTCTCGCAGTTGTTGTGCGAAACGCATAAGCTGTCGGTGCAAAATTACGAAAATAGTGGGTCATTGTATTTGTTTGTCAATATAATTTAAGATATCTTCAATGTTGTCCGGCGAAAACCATTGGGTGTTTTCGTCTTTCTTAAACCATGTGATTTGCTTGCGCATATAGCGCCGGGTGTTCGACTGTATCTGTCGGATAGCTTCCTCACGGGGTATCGTTCCGTCCATGTAGGCAAACAATTCCTTGTAACCCACGGTGTTTAGCGCATTGAGTCCGCGTTTGGGATACATGGTGCGCGCTTCTTCTTCCATCCCCGAATCCATCATGTCGAGCACTCGTTGATTGATGCGTTCGTACAGCTCCTCACGCGGACGGTCAAGCCCTATTTTCACTATGCGGAACGGACGAGGTTTCTTCTGATGGGTGCGGAAAGACGTATAGGTCTGCCCTGTCATCTCGCAAATCTCCAAAGCATGCACCACACGTCGTGGATTTTGCTTGTCAACGATGGCCCAATACTCCGGATCAAGAGCCTTAAGTTGCTCTACAAGAGCGGGTAACCCCTGTTCGTTGAGTCTCTGCTTCATGGTTTCCCGAGTGCGTGCATCTATGGTTGGGATGTCGTCGATGCCGTCGCAGACGGCATCTATATACATCATCGAACCACCTGTGAGCAGGGCAATGTCGTCGTGGGTATATATCTCATTGAGCAATTGCAGCACATCCTCTTCATACATCGATGCGGAATAATAGTCCTCTACATGATGATTGCCCACAAAATAATGCTTCACTCGCTGCTGTTGCAGCAAGGTGGGTGCCGCAGTCCCTATGGGTAGTTCGGCAAAAATCTGCCTTGAGTCTGCATTGATGATGGGGATATGATATCGCTCGGCAATCTGAAGACAAAGTTCTGTCTTGCCAACGCCGGTGGGACCGAGGACTATGAGTAGTGTCTTCATGCTCTGATGGTTATGGGACAAAGCCGTCTTTTCATATTGTTAGAATGATATAAGCGAAAAGTTAGAAGTGGAATCATCCGAATCTACTTCTAACTTTTGAAAATAAGCTCGGTAGATAGCCCTCTCAAGAAAGCTATTACCGGATGATGCCTCGTTTGGAAGAGGACACAAAATCAATGATATACTGTATTTCAGGAGTAATCTGTAGATTGTTCTTAATCTCCTGAATGCCCTCAGCAATCACCCCCTTGCTGTACAGCAGACGGTAGGCTTCATGGATGAGTTGTATCAGCTCGTTGCTAAATCCGTGACGTCGCAGGCCGACAAGATTGATGCCTGCATAGCGGATGGGCTCCTTGCCGGCAATGATATACGGCGGAATGTCCTGACTGAAACGGCTTCCACCCTGAATCATCACATAGCCACCAATCTTGCAAAACTGGTGACAGAGCACTTCTGCACTGATGATAGCATTATCGTCTACGCTCACCTCACCGGCAAACTTGGTCGAGTTGCCAATGATCAGATTACTTCCAAAGAAGCAGTCGTGGGCGATATGCATGTTCTCCATAAGCAGATTGTTGCTGCCTACACGTGTCGTTCCTTGTGAGGCTGTGCCGCGTGAGATGGTTACATTCTCTCGAATGCTGTTGTTGTCGCCAATCTCACAGAGGGTCTCCTCACCTCTATATTTGAGGTCCTGGGGTTTGGTCGACAGACTTGCACCCGGGAATATCTCATTGCCATTGCCGATACGCGCGCCAACATTGATGGTAACGCTGTTTTGGAGCACATTGTCATTGCCCAGCACCGTGTTGCGGTCGATGTAGCAAAACGGCCCGATGATATTGTTATCGCCAAGTTGAGCCTCGGGATGTACGAAAGCTAAAGGACTTATTTGATTCATTTTTTTTATTTGTTCTTGATGATTTGAGCGGTAAATGTGGCTTCAGACACGATATGGTCGCCCACGAAGGCATAGCCTTTCATGGAGCTGATGCCGTGTCTCACGGGCTGAAGGAGTTCCACTTTGAATACCAACGTATCGCCCGGCACAACCTTCTGGCGAAACTTTACGTTGTCGATCTTCAGAAAATAGGTAGACCACTTCTCCGGATCTTCCAACTGACTGAGCACGAGCAGGCCGCCTGTCTGTGCCATCGCTTCTATCTGGAGCACGCCTGGCATAACCGGTTCCTCGGGGAAATGACCCTGAAAGAATGGCTCGTCAGACGAAATGTTTTTTATACCCACGATGCTTGTGGCACCCATCGATACTACCTTGTCTACCAACTGCATGGGATAGCGGTGGGGCAGGAGTTGACGGATGCGGATGTTATCCATCAACGGCTCGTCGTTGACATCATAGATGGGGGCTTGCACCTCATGTTTACGAATTTCCTTGCGCATCAACCGGGCAAACTTGTTGTTCACCGTGTGACCGGGGCGAGTGGCGATGATGCGGCCTTTGATGGGTTTTCCAATCAGCGCCATGTCGCCAATGATGTCGAGCAACTTGTGTCGTGTGCACTCGTTGTCCCACATCAGGGGTTTGTGCTGCATGTAGCCAATCTTTGTGGCATCCATGTGGGGCACCTTCAGGAGGTCGGCGAGCTTGTCGAGCTTGTCCTGTTCCACCTGCTTCTCATAGATCACGATGGCATTGTCAAGGTCGCCACCCTTGATGAGATTGGCCTCCAGCAGGGGCACAATGTCGCGAACGAACACAAAGGTACGGGCCGGAGCGATGTCCTGTGCATAGTTTTCAATGTGGTCGAGCGTGGCAAACTGGCTGCTGATGAACTTCGACTGGAACGAACACATGGCCGTTATCGAGAAGTCTTGATCGGGAAGGATGGTGATGCACGAGCCGGTCTGGTCGTCTTTGATTTCTATTTTCTTACGGATGATGTAGTAATCCTTGGGCGCTACCTGCTCAATGATACCTACTTCCTGTATTTTCTCTACAAACATGGTTGCCGATCCGTCGAGAATAGGGAACTCGGGACCGTTGACTTGGATGAGACAGTTGTCTATGCCCAGAGCGTAGAGGGCCGAAAGACCATGCTCCACTGTAGAGACGCGGGCCTCTCCCTGCTGCAGAACGGTGCCCCGCTGTGTGTCGGTCACGTTTTCTGCCACGGCATCGATGACGGGCTGGCCTTCAAGGTCAATACGCTGGATTTTGTACCCAGAGTTCTCTGGTGCTGGATTGAAGGTTACGGTCAGGCTCAGACCTGTATGAAGGCCTTTGCCAAATAATGAGAAACTTCCGCCGAGTGTCTTTTGTTTTGCGGTATCCATGTTATTTCTTGTTTTTTAGTTCTTCAACTTCTTTTTGCAGTGCACGCAGTTCCTTGTAGATATCTGGCAACTTCTGGAAGAGGGCCTGACTCTTGAAATAGGGGAATTGTGGCATTGGCGGGGTGCCGATAAGTGTCTGGTTGTCCTTGATAGAGCTGGGTGCGCCAGACTGTGCGCCCAACATCACGCGGTTACCTATATTAATATGGCCCGCTATACCCACCTGTCCTCCGAACATACACCACTGGCCTACCTTTGTGGAACCGGCCACACCTACCTGAGCCGACATGACGGTGTTTTCGCCTATGTCTGTATTGTGGGCTATCTGCACGAGGTTGTCGAGTTTCACACCCTTGCGAACATAGGTAGACCCCATCGTCGAACGGTCGATACACGTGTTGGCACCAATCTCCACATTGTCCTCGATGGTCACGATGCCTATCTGTGGAATCTTGTCATAGCTGTCGCCGTTAGGCGCAAATCCGAATCCGTCGGCACCAATCACTGCGCCGGAATGGATGGTCACATTGTTGCCCAACTTACAGTCGTGATAGATGCTTGCATTGGGGTAGATGATGCAGTTGGTGCCGAGCACGGCATTGTCATAAATCGTGGCGTGTGGATAAATCTGGCTTCCGTCGCCGATTTCCACACCGTCACCGATATAGGCGAAAGCCCCAATGTATACGTTCTCACCGATCTTGGCCTTGGAAGAGACGAAGGCCAGTGAGTCGATACCGGTCTTTTTGGGCTTGCTTGATTCGTAAAGCTGCAGAAGTCTGGCCACGCAGTCGCGTGCATTCTTTACACGGATGAGCGTGGGCTTGACCGGTTGGTCCAGTTCCAACGTGTCATCGACTAATACAATGGAAGACTTGGTTTCGTAAATGTAATGGGTGTATTTGGGGTTGGCCAGAAAAGAAATAGCGCCGGGAACACTGTCCTCAATTTTGGCGAATGTATGAATAGAGACATTTTCGTCACCTTCTATTTTGCCTTGGACGAATTGGGCTATTTGCTTTGCGGTAAATTCCATATTATCGTTTAGATTTTTACAATTGTGCAAATATAATAATTTATTCCTGAATATGTGTAATAATGATGTAATATTTGGTATTTTTTAGAGTGTAAACACTTAAAGTTTGCACATTGATATGGGTTTTGAGAATTATTTCACAATTTAGAATAGGTGCTTTTCTCAGCGTATTGCGTTCGGAGTACGAGCGTATTGCGTTCGAAGTACGCATGCATTGCGAACGCAGTACACGCGTACTCCGAACGCAATACGGTAATAAATCGACCGAATTGCGGGATACTGAAGGTTTAATCTTTTTTAAAATATTCCGTCCCATTATCATTGCAACCCAAATGTCGCAATCATAATGGGACGGGTAAGGGATGGATTGTTGGTAGTGAGGGAACGGGATGTTCCCTCATGCTTTATCTGATTTTATCCAATTCGACAGCCATTTCCTGTTGCAGTTCCTGTGCTTTTTGTGCCGCAACGGCTGCAAAATCACTGCCATGTCCGGCATAGATGATGCCTCGGCTGGAGTTAACGAGTAGTCCGCAATCCTTGGTGATGCCGTATTTGCAGACCTCCTGCAGACTTCCACCTTGTGCTCCGACACCCGGAACGAGGAGGAAATGGCGTGGGGCTACGCGGCGGATATCCTCAAACATCTTGCCCTGAGTGGCTCCCACCACATACATCATGTTTTCCTCGGTGCTCCATTCCTGACTTTTGGCGAGCACATGCTCAAACAACCGTGTACCGTTGTTGTCTTCGGTGAGCTGGAAATCGTGTGAGCCTTTGTTGGAGGTGAGTGCCAGCAGCACCACCCATTTGCCCTCATACTCCAGGAACGGCTTCACACTGTCCTCACCCATATAGGGGGCAACGGTCAGCGCGTCTACGTCATACTCCTCAAAGAACGTGCGGGCATACATCGTGGAGGTGTTGCCGATGTCACCGCGCTTGGCGTCGGCGATGACGAAATGCTCGGGATAGAACTTCTTGAGATACTGTATGGTGTGCTCAAAAGCAATGATACCCTTGACACCGAGACTCTCATAGAATGCTAAGTTGGGCTTGTAGGCCACGCTATAGGGTGCGGTGGCATCAATAATCTGTTTGTTGAACTCAAATAGGGGGGAGTCTTCGCTGAGCAGATGCTCGGGTATCTTGCGGATATCCGGATCGAGTCCTACGCAAAGAAATGATTTCTTCTTGAAAATCTGGGCTTTTAATTGTTCGAAAGTCATGGTCTTACAGTTCGTTTTCCTTTAATTTTTCTGCATTCTCGGCTACCGTCAGATGGTCGATCATGTCCTGAATGTCACCTCCAAGGAAGCCTTGCAGGTCAAAGATCGTATAGCCGATGCGGTGGTCGGTGATGCGTCCCTGCGGAAAATTGTAGGTGCGAATCTTCGCGCTGCGGTCTCCGGTAGACACCAAACTCTTGCGGCGGCTCGAAATGTCGTTGAGGTATTTGGAGTGCTCGTGGTCATAAATGTAGGTGTAAAGACGGCTCAGCGCGCGCTCCTTGTTCTTGGGCTGGTCGCGGGTCTCCGTACATTCGATGAGGATTTCCTCCACTTCGCCGGTGTTGGGGTTCTTCCACGGATAGCGCAGACGGACGCCAGACTCCACCTTGTTCACGTTCTGGCCACCGGCTCCACTGGACCGGAAGGTGTCCCATTTGATGTCGCCCTCGTTGATGTTCACCTCAAACTTGTCGGCCTCGGGCAGCACAGCCACCGTGGCGGCAGACGTGTGCATGCGGCCCTGAGTCTCCGTGGCGGGCACACGCTGCACGCGATGCACGCCGCTCTCATATTTCAGCACACCATAAACGCTGTCTCCGCTCACGGCAAAGTCTATCTCTTTGTAGCCGCCGACGGTGCCTTCAGACACGCTCGTGACGCTCAGCGTCCAGCCTTTGGTGTCACAATATTTCTTATACATATTGAAAAGGTCGCCGGCAAAGAGTGCAGCCTCGTCGCCACCGGTTCCGGCGCGGATTTCCATCTGTACGTTCTTGGCATCCTCGGGGTCCTTGGGCACAAGGGCAATCTTGATTTCTTCTTCCAGCTTAGGCTGCAATTCCTCGTTGGCCGACAGTTCCTCACGGGCCATTTCCTTCATGTCCGGGTCGCTCTCATTGGCCAGAATGTCCTTGGATTCCCTGATGGCATTGAGACAATCGATGTATCGCTTGCGCGCGTCCATGATGTCGCCAAGGTCCTTATACTCCTTGGTGAGCTTCACGTAACGCTTCTGGTCGGCAATGACCGAGGGGTCGGTGATGAGCGTCTTGACCTCCTCAAACCGGGCCTCAAGACCGTCTAACTTCTGTAATATGCTGTTTTCTGCCATGTAATATTTAACTTATTTCTTCATCCAAAAATGGAATATGATGATTGTAGCAATGTTTTATAATTTCTTCTTCAGTCATAGGGAATTCATCGCAGATATTCAAAAGTGCGTTTTTTGACGGTTCAAAATGCTTGTCGTCAGCAGTTAGTGTAGCCTCTACGTATCTAATGAACTTCTCAAAATCATTGTTAATGTTGCAAAGTTTATCGATAGTGTTGAAATCAAGTGGTTTGTTCTTGGCTTGAAACCACATTTGACTTTCATAGGGATTGGCCTTGAGAAGGATAAATCCGATACCAAATGAATGGTTAAGACGGGCCAATTCTTCTTTTAACTCTGCATTAATATCGAATGAAACCAAGTAACCGCTATTGGCCCAACTGGAATTAGAGACAGCCTGAAAGAAGCATTTCTTCAATTCGTAGTCATTGTCGATGCTCCTTTTTAGTTCATATGAGTAAAGTTTCAACGAGTCTTTTTTACTCATTGCGTTAAACAATGAGTTGCTTGTTTTATTTTTTCTTTCCTCAAACTTTGCTCCCACGATGTCGGGATGAACCCATTTCTGATGTTCCTCAGTCTTTGTTGATTTCTCGTGAAATATGGTTTTCGACATAATTCCATTGTAGTTGAGATAGCTACACAAGAGCGGATGTAAATCCCTCTCATGGAATGTTTCAACCTTCTTTAGCTTAGTCGATTTCTGTTCATCCTTATGTTCGATATTTTCGGAGTACTTACTGAGGTAATAACAAAATACGTTATTGTCATTCTTGAAACGTCTAATCCTGACGTCCTCATTCCTAATCATGTTTCCTAATTGAGCACTGACAGTCGAATCCGGAGTTTTTGCATCCTTGTTAAAAGCAAAAATTTTTTTCTGAAGGATATTATTGTAAACGTCCCTCATGATTGCTCCATTCGGAAAATCTTCTAAACTTTGAAGTATTGCCTCTTTTATTGTCACGATATTTATTCTTCAAATGTTACTTATATTCAAATTCTCCAAACTCAGATTTGATGAGAAGCGAACTGCCTTCCTCAATATGTCCGATTACTTGGGCATCGATATTGAAGCTCTTGCTGATGGCGATGACCTGCTCGGCCACCTCGGGACGCACGTAAATCTCCATGCGATGTCCCATGTTGAACACCTGATACATCTCTTTCCAGTCTGTGCCGGAGCAGTCGTGGATGGCTTTGAAGAGTGGGGGAACGGGGAACATGTTGTCCTTGATGACCCTGCAGTTGTCGCCTACGAAGTGGAGCACCTTGGTCTGTGCGCCGCCCGTGCAGTGCACCATGCCATGGATTTCCGGACGAAGGTCGTCTAATATCTTCTTGATGACGGGCGCATAGGTGCGGGTGGGAGACAGCACGAGGCTTCCAGCGTCTATCGTTACACCCTCGACGGCATCGGTGAGCTTGTATTTTCCACTATAGACCAACTCGTCTGGAACGGCGTGGTCGTAGCTTTCGGGGAATTTCTCGGCCAGATATTTGGCAAAGACATCATGGCGGGCGCTGGTCAATCCGTTGCTGCCCATACCCCCGTTATATTTTGTTTCGTAGGTGGCCTGTCCGGTAGAACTCAGTCCGACAATGACATCACCGGGGCGGATGTTGGCATTATCGATCACATCCGAACGCTTCATACGGCAGGAAACGGTGGAGTCTACGATGATGGTACGCACCAAATCGCCCACATCGGCCGTCTCGCCGCCCGTGGGCCATATCCCGACACCCATCTCACGCATCTGCGCCAGCAGTTCATCGGTGCCGTTGATGATGGCACTGATTACCTCGCCGGGAATGAGCATCTTGTTGCGTCCGATAGTGCTCGACACAAGGATATTGTCTACGGCACCCACACAGAGCAGGTCGTCGGTGTTCATTACGATGGCATCCTGTGCTATTCCCTTCCATACACTGAGGTCGCCTGTTTCCTTCCAGTACATGTAAGCCAGCGACGACTTGGTGCCTGCACCGTCGGCATGCATGATGTTACAGTAGTCGGGGTCGCCGCCTAAGATGTCGGGGATGATTTTACAAAAGGCCTGTGGATACAAGCCCTTGTCAATGTTTTTGATGGCATTGTGCACATCTTCTTTGGCGGCGCTAACGCCACGCATCATATATCTGTTGTCCATAATCTTGAATTGTAGTGGATTAGTCCTCTTTATTCCAAAACTCCCAACTGGCAAAAGCCTGCAAAAGCAGCATTTCCAAGCCATTTTTCACTACAGCTCCCTGTGCCTTGCCCTTTTTCATAAACAGCGTTTCGTCGGGATTGTAGATGAGGTCGTAGAGCAGGGTGTGCTCATCCATTGCTTCATAGGGGAGGATGGGGCATTCGTCGGCATGGGGATACATGCCACATGGGGTGCAGTTGACGATGACATTGTACTCCCTGATTACTTCGGGAGTAATGTTCTCGTATTGTATAGTGTCTGTACGCTCATAGCGACTCACCTTGATAGTCTCCAGCCCGAGAGACTTCAGGCCGAAGTCGATGGCTTTTGATGCCCCGCCTGTGCCCAGTACCAATGCTTTCTTGTGGTAGGGGGCCAGCATGGGCTCGATGCTTTTGGTAAACCCAATAACATCGCTGTTGTAGCCTTTAAGGATGGTCTTCTTTCCCTTGTGGCTCACCTTGATGACATTTACAGCACCAATGGCGCGTGCCTCCGCACTCAATGAGTCCAAATAGCTGATTACTTTCTCCTTGTAAGGGATGGTGACATTCAATCCTCGGAGTTCGGGATTGGTCTCTACCACCTCAAGAATATCATCGACAGTTGGTATTTCGAAGTTCTCGTAAGTAGCGTCTATGCCCTCGCTTTCAAATTTCTCGTTGAAATAACTGATGGAGAACGAATGTACGAGCGGATAGCCTATCAGTCCATATTTGTCCATATTGCTTAGCGTTTAAATGAGTAGTTGGAGGTTTTTGTTGGTATGTCTTCTTTATTTTTCGGCAAGATACAGGGTGCAGATGCCGAATGTCAGACGTTGGAAAGACGTCTTTTGGAACCCTGCTTTCTGCAGGATTTCCATCATTTGCTCACCTTGAGGGAATGCCTCGATGGTGGCGGTGAGGTATTTGTAGGCGCTCTTGTCCTTGGAAATCATGCTGGCATACATCGGGAGGAATGTATGCGAGTAGATCCGGAAGAGCTGTTTCATGGGAAAAGAGACGGGCGTTGTGAGTTCCACGATGCTGAGATGGCCTCCCGGTTTGAGCACGCGGCACATCTCCTTGAGCCCCTTGTCGAGGTCTTGAAAGTTGCGAATGCCGAAAGCCGCGGTCACGGCGTCGAAGGTCTCGTCATCAAACGACATGTCGAGCGAGTCCTCTTTCTTGAACTCAATGGTATCGTCCAGATGGAGAGCTGCCACTTTTTCCCGCCCGATAGCCATCATACCTTCCGAGATGTCGGCCCCGATGATTTTACGGGGCTTGAGCATCCGGGCTTCGAGTATGGCGAAATCGCCTGTTCCCGTGGCCACATCGAGCATGACTTGAGGATGGAAACGCTCAAGCTGTTTGATGGCCTTGCGTCTCCATCCCTTGTCGATGTTCCACGAAAGACGATGGTTCAGGGTGTCGTAACTGGGTGCGATGTTGTCAAACATCTTTTCCACCAACTGGCCCTTCTCCTCGTTTTCGCCGTAGGGTTTTATCTTTTCCTGCTGATACATAGAGCTTACTTGCGTGAGGCAAGGTAGTTCTTCACATTGGCCTCGATACGGGCGGCAATGTCGCCAGACTCTGCGGCCTTGTCAAACTTCTCTCCGGTGATGTGCTCGTAAAGCTCAATATAGCGGTCGCTTACGCTCTCGGCATACTCGTCGGTAATCTCGGGCATGGTCTGTCCGGGCTCGTTCATGAAGTTATGCTCTATGAGCCACTGGCGCACAAACTCCTTGGAGAGCTGCTTCTGGGCCTCACCCTTCTCAAAGCGCTCCTCATAGCCGTCGGCATAGAAGTAGCGGCTGGAATCGGGAGTGTGGATTTCGTCGATGAGATACACCTTGCCGTCGCGCTTGCCAAACTCATATTTGGTGTCGACGAGAATCAGTCCGTGCTGGGCTGCGATCTCCTGACCACGGGCAAAGAGCTTGCGGGTGTAGTCCTCGATGATGTTGTAATCTTCCTCAGAGACAATGCCCTGCTTGATAATCTCCTCTCGTGAGATGTTCAGGTCGTGACCTTCGTCGGCCTTGGTGGTAGGAGTTACGATGGGCTCGGGGAATCGCTGATTCTCGCGCATGCCCTCAGGGAGCTTCACTCCGCACAGTTCGCGTGCCCCGTTCTTATATTCTCTCCAAGCCGAACCGGTAAGGATCGAGCGGATAATCATTTCCACACGGAAGCCCTCGCACTTCACACCAACGGTGACCATAGGGTCGGGGGTAGCGAGTTTCCAGTTGGGACAGATGTCGCTGGTAGAGTCGAGGAACTTGGCTGCAATCTGATTGAGCACTTGTCCCTTGAAGGGAATACCCTTGGGAAGCACCACGTCAAACGCGGAGATTCTATCAGTAGCAACCATCACAATGAGGTCGTCATTGATGTTGTAAACGTCACGGACCTTGCCGTGGTACACATTTTTCTGTCCATCGAAATGGAACTCGGTATTTGTTAATGCTTTCATAAAAACTTCCCCCGATGCCTGCCCGATGAGGTATGCACTTTGTTTTGCGGGGCTCCTATTTATTAAATGGTTCTACTTTTCAGTTTTCTGTGGTGATGCCGGTGTCGACAATGGTCATGTGTTCCTCCCGACTCATGCGTCGCCGCCCTTCTGCGCGGCTCTCGGCACGCTGTTTGTCATAGGCTTCGTAGGCGTTGACGATGTTGGTCACGAGCTTATGTCTCACGATGTCCTTCTGGTTCAGGTCTACCACGGCGATGTCGGGAATGTTGGAAAGAATTTCCAAAGCCTCCTTCAGTCCGCTTTTCTGGTCACGTGGGAGGTCTATCTGCGTCATGTCTCCGGTGATGATCATCTTGGAGTTCCAGCCCATACGGGTGAGAAACATGCGTATTTGGGCGGGTGTAGTGTTCTGTGCTTCGTCGAGGATGACAATGGCATCGCTCAGTGTGCGGCCACGCATGAAGGCGAGGGGAGCAATCTGTATGATGTGCTTGTCCATCATATCCTGCAGCCTTGCGGCCGGAATCATATCCTCCAGGGCATCGTAGAGCGGCTGCAGATAGGGGTCGATCTTGTCCTTCATGTCACCCGGAAGGAATCCGAGCTTTTCGCCAGCCTCTACTGCCGGACGGCTAAGAATGATTTTTTTGGCACTCTTTTCTTTCAGGGCTTTCACGGCAAGGGCGATGCTTAAGTAGGTTTTGCCGGTGCCGGCGGGCCCCACGGCAAAAATCATGTCACTCTTGTCGAACGCGTCCACGAGTTTCTGCTGGTTGGCAGAACGGCTCTTGATGGGGCGGCCCGAAATGTTATAGACAATGACATCCTTCACAGCGTCGGCCTTGGTCTGGTGACCTTTGATGATGTCGAGGATGTCTTCGTCGGAAATGGAGTTGTATTTAAGCACATGCAGGCGCATGTTTTCGATGCTCTCTTCTATCTTCGCCATTTCCTCTTCGTCACATAAAACCCTGATGACGTTGTCGCGTGCCATGATGCGGCACTGGGGAAAGAGAGACTTGAGCATCTGCAGATGACTGTTGTTCACCCCATAGAATACCACGGGGTCGATGTCCTCCAAAATGATATGCTTCTCTATCAAAGTTGTAATTTACAGTTACATCATTACTAATGGTGCAAAATTACAAAAATATCATGAGACAAAGAACAAATTTTTCAAAAATATATTAATGTGCTTCTGTATTTCATGAGGCAATTATTTTGTGATTATTTTGTTTTGTGGTATTTTTGCAGATGAAATGAAAATAGCAATAACAAAAAAGAAATATCTTGAATGGTTTTTAATAGTAACTTTGGTGTTGGGGCTAACCAGAGTGCTTTTCCCGTCTGTTGCCAAAGACAGGACAAAGATAGACACTCCTTATTCGGATACCACGGCGACAAGTGTTGTTTCGAATGAACAGAACTTGGTGGGAAAAAAGGCTTTGAAAGATATGCCTGAACCTATTGTTGTTGGCAAAATGAAAAGTCCTTCTGTTCAGTCACGTTTTTTTCATGGGGATGGCTCTTTGGTAAAAAACAGAATATACAGCGTTCCGGGCTATCAAAAGACATTTGATGATCAGCAGGATGTGCAGTATCTGTCGGCTGAGAAATGGGGGGTAAGTCCGGTGCAAAATCGTAATGAGGCAGAAAGACGAAAGGCTGAGTTGGTCTACGTGGGCAGTAACCCTTATTTTCATATAGACAAACTCCACAACAGTATCCCTTATCTGGTACCGCGGGCTTCTATTCTCTTACAGGATATAGGGTGCAGCTTTTTTGACAGTTTGCAGATAAAAGGAGTACCCTTACACAAACTGATTGTGACGAGTGTCATGCGTACAAAAGATGATGTGGCAAAATTGAGAAGTCACAATGGTAACGCTACTCAAAACAGTTGTCATCTTTATGGTACGACGTTTGATGTGTGTTATAACCGCTACCAAACGGTAGAGGCTCCTGGGGAAAAACGTCGTCAGGTACGTAACGATACGCTCAAGTATATCCTTGCAGAGGTGTTGCGGGACATGCGAGAGTCTGGTCGTTGTCATGTAAAGTATGAAGTGAAACAGGGCTGTTTTCATATCACGGTGAAATAGACTGTTCCATCAAAATCTGAAAGACGGTGACATGTGTGAGTTTCTCGGGTGTGGACGTTGAGCAAGTTCTGTGCGATGATACATTTCTGTTTCTTCTGTATGTAGAAAAAGTCTTCCGGAATGCTGTCTTGTTTTGACTTGTAGGATGCCATGTCTGTCGCTTGGCCTATGACTCTGTAACACAGGTTTTGAGGTACACAATGACTTGAAATAATGCTAAGCAATCTTTTATCGCTCAGTCATTTGTTGAATGATAAAAGAATATAGTTGTGCTATGGGGAATATGCGCAATATAGATATAAAGATATGCTTTATTTGATTTCAAATTCCTCCTTTGCGTAGATCACTTTGCCATAGAGGTCGTAGTAATGATTCTGTCCCATCCATCTTTTCTTGTCTCGTGGTGCTGTTGGGTTGAAGCAACGCGAAGCTTGTTTGATTATGATGCACTTCTTGCGATGTTCAATAAAATAGCCTTGACCAACTTTGTAAGAACGCTTAGTGCGTGAATCGAAACGCCAAAGTTCTTGTCCACTTTCTATGTATGATGGCGAAAGACTGCCTTTATCGACTGCTACAAAGAAGAAATTGCCATCTGGACTGAGCCAGGTTGACAGGATATGAGTGTAGTTGGAGGTAGAGAAATTGACGTTCTTGCGCTGTCCGGTGAGTACGTCGTAGCAATAGAGTCGGTGCTCGCTTATATAATAGAGGCAGTGACGATGGGTGTCGGTGTATTTGGCAACAACCTTCGAACCAATCGGTAAAGCCTTGATGAGGCTCTTGATACGATTGGCTATAGGAGTCTGGGCATGCGCTGCTGATGAGAAAAGCAGAAGCAGAATGAAGATTACTAACCGTATTTTCAAAACTTAACTATTATTTGGTATGATTCTGAAAAGTCTTAAGTATCGGTAATTCTGATTAATATTAAAAAGTCATAGCACCTTTAGTATTCCGGGATAGTCAGAGTTTTCAATATTTATTTTTGTAGTTTCCATTCGTTTCATTCATATTCTATGTTGAGGTTGAAGGCCTTTTTGGTGGGGAAGAATTGTTGAACGAAAACTAAGATAGGGACGTAATCTGGAAATATTCCGGATTTAACGTCCCTATCATCCTTTGAAGGTGTGAGTATCTTATCTCCTTGGCTTAGTAAGCAAAGAGAGGATAATCTTTCATTGTAGCATTCACTTTCTCACGAACGCGCTTGATGACTTGGTCGTTTTCTGGATCTTTCAATACCTCGTCGATGAGATCGGCAACAAGATGCATCATATCTTCCTTGGCACCGCGAGTTGTCATGGCAGCTGTACCGAGGCGGATACCTGATGTCTGGAATGCGCTGCGCTCGTCGTAGGGCACTTTGTTTTTGTTTACGGTAAGGTCGGCTGCCACCAATGCGATTTCAGCTACTTTACCGGTGAGGTCAGGATATTTCTGGCGCAGGTCGAGCAACATCGAATGGTTGTCGGTTCCGCCGCTCACGATACTGAAGCCACGGTCGACAAGGTCCTGAGCCAGAACTGCTGCATTGGTTTTCACCTGTTGAGCATATTCTTTCCATGATGGAAGGAGATTTTCACCAAATCCTACGGCCTTGGCAGCAATGACATGCTCCAATGGACCGCCTTGGTTACCAGGGAATACAGCAGAGTTGAGCAGCGTGCTCATCTTCTTTACTTCGCCTTTCTTGGTGGTCAAGCCCCAAGGGTTCTCAAAATCTTTACCTACGAGAATCACACCACCACGGGGACCACGCAAGGTTTTATGAGTGGTGGTAGTCACAATGTGAGCATATTTCACGGGGTTTTTGAGCAGGCCGGCAGCGATAAGACCGGCGGGGTGGGCCATGTCAATCATCAGCAGGGCACCTACGGCATCAGCAATCTTGCGCATGCGCTCGTAGTCCCACTCGCGGCTGTAGGCAGAACCACCACCAATAATCAGTTTGGGCTTATGCTCCAGAGCCAGTCGCTCCATCTCATCATAGTCTACACGACCAGTCTCTCGGTTAAGGGTGTAGCCAATGTGGTTGTAGAGTATTCCGGATGTGTTCACCTCGCTACCATGGGAAAGGTGACCGCCCTGATCGAGGTCAAGGCCCATGAATGTGTCGCCGGGCTTCAGAACAGCCAACAATACGGCCTGATTAGCCTGGGCTCCAGAGTGAGGCTGTACATTAGCATATTCTGCGCCAAACACTTTCTTAACACGCTCAATGGCAAGAGTCTCAACTTGGTCTACAATTTGACAACCTCCGTAATAACGTTTTCCGGGAAGTCCTTCTGCATACTTGTTAGTTAGGTAACTGCCCATTGCTTTCATCACCTCATCGCTGACGAAGTTTTCTGATGCGATAAGCTCCATGCCTCTCAATTGGCGTTGATGCTCCTGTTCGATAAGATTGAAAATCTCCTGATCTCTTTCCATTGTGTAGATTTTATTAATGATATTAAGTTTTTCTCCTTAAATACGATGCAAAATTAAGCAAAAATTCCTTGAATTACGAACACATTGTAACCTTTTTGCGGAATATTACGATAATATTAAAGATTTTATCGCTTATACAAGCTCTACCTTATTAATATCTTGTTCCATGTCGCAATAATGACATTTTAAGATTCCTTTTTCTTTGTCGACAATTGTGAAATAGGTCTGCATAGGCTCGTTATTGGTGATGCATTTGGGATTGTTGCATTTTACGATGCCATGAAGTTCGTCTGGAGTCTCCACGGTCTTCTTCTCTACAACCTCATAGTTCCTGATGGTGTTTAGAATGATCTTAGGAGCTACGACGGAGAGCTTGCTGACTTCCTCGTCGGTAAAGAATTTGTTGCTGATTTTGATAATGCCTTTCTTTCCGATTTTGCTGGATGGCAGGTTGTAGCCAATGGTAACTTGCACGTCGAGGTCGTGAAGATTGAGCAGGCGTACCACCTGATAAGTCTTGTCTGCAGGGATATGGTCGATGACAGTGCCATTCTCAATGGCTGCTACTTGTAGTTCTTTCTTTCCCATAGTTTGTTTATATCAAGGGGTTTTAGAATGCTGATTCGATGATGGTCTTGTCGTTTTTGATATCTTCCAACGTGATGCCAAGGCAATGACAGAAAATGGCTTCGCGGGCGTAGAGTCCGTTTTTGGCCTGCTGGATATAATAGGCGTGTGGATTGTTATCCACGTCGTAGGCTATCTCGTTGACACGGGGCAGCGGGTGCAGAATTTTCATGTTGGGCTTGGCATTTCTAAGCATGTCGTTCTTGAGGATATAAACGTTCTTCACCCGTTCGTATTCCATGAGATCGGAGAAGCGCTCCTTCTGTACGCGCGTCATATAGAGAATATCTGCGTCTGCAATTTCCTGTTCGTTGAATGAAGTGTGTTCGTAGTATTTTATCCCGTGCTTTTCACAATAGAGTTTGTATTCCTGGGGCATCGACAGTTCTTCTGGGGCGATAAAGTGGAATGTGGGATTGTAATGCCGCATGGCGGTAATGAGGGAGTGGACGGTACGCCCATATTTCAGGTCGCCAACAAGGTAAATATTCAGGTTCTCTAAGGTTCCCTGTGTCTTATAAATGGAATAAAGGTCGAGTAGACATTGGGAGGGATGCATGTGGGCACCGTCGCCGGCATTGATGATTGGGATTGGAGCTACTTCACTGGCATATTGTGCTGCACCTTCTATGTAATGCCTCATGGCGATGATGTCGGCATAATTGCTTACCATTAATATGGTATCTTTGAGGGTTTCGCCTTTTGTGGTGCTTGACGTTTTGGCATCAGAAAAACCTATGACACGTGCCCCAAGCCGATTGGCTGCTGTCTGAAAACTAAGTTGTGTTCGAGTGGAGGGCTCAAAGAAGAGGGTAGCAACTACTTTCCCTTTAAGGATAGCCCGGTTGGGATATTTTTCGAACTCTTGCGCCATTTCAAGAAGATATTCTATCTTCTGTTTTGATAGGTCGGCAATTGTCACAAAATTATGTTTTTCCATTTATATTTTGATTGAGAGTTGTGAAATCGAGTGCTAAGTTACTGATTATTTTCTATTAATTGATGACATTTCAAAAGAAAAATTGTATTTTTGCAGAAATAAGAATTAAATTTATAATGAGAAGAACATTCATAAAGTTTCTGTGGATGTCGCTTATCTCAATTGTGGGAATAGTGACACTTCTTTTTTTTCTCATCTGGTTTGGCATCATCGGATATTCTCCTGATATAGAAAATTTACAAAATCCTATCAGTAAGTCAGCATCATTGGTATATTCTGCTGATGGTAAAATCATTGGAACCTACAATGTAGACAGGGCTAATCGTATTCCAATAACCTACTCAAAGTTATCCCCACATCTTGTTCATGCGCTTGTTGCAACAGAGGATGAACGATTCTATGAACACTCTGGAATTGATTTCATCGCACTTGGACGTGCCATTGTAAAACGAGGCGTGATGGGGCAGGTGAGTGCAGGTGGAGGAAGCACGATTACTCAACAGTTGGCAAAGCAACTCTTCTCTACGCCGGCAAGGTCTACGGTAGAACGATTGCTGCAAAAACCCATAGAATGGATTATTGCCATAAAGTTGGAGCGTAATTTTACTAAAGAAGAGATTATCGCACTGTATCTAAACTATTTTGATTTCCTTCATGGAGCGGTAGGTATTAAGATTGCAGCCAATACCTATTTTAATAAGGAGCCAAAAGATCTGACAGTAACAGAATCTGCTTTGTTAATTGGTTTGTGTAAAAACCCCTCGTTGTTTAATCCTGTACGCTATCCGGAGCGATGCAAGGAACGACGTGACGTGGTGCTTGGTCAGATGAGAAAGGCCGGATATCTCTCTCAAGCAGAATTGGTGTCTTATAGTAATGAGCCGATTGAATTACGATTTCATCGGTCTGATCACAAGGACGGTATGGCTGTGTATTTTCGAGAGTTTCTTCGCCAATATATGATGATGGACAGACCGAGTCGAGATGATTATCCGGAATGGAACATGAGGCAGTATGTTATTGATTCTATAGCTTTTGCTACGGACCCGCTATGTGGCTGGTGTAAGAAAAATACAAAAAAGGATGGCAGTTTCTATAATGTATATACTGACGGATTAAGAATATATACGACAATAGACTCCAGAATGCAAAAATATGCTGAGGAGTCTGTATATGGTCATGTTGCAAAGTACCTGCAACCTGAGTTCAATAAAGAAAATAAGTCAAAACCGAATGCTCCTTTCACAGAGAACCTTACTCGTGAACAAGTAAGACAAATTATGGGAAAGGCAATGCGTCAAAGTGAGCGTTATAGAATGATGCGACAGGCTGGTGCTTCGACGGAGGAAATAGACAAGGCATTTCGTACCCCAACGGATATGTCCGTGTTTACTTATCATGGGGATATTGATACGGTCATGACACCACTGGATTCCATCCGATATTACAAATCTTTTTTACGTGCAGGATTTATGAGTATGGATGCTCATACTGGGCAGGTGAAAGCATATGTGGGAGGCATAGACTTTGAGCACTTCCAATATGATATGGTGATGGGTGGCCGGCGTCAGGTGGGGTCTACGATTAAGCCATTCCTATATTCCTTAGCAATGGAAAATGGCGCGTCGCCTTGCGACAAGGCACCCAATCTTCAACGTACATATATGGTAGCAGGGAAGCCGTGGACTCCTCGCAATGCAAACCGTCGCCGCTATGGACAGATGGTAACATTAAAATGGGGATTGGCGCAATCTAATAATTGGATATCTGCCTATCTAATGAGCCGCTTGAACCCAAATCAGTTTGTTAATATATTACATAAGTTTGGAATTAACAATCCTGACATCCATCCTTCTATGGCTCTGTGTCTTGGACCATGTGAGGTATCTGTTGGAGAAATGGTAAGTGCATATACGGCATTTGCTAACAATGGTATACGTATAGCTCCGTTGTTTGTGTCTAAGATTGAGGACAACGAGGGCAACGTCATTACTCAATTCCAGTCTCGCATGAATGAAGTGATAAGTTCTGAGAGTGCATATAAAATGCTTGTAGAACTTATGGCTGTTATTGATGAAGGAACGGGTGGACGCTTACGTTACAAATTCAATCTTGGGGGTGAAATAGGGGGAAAAACAGGAACAACTAACCGCAATTCCGATGCATGGTTTATGGGTTTTACCCCCCAGCTTGTTAGTGGAGTATGGGTAGGCGGTGAGGAACGAGATATCCATTTTGATTCAATGGCAATGGGGCAGGGTGCGACAATGGCTCTTCCGATATGGGCATATTATATGAAAAAGATTTATAATGATCATAGCTTGCCGTATGATTCTACATCCGTATTTGATGTTCCGGAAAACTTTAATCCTTGTGGAAAAGAAGACGACGAGGTAAGTGAATTTGGTATAGACGAGGTATATGAGTAGGAGAGGGCATGAGCTATGAAGTAGGGCAAACAGGTTTGTGGGTAGTGCCCCCTCTGCTTTCCTTCTTACTCTCCTCCTTGCCCTCTCTCTTGCCCTTTTTCTTCTTCCCTGATCCTTTCTTGCCTCCCTGCTTTCCTTCTTGCCCCCCCCTCCTTGCTTCCCTTGCCGTCCTTCTTCTTCTTGCTCTTCCCCTTGCTCTCCCTTTTGTTCGGTCTGTATGTTGGCGTACTACGCCAACCCTCCCTTTTTCCTTCCTTCCCCGTCTCTCTCCCTCTCCTTTATATATAATAATGTGTCCCCTCCCTTTCTCTTGATTTACATCAACCTTCTTCCATTTCTTTCATCTTTTTTCAATCTTTTTTCCCGAAACGTTTGGCCGGTTGCCGGAAATTCCCTACCTTTGCACTC
>JAEAMQ010000019.1 GCA_016901395.1 Prevotella sp. | reverse complement strand
GCGGCAGTGGACGATAGTAGTCGCGTGCCGCATTGAAGCTGCCTTCGCCGTAGCCCTTGGCATCGTTGAAGGTGTTCCAGCGAGACTCCAGGGTCTTGGTGCGGGCCAAATCCTCCCAACGCTGCATCTCGCCACAAAGCTCACGTGTGCGCTCGTCCATGAGGAAGCACATCACCTTGTCGTAATCGCTCGTCAGGCCGAGGGCCTGATACACACGCATGTCGGGTGCGGAGTTGAGGATATCGTCCACGGAGTTGAGGTGCATGTTGCTCTTGGATGAGGCCGTGGTCACGTCCATGTTGTTCGACTCATAGTAGGTGTTGGTCTCATAATAGATGGCACCGTCGGCCGAGTAGCCACCGCCCTTGCCCGAGCAATAGGAGTTGTTCTTGTAAGCCTGACCACCGTCCACATGCTTGGCACGGTCCTCGCCGTCGGCATAGCCTGCGCGGTCGCGCACCATGTTGAGGTAGGTGATGGCATTGGCATAGTCCTTCTTGCGGATGTAGGCCTCGGCCACCATCAGAACATCGTCGGCCGAGCGTGCGATGATGGCATCGCGCGTGCCAAACTGAGAGTTGATGGCATTGCGATAGCCGTCACGATACTTGCTCAGTGCCACCGAACGGTTGTGGGGATGGATGGCAAACCAGTTGCCAGTGGCAGTAGCCTTCGAGGTGTTCCAGCTGAAATCCTCACCGGCATAATACTGCACGAAGGTGTGGGGAGCCTCCAGTTTGCCGTTGTTCAGCACGCCGTCTTCCGACTTCGAACCGTCGATGTCGGTGTAACGGGTGTCGCCGGGACTGTTGACGATGTATTTCAGAGCAATCTCGCCGCCCTTGAAGCGTGCACTGGTAGCGTCCACTCCATCGGGGATGGCATTGGGATAGTTGCTGGAATAAACCGACCACTTGGGAGCTGCCGAGGGGTTGTTGCAGCCGTAGGTGGTGATGAAACTCTTCCAGAAACGCGAGTCGTTGATACGGTCGAAGACCTGCATGGTATATTCCGAGGCACTCACGTAGGAGAATTCGCGGTCGCCGGAGATGTCACGCTTCATGCCGGCCATGTTCTGATAGACCGAGGGGAAGCAGAGGTGCATCTGGTTGCCGTAGCGTCCCCAGGTGTCTGTGTCGTCGGAGAACTGTGCGGCGAGCACCACTTCGCTCACCGTCTCGTTGGCACTGTTGGCCTTGGTGTAGTCCCAGAGAGCCACATAGTCAGAGCACAGCGGGTGGGCGGCGATGACCTCCTTGCCATATTTGATCACGGCATCGAGGTCCTCGCTCTTGTAGCTGCCGTTCCAGGCATCATAAAGTTCGCTGGCACGGAAGAGATGAGCCTTGGCCAGGAAGTGGGCGGCGGCACTCTTCGTGATGCGTCCGGTCTGTGCGGGAGTCTCGGGCAGGAGGTTGTAGGCCTGTTCCAGGTCGGCGATGATCTGCGCATAGCACTCCTCTGCACTGCTGCGGGTGAAGTAGGTCTCTGCCGAGGTCGACGGCTCGAGTTTCAAAGGCACGCCGCCAAACTGCTTCACGAGTTCGAAATAGGCGTAGGCGCGGAGGAAATAGCCCTCGCCAAGACGCGTGTTGTAGTTGGCATTGGTCTTGTCATAATACTTCGGCACGTTCTGAATGATGACGTTGGCCGGCTCCACGAGACCGTAGTAGTTGTCCCATACGGGCATGATGCCGGTCTTGTCGCTGGCATCGAGGGTCTGGTAGGCGTTGTAATTGACAAAGTTGTTGGCACCGCCGGTAAACTCGTCGATACCCATGCAGTAGGTGAGGTAGCCCCACTGATAGTTGAACTTGAACTTCAGTTTCTGGTAAGCACCCACTACCAAGTCGTCAAGACCGTCCTGTGTCGTGAAGTACTGCGTGCTTCTCTGATTGAACTGATCTTCCTCCAGGAACTTGTCGCCACACGAGCTGAGTCCCAGGGTGCTGCCGGCAAGGATGGCCGACGCTAAAATATAATTGAGTTTCATGTTTGTCTGTGTGTTTAGAATCCGATGTTAAGACCGATCACCCAGCTCTTGATGGTCGTAGACGAACCGTAAGAGGTGGTGTTGTTGTCGTAGCTCATGAAGTCGGTGTCGAGCCATTTGCACTTCTTGTAGACATTGAAGGGGTTCATGGCCTGTACGTAAATCTTGAGCGTGCTCAGTCCGGTGGACTTCAGCTGACGGGGAGAGAAGGTGTAACCCAGTGAGATGTTGCGCATCTTGATAAACGAACCGTCCTGCAGACTCATGGAAGAAGCATAGAGGTCGGCTCCCGAACCTTGCGAACCGGGCATGTAGTACTCTGCATCCTCATTGGTGCCGGCGATGAAATAGTCGAGCTTGCGCATGTTGTACATACCGCCGAGGGTCTCTGCGCCCTTGGCAATGTCAAACTTCCAGCGGGCGAACATGAAGAAGGAGAGTTCCCAACTCTTGTAGGTGAAGGTGTTGTGCCAGCCGCCTGACCAGCGCGGACGGAGGTGACCGATGATCTGTCGGTCGTTGCCGTCGATCTTTCCATCCTCCAATACGTCCTTCACACGAATCTGACCGGGCTTGCGGTTGTACTTGGCAGCCTCCTCAGCCTCGCTCGTTTTCCAAATGCCGTCATAGACATAGTCGTAGATAACGCCGATTTCTTCACCGACAAACCAGTTGTTGTTGATGTCCTCGGTGGCGTTGTTGGCGAGTTTCTCAATCTTGTTGCGGTCGAGAGACCATGTGAGGGCCGTGGACCATTGGAAGTCGCGGGTCTTCACGGGGATAGCATTCAGCTGGAAGTCGATACCCCATCCCGACGACTCACCCACGTTGGCGTAGGTAGAGGTGTAGCCGGTGAGCGAGGGAATGCTCATGGCCATCAGCAGGTCTTTGGTGGAATTGGTGTAGACATCGAGGCTACCGCTGATGCGTCCGTCGAGAAATCCATAGTCCAGACCGACGTTCCACTGGTAGGTTTTCTCCCATCCCAGACTGGGGTTGGCCATCTTTGACGGGTTCTTGGCAGAGGGGTCGGAGGGCACATAGCCCAGTGATGACGGGTTCTGGCCCCAGTTGTAGTAGAGGCTCTGGATAGCACCCTTGGTGCCATAGATGTCGATGGCGTAGTTGCCGGAGATACCCCAGCCCACGCGCAACTTCAGGTTGCTGATCCAATCAGCTTTCTGCATGAACTTCTCCTGGTCGATGCGCCATCCCAGCGAGAACGAGGGGAAGCTGGCCCACTGGTGGCCTTCGGCCAGACGGGAGCTGCCGTCCCAGCGCACACTGGCTGTAGCCAGGTACTTATCCATATAATTATAGTTGGCGCGTACCATGTAAGAGGTGAGCTGGTCTTCTGCCAGACCGGTGCTATACCCCAATGGTGTGCCCAGCGAACTGGTGTTGTACCACAGCTCATCCGATGTGGCGACGTTAGCCTTGATATTGCCATATTCGTAGTGCGTCTTCTCGGCACTCTGCAGGAAGGTCAGTCCGATGTGGTGGTCGCGGGCAATTGTGCGGTTGTAGTAAACCAGATTGTCGAGCGTCCATGCCACACGCTGTGAGGGATTATAGGTGGCGACATTGCTGCCCTGACCGTTGATGCCGTCGGCTGCGAAGAACATGCCGAGGCGATAGTATTTCAGCTCGGGTCCGAACTGGAGTCTATAGGACAGGCCTTCGAGTGGATTCCAGATTTTGCCGAAGTCGAGTTGTCCCCAGATATTGCCATTGATGCGGAAGTCGCGACGTTTGTTGGTCGTGTAGTTAATCTCTTCAATGGGGTTCTGGATGTTGGTGTTGTAGGACCAGGGATACTCGATGAAGTTGCCATCCTCGTCGTAGGGCACCGTGTAGGGAATCATTCCGCGCAGCGCGCCGTAATAATCGCCGGCACCGGTGACACTCTTCTGATAGCTGTAACCATAGTTCTGGTCGCCGTATGCGGCATTCATGCCAACGCCCATCGTGAAGTAGGGCAGGGCCTTGATTTCCACATTGGTGTTGACGGTGAACCTGCTGTAGCTCTGTCCCTTCTGTGTTCCTTTCTCGTTGAGATAGCCGAAGGAGCCGTAAGCCTTGATCTTATCGGTACCACCACTCACGCTCAGCGTGTGGTCCTGGGTCACACCGGTCTGCAAGGCATGGCTCACCCAGTCGTATTCGCCCACTTTGCTGGCATCGTAGACACCGTTGTTCCAGGCCTGTTCGATGTTGTTCCAACCGGCTGTGCCACCGAAGAGTTTGATGTCGCTGGCATAATCGGGGGCGAAGGCCTCGCCCGCCTTGCCGTAGCCGCCCTGATTGTAGAGGGCGTAGCGGGCGTAGTCCACCCATTCTGCGGCACTCATATACTCTGTCACCTCATGGATTTTGGAGAAGGTTATGCTTCCGGCATAGTTGATGGACACTTTGCCCTCCTTGCCCTTCTTGGTGGTGACAAGGATCACGCCATTGGCACCGCGCGCACCATAGACAGCCGTCGAGGAGGCATCTTTCAGGACTTCGATGGACTCGATGTCCTGTGGGTTGATGTTTTCGATGCCACCGTTCTGGATGATCATGCCATCGACCACATAGAGCGGGTCGCTGCTGGCATTGATGGAGCGCTGGCCACGCACTGAGATAGAGCCTACTGTACCCGGGCGTTGAGAGTTGGTGATGTCGACACCAGCCGTCTTGCCCTGCATACCCTGTAGGGCATCTTTCACGGGCATGGCCGTGAGCTGTTTGCTGTCGATGTGGGCAAGGGCACCGGTAACATCGCTTTTGCGCTGAACACCATAGCCCACCACTACCACTTCGTCCAATTGCTCGTGGTCTTCTTTAAGCGTAAGATCGATTTGAGAACGTCCGTCGGCCTTGATGGTTTGTGTCTTGAAACCAACGTAAGACACTGTCAGGGTTCCGTTTTTGGGGACATTGGGGAGGCTGAAGTTACCATCGAGGTCGGTAATGGCACCGACTGATGTCCCTTCTACTTTGATACTGGCACCGATAACAGGCTCGCCCGTCTCGTCGACAATCTTTCCCGTCACACGGCTTTGGGCCCATGCAAACGTGGTAGATGCCGAGAATGCCATCAATAACAATAGTTTGGAAAGATTTTTCCCATAACTTTCATGATGTGATAGATTCATACAGTTTTGAATAAATAGATGTTATTTGTTTAAGTTATTATAAAAGCCGTAGTTTGGTCTGCATTATCTTCCAATGCATACAACGTGAAGAATGCTGACACGCTATATCGGAACGGTGTGCCGACAATACTTTTTTGCATGTGCTTTTTACATGGCAGGCAGATGGAAGAGCAGGTTGGGGGTATTGAGCCGAGCCCCTGCCCGATGACTTGTTTAGGTTGCAGGGGCTTCGGTTTAGATAGGTTTCTGAGTGGTCTAACCGATCAACTGTGGCAGGAAAGAGGAGATGATCAGCACGATGATGCCCACAATGAGTACGGCAATCGTCTTCTGTGAGCAACCCTTCCACTCCTTGAGGATGATGCCCCACACGTTGGAGAACACCACATTGAGTGCCATCAGGATACAGAAAGCCAGTGTCATGAGTGTCGGCGACTCCGTGAGGAAGCCCTTGCCGAGTGATAGTCCGAAGAACTGGCTGTACCAAAGTGCGCCGGCCAGGGCTGTAAACAGCAGGTTGTTGCCCCAGACGCTGCCCTTGGCGTAGTCGTTCCAGGTGCGGTTTTTCTGGTTCTGATAGAAGCAATAGACAGCATTGGTCACAAAACCACCCACGGTTACCAACAGCGTTGCGGGCAATGTCTTGAACATGTCGGGCGTAAGGTCACCGAAATGGATGCCCTTTCCAAACTCCAGTCCGACGTTGAAGCATCCGCTCATAAATCCCGCCAGCAGCGCGATGGCCAGTCCCTTGGGGAAGTTGAAGTCTTTCACGGCCGCCTTCTTCTCCTCATCAGAGAGCGAATTGGCCTTCATCGAGCCGGCCACACCAATGATGGCGATGCCTATCAGGGTTACCACCACACCGAGAATCACCGCAAACGTGAGTGACTCTAAGGCGTGAAGTTCGGGGAAGAACACGTTGAGCAGCACAGGTCCCATGATGGTGCCGAGTCCGGCGCAGGTGCCGAGGGCGATGGATTGACCCAAAGCCACGCCGAGATAGCGCATCGACAGACCGAACGTCAGGCCGCCCACGCCCCACAAAACGCCAAAGAGCATGGTCATCCAGATGTTGAACGAGTTGTCGGCCGTGAACAATTCCGTCAGGCTATGGCCTGCGGGGACGGCAAGCAGAGCACCCAGCAACGGGAAAATCAACCACGCAAACACACCCTGCACTATCCAGTAGCTCTCCCAACTCCAGTTCTTGATCTTGTTGATGGGCACGTAGCAACTGCTCTGGCAGAAGGCACCGATGGCGATAATGAGTAGTCCGATAATGATATCCATAAGTCTTGTTTGGTATTCAAAGGAGCGATGGTGTGAAGAAGCCAAGACAACTGCCATGCTCTGATAGGGTGCAGGGAATGGCTATGCCCCCAACTTCTTCACTTCCAGACTCTTTTGCTCCCCATGGGGAGAGAGGTTAGTTGCGCTTGAATGTTACTTCCTGCTCGTATTTCTCGATGTCGGCGATGAACTCTTCGCCCACAGGAACGTTGTGAGTCAGGTTGAAATAGTCGTAAACGGCACCCATCGGCAGGGTCTTGGCCTCTTCAAGGAGAGCCAGACGCTGGAAGTTCTTGCCCTCGTTCTCATACTGACGCAGTTTGTCGAGCGGCTCCAGGAAGGCCTGCAGCAGACTCTTCTGAGTGGCGCGGATACCAATGATATATGCGCCGATGCGGTCGATGGAGGCATCGAAATAGTCGAGGCCGATGTGAGCACGGTCGAGGGCATCTGCACGCACAAGCTCGGAGAAGAGGTTGCGGGTGTTGTCGTCGAAGAGAGTCACATGGTCTGAATCCCAGTGCATGGGGCGAGACACGTGCAACATCAGCTCGGGCACGAAGAGAAGGAGTGATGAAACGGCATCGCTCACGTTCTCTGTAGGCTCATAGTGGCCTGTGTCGAGGGTGTACATCAGGTTGTTTTTGGCGCAATATCCGGCTACGAAGTCGTGGGAACCCACCGTATAGGCCTCCAGACCGATGCCAAACAGCTTGGCCTCCAGACAGGTCTTCATGTTGGGCAACTCCTCAGCGAGAATCTCGTCGAGTGACTCTTTGAAGATCTGGCGATAGCGATACTTCTCCACGGTGTAGTCTTTCGAACCGTCGTGAACCCAGATATTCATGATACAGGGGTCGTTCTGATACTTACCCATCGCATCGGCCACACGGCGGCAACGCTTGGTATGCTCAATCCAGAAGTCGCGAATCTCCTTGTCGGGGTTAGCCAGCGAGAGACTTCCGCTCTTGGGATGAGAGAAAGATGTGGAGTTGAAGTCAAGCTTCAAGCCCTGCTCCTTGGCCCATTGCATCCAGCTTTCGAAGTGCTTGGGGTCTACCTCGTCGCGGTCTACGAACTTCCCACCGAAGTCGCCGTAGGTCTCGTGCAGGTTCAGGCGATAGGTACCGCCGAGCAGCGAGGTTACCTTCTCGATGTCCTGACGCAGTTCTGCCACGGTGCGGGCCTTGCCGGGGAAGTTGCCGGTGGTCATGATGCCACCCGAGGCAGCCTCGCCACGCTCGAAGCCCACCACGTCGTCGGCCTGCCAGCAGTGCAGGGAGATAGGGGTTTTCTCAAGAGTTTTCAGTGCCTTGTCGGTGTCAACGCCGAGGGCTGCGTAGCGCTCTTTGGCCAACGCGTAGTTTTTTTCAATCAGTTCTGATTTCATATTAGAAATGCTTTTAGTGCCCTGCCCCTTATGATAGTTGCCCTGTGGGACACCTATTATAATAAGGTGGGCGTAGGTTTGTATTTTAGTGAATAATATTTTTTATTGTTCAGGGAGTGGCTGGGCATGCCGCCCATGATCCAGTCGAAGCCTTATGCCTTGGTGACGGCGAGGTATTTTTCGTAGCCCTTGTCCCAGATGTCTTTATCCTGAGGCTCGAAACGTTGCAGCTCCAGCGAGTTGGCGATGATGCCGCGCATCTCCCAGATGTCCTTCACGTCGCCACTTGCCTTGGCCTGCAGCATGATATTGCCGATGGCCGTGCCCTCCTGCGGACCGGCAAGCACTGTCACTCCACACGAGTTGGCAGTGAACTGGTTGAGGAATCGGTTCATCGAGCCTCCGCCGATGATGTGCAGCAGATCGATGTCGAAGTCGGTAAACTCACGCAACCACGTGAAAACCTGCCGATAGCGCAGGGCCAGCGAGTCGAAGATGCAGCGGCAATACTCGGTCTTGGTGCGCGGCACGGGCTGTCCGGTCTGCTCGCAGTAGCGGTCGATGGCACCCACCATCGAGTCGGGATTGGCAAACATGGCATCATCAGGATTGATGACACTGCGGAAGGCCTCGCACTCCAGCAGTCCCTGCTGCAGTTCGGCGTGGCTCATGTTCTTGGCCTCGGGCCACTCCTGACGGCAACGCTCGTAGATCCACATGCCGCAGATGTTTTTCAGAAAACGTGTCGTTCCCTCGATGCCGCCCTCATTGGTGAAGTTCTTCTCAAAGCTCTTTTCGTTGATGATGGCATTCTTTGTCTCGATGCCCATGAGGCTCCAGGTGCCCGAACTCAGGTAGGCGAAGCGCTCGTCCTTGGCGGGAACGGCAGCCACGGCACTCGCCGTGTCGTGTCCGGCGACAGCCACCACGGGCACCGCACCCATTCCGGTCATCTTCTGCACCTCGTCGGTGAGCGGTCCTATCACCGTGGCGGGCACGGTCATCGGTCCAAACTGGCTGCGCTTCAGTCCGAGGCTGGCCACAAGTTCCTCGTCGAGGTCCTTGGTCACAGGGTTCAGTATCTGCGATGTTGAGGCCACAGTGTACTCGCAAATGGCCTTTCCGGTGAGCATATAGCTCAGTGCGTCGGGGATAAACAGCACCTTGTCGGCATTTCTCAAAGCCGTGTTGCCGTCCTGACGCATCTGGTAAATCTGGAAGAGCGAGTTGAAATTCATGAATTGAATGCCCGTCTTCTCATATACTTTCTCCTTGCCGACGGCTTCGGAGAAATAGCGGTCCATCGTGCCGAAGGTGTGAGGGTCGCGGTAGGCGAGGGGATTGCGGAGTATCTGTCCGTCGTCGCCTACATACACAAAGTCGCAGCCCCAGGTGTCGATGCCGATGCTCTGCACCGGAATCTGGCGGTCGTGGGCCAGCTTCAGGCCTTTGATAATCTCATGATAGAGTGCAAAAATGTCCCAGTAGAAGTGCCCGTTGGCCTCGATGAGCGTGTTGTCAAAGCGGGTCAATTCCTCTAAATCAAAGCGTCCGTCGGCCAAAGTGCCGATGATGGTACGTCCACTTGTGGCCCCGAGGTCCACGGCAAAGAAGTATTTCTTGCTGTCCATAGAAATGTTTATGATCGTAGTTGGTTTTTTATTTATTTACGGTTGTAATGCAAAATTAGGCCATTTTCCATACGGTAGCCATAATAATTTGATTTTTTAGCCTATGGTTTTGAGATTTTTGTTAACTTTGCATCGCTTTCGACTGAACCTGTTTTCTCGGGTCTCGAAGCAGCAATCTTTATCAAATTTAATTATCAATGTCACCATTAACAATTGCTATTGTCATAACCTTTTGTATTGGCTATCTGTTTATTGCCATCGAAAGTGTTACGAAAGTGAACAAGGCGGCAGTGGCCCTACTGATGTTTGTAGCCTGCTGGACCATTTTCATGTTTTCTCCCGAAAGTTACATCACAGGTTTTACTGGTCAGGAGCTCATCAATGCGGTGAGTGCCACCATTGAGCATCATCTCGGCAGCACAGCAACTACGCTGTTTTTCCTGATGGGAGCCATGACCATTGTTGAGATTGTAGACCAGAATGGCGGATTCAATTGGGTCCGCACGGTGATGAAGACCAAGACCAAGCGTGAGCTGCTGTGGCGTATTGCCTTCATGACCTTCATTCTCTCGGCTATCCTCGATAACCTCACCACGAGTATTGTGATGGTGATGATTCTGCGCAAGTTGGTCCACGACCACAAGGATCGTATCATCTACGCCGCGCTGGTCATCATTGCAGCCAACTCTGGAGGTGCTTTCTCGCCTATCGGCGACGTGACGACTATTATGCTCTGGAACAAGGGAGTGATTACTGCTCTGGGTGTCATCTCTGAAATTACAGTGCCATCTGTAGTCTCCATGGTGCTTCCGGCCCTCATCCTTCAATATTCACTCAAGGGCGATTTGGATTCCGACGAACCCATGGCCATGAAGAGTGACTATGAGCTGCTCGACTTCTCGTCGACCCAGCGCAAGATCGTGTTCTTCATTGGTGTAGGTGGTCTGATGTTTGTTCCGGTGTTCAAGGCTCTCACCAACCTCCCCCCGTTTGTAGGAATCCTCTTTGTATTGAGTGTGCTCTGGATCACTACCGAGGTGTTCTACCGCAATCTGCACCGCGAAAAAGATGAAGGAGGCACCAAGAAGCGTGTGACCAACCTGCTCCATAACATCGATATGTCTACCATACTCTTCTTCCTCGGTATCCTCATGGCTGTGGCCTGTCTGGAGGAAGTGGGCGTGCTCACCATGCTCGGTCAGGGCCTCAATACTACGTTTGCGGGCAACCACTATGCTGTGACGGGTATCATCGGTATCCTCTCGAGTATTGTTGATAACGTGCCTCTGGTGGCCGGCTGCATGGGTATGTATCCCGTGGCTCCCACGGGCGACATGGCCGTGGATGGCATCTTCTGGCAGCTGCTGGCCTACTGCGCTGGTGTGGGTGGCTCCATCCTCATCATCGGCTCTGCCGCCGGTGTGGTGGTGATGGGCCTGGAGAAGATAACCTTCGGATGGTATATGAAGCGTGTGAGCTGGATTGCACTGGTGGGCTATCTCGCCGGCATCCTGAGCTACTGGCTCATCCGTACATTTATCTTCACCACTCCGCTCTAAGGGTCGGACACTTTTCCCTTTATCCCCGATGGGAATCCTTGCCACGGCGTTACGATGCCCGTCCCGGCAGGTTTCCCACCGGGGATTCTTATGTCAGGCCGGAACGTGTCTGCTGCCCCAGTAGTGTCCCGTCGACTTGTCGTGAAGGGTGATTGCCGCCGATTACTAAGCTTGGTAATCGGACTACCACTATCTGGTACCGCCGTTACCAAGCCTTGATAATCAAATTACCAGATTGTGGTAACGATGCGCTAAAACTTTTTTTGGAGGATATTTCAAAAAAAACGGGCAGTCCCGCACCTATTTTCCATGAAAACACTATATTTGCAGGGTAAGAAAGAAGATTATACTAATAACCTCAAACGAATATTTTGTGTTATGACTGTAACCATGATCATTGAGCTATTGATCGTACTCTTAGCTCTATGGGTAGGCTCACGCTATGGTAGCCTCGCCCTCGGCGCCATCTCCGGAATAGGTCTGGCGATTCTCGTGTTTGGATTCGGACTGAAGCCCGGCACACCTCCCACCGACGTTATCTACATCATCATCGCCGCCGTGACCTGTGCCGGAGTGCTGCAGGCTTCGGGCGGAATGGACTGGCTCATCCAGATAGCCGAGCGGCTGCTGCGCAGGCATCCCGACCGCATCACGTTTCTCGCACCCGTCTGCACGTTCTTCCTCACCGTGCTCGTGGGCACCGGCCACGTGGTCTACACCCTCATGCCCATCGTCTGCGACATCGCCATCAAGAAAGGCATACGCCCCGAGCGTCCATGCGGTGTGGCGAGCATTGCCTCGCAGGTGGGCATCACCTGTTCGCCCATTGCCGCCGCGGTGGTGGCTTTCGTCACCATCTCCAGCGCCAACGGCTTCGACGTGACCATCCCGCAGGTGCTCATGGTGACCATTCCCGCCTGTCTTTGCGGTATCATCGCCGCCGCCACAGCATCCTATCACCGTG
>JAEAMQ010000018.1 GCA_016901395.1 Prevotella sp. | reverse complement strand
TACTTACGAATTCTAAGGAGAAGTTTACCGGACACTAGTGGTCCGAAAAATATAATCTTACCATTTTTTTCATTAGGGTAACTTAGGGCTAAAGATTCTATGATAAGAAAAAAGTTGGTACTGCGGTAGACCAACCGAAAAGTTAAACACCGCGTATCGGAAGGATATGCGGCATATACGTGATATATAACAAAATACTCTCCATATTTTGAGATCTTTTATCATTCTTTCGCAAAAATAAAGTATCAAAATGGAATTATCAAGAAAATCGAAGATAAATTCCGCAGAAAGCGTATTTTTAACATTTTGATTACTATAAATGTACAAAAGGAGATAGTCTGGGGGGCACAGGAAATAAGGCCTTGTTGTCCCCCATGGTGAGCTATATTCATTTGCAGAAATTAGTGAAAATAGTCCCTGATGTTAAAAACAGACATTTTCTTTTGTTTTCTTCAAGAAATAAACTATCTTTGCAGCGAAGGATTAAGTGTTCTTTTAAGCATTGCAGAATAAAGAAAGGGTAAGAAACTCGCTCGTTTCCAACTCGTAACCCATTTATCCTTTATTCTTTCTTACTCTATTGATTATCTGAAAGATACCAGTTTATTGAATCTCTTGCGGGCAATGCCCGCACTTCCCCTGTGATTTTATTTTCTCTTTTAAACTCATCATTAATACACAACCATTATTCAACATGCCCAGTAGGAATGATATATGCATAAAAGCCCCTATCATCATACGGTAAAAAGGCAATGATTCTTGTGCCTTGGTCAATCGCAAAGTAAGGTCTTTCTTGTAATGTATCATCCTGTCCTTTTTCGTGCCCGAAATGTTTTGTTATAAATGCTTGAATAAAATCAGGGTTGAAGGATTTCTCAAAATATATATCAGAGCAACGACCTATCTCTGTGAACAGCTATTGGTCGGACGGCATAAACTTCTTGATATATTCCGAAGGCAACATGCCAAACTCGTCTTTGAAACATTTGCGGAAATAGGGAACACTGTTGATACCCACCATGAAGCTGACCTCCGAGATGCTCCACTTGCCTTCGAGTAGTAACTTCTCTGCATAATGCATCTTGTACTGACGGATGTATTCATTGGTAGACACACCGGTGATGGCCCTCATCTTACGGTAAAGCGTGCTCGCACTCATGTTCAGGTTGTCGGCCAGATAGTTGACATCGACATCTCCCGAAATTCTCGCCTCGATAAAACCGTTGACTTTATCGTAGAATTGGCGGTCTATCTCGTTCAGCGCTGCCCGTAGCTGCTCACGCTTCTGTTCAACAGAATCGGCAGACTGTCGTGTCACACTCTGTAGCAACAGACGTCTCTGCTGGAGCAGATTGCGCACCCGTGCCTCAAGCAACGACGAGGTGAAAGGTTTGGTGAGGTAAGAATCAGCCCCGGCCTCGTAGCCTTCTTCCTTGGCAGAAATGGCATCTTTGGCCGTGAGAAGTATCACGGGAATATGACTTGTGCGCACGTCGGCCTTGAGTCGGCGGCAGAGTTCGTTGCCATCCATGACGGGCATCATGATGTCGCTGATGATGATGTCGGGCGTAACGTCGAACGCCAAAGCGAGGCCGGCACGTCCATTCTCGGCAGTACGCACATCGTAGTGGGTCGCAAACGACTCTGCAATGTAGTCGCGGATATCTTTGTTGTCCTCCACCACCACCACGATGGGCAGCTCTTTTCCGGCAGTTTCCGGCTCCGAGGCGATAGCGACCGATGGTTGCAGGACTTCTTTCTCGCGGTCGGCATCGCCCTCCTGATGCAGGCTGTCGGGATAAACGGCATCAGCATTGAGGGTCACACGGAACGTGCTGCCCTGTCCCGGCGTGCTATCCACCGTGATGGTGCCATGGTGAAGGTCTACCAACTTTTTGACCAGAGCCAGTCCGATGCCTGTGCCCGATGCCTGATAGTGCCCGTTCTCCTGATAAAATCGTTCGAAGATATGGGGCAACGCCTCAGCGGAAATACCATGACCGGTATCGGCAACCGTAATCTCCACCAAGTTTTGTTGTTCCCTGTGACGGCGCTCCACAGTGATGGTAATCTCTCCACGGTCGGTGTACTTGATGGCATTAGACACCAGATTGTCTACAACGACCGTGACTACTTCCTTGTCAAAATAGATATTGATGGGCTCATCGCTCTGCACAAACCGGATGTTGACCAGATCTTTGCGGTTGAGTTCCTCGTATTTGAGACAGGTCTCGTGCACACAACTCACGATATTGCCGCGGCTGACACATAGTCTGCGGTTCTCGGTCTCGGTCTTGCGAAACTCCAACAGCTGGTTGATGAGGTTGTTGAGTCGCTCTGCACTGCCATGAATCACCGCCAGCTTATGTTTCGCCTCCTTGGGAATCTGGGAGTCGTGGGCTATGTCGGCCAGCGGCCCCATGATGAGGGTGAGGGGCGTACGCAGCTCATGGGTGATGTTGGTATAAAAGCGGAGACGCTCCTGATTGAGTTCCTGCTCATGTTCGTGACTTCGCTTCTCCGACTGATAGAGATACTCCAGACGTATCTTGCGGTTGTAAAATCGCAACAAGGCCACCACGATAGCCACGGCCAGCAGAGCATAGAGCAACTTGGCCGGCCACGAAAGCCAGAACGGCGGAGTGATGCGGAGGTCGATGGAAGCATAGCGCGAGCCCCAAGGCTGGTTGCGTAGCCGGCATTTCACCAGCAGTTCGTAATCGCCATAGGGCAGGTCACGGAGCGTCACCTCATTGACATGGAGGTCTACCCACTCGTCGTTCGTGCCCCTGAGCATATAGGCATACTCTACCCTGTCGGCGAGAGCATAGTTCTGTATATTAAATCTCAGACTGAACGTGTTCTCCTTATAGGTGAGTTTCAGTTGCTGTTTGCCGATGAGATTGATGATACTGTCTTCCTTTCCATCGATATTCGACGGCAAGATGGCTGCGGTGATCATCACCTCGGGAGCCTCCCGGCGACTGAGCAAGCGCTCGGGATGGAAATAGGCCACACCCTCGGTAGAGCCGAAGACAAGTGTGCCGTCGGTCTGGATAGCTACGCTGGCATCATTGAAATTGCCCATGGGCAGGTTGTCACGATAGCTGTAGTTGACAAAGGTGCTGTCGCCTTTGAGCAGACAGCTGATGCCCTTATTGGTGCTTGCCCAGATATTTCCCTTACGGTCTTCGGCCAAGGCACGGATGTGGGCATTGTTGAGTCCATGTGTCTGATTGTAGACTTTGTATTGCCAGGAGCGGCGGTCGGGGAAGAGCACGATGCCATTGCCTGTCGATGCCCACATGCGGCCCTGACGATCGCAGAGGAGGTGGTTGACATTGTTGGAGGGAAACCGGCTGGAAACAGAGAAGGAACGGAGCTGTTTCATCGATGGCGAATAGACTCTCAGCCCATTGCCGAAAGTGCCTACCCACACGCGGCCTATGTGGTCGGTGCTGATGGAACGCACTTGTTCCCGGTTGAGGGAGTAATAGTTGGTGACCCGATGCGTGACAATATCGGCCACATAGATGCCTGCGCTGGTGGCTATCCATATCCGACCACGGCCGTCTTCGTGAAACTCACGCACATCAGCATTAGCGGGCAAGCCCTCCACCAGAGCAAATCCTCCACCGGAAGTCTTCACACGTGCCCCCTGATTGTAGGACCCAAACCACAGTGTACCGCGCGAATCGCAATAGGCGGCTTGCACGCAAGTACCAGCCTCGGTGGGATATTCAGCGATGCGGCGTTTGTCGGGAGAGAACACATTGAGTCCGCCGCCATCCGTACCCAGCCACAGTTGGCCCGTGCGGTCGGTGGCCACACCAAACACAGTCTTGTTTGTGAGGTGGGTGTCTTCCTTATAGATGGAATAGTTGATTTGGCCAATAGTGGGCAGCTGTGAACTTATGAAGTTGACTCCGGCACCGTAGAAACCCACCCAGATATTGTGATAACGGTCTTGAAAGAGACTCCTGATGGTGCTACCAGAGAGATTGGTGGGCAGTGGTCCTTCTGCAATTTGTCCCGTCACGGGGAAATGGTTACCTCCCGCCACGGAATGGCTGGGGTTGACGATGACAATTCCGCCAAACTCCGTGCCGACATACAGTTGTCCGTCAGCCATTTCCGTGATGGCATAGACCTTGCGCCGCAGTCGTCCCTGCGAATCGATGTGGATAAACTCCTCCTTGATGGGGTCAAAAAGATCGAGTCCGTCGTCGGTGCCGACCCACACATGACCATTGCGATCCTGATAGAGACAGTTGATATTGTCATCAGACAATGAGCCGGGTTGCACGGAATTGTGCCTGAAGTTGCGAGCAGTGTGTGTCCGGGTGTTGATGATGGAGAGACCAGCTTGCACGTGTCCCACATAGATAAAGTCGCCTCCGGCATCCATGACCGTCCACGCTTGGTTGCTCACCAGATGGCGCACGGTCTTCCTGTTGAAATGGGTGAAGCGGCCGGTCTTCTTGTTGAGCAATTCAATACCATCCCAATAGGTCGAAATCCAAAGATTTCCATCGCGCGCCAGGGCAATGTCGGTCACGTCGTCAGTAATCAGGCTGTGTGGGTCGTTGGCCTGATGACGATAGTGGGTGAACCGATCAGTCACATAGTTGTAGGCATTCAGCCCATCGCGCTGCGTTCCTATCCATATCACAGGGTCGTGAGGATCGGCCAGCAGTCTGTTCAGCTCATTGCCACTGAGTCCTGTTCCGTCGCTTTTCTTATAATAAGTATAAAAACGTGAGCCGTCGAATCGGTTAAGTCCCTCCTCGGTGGCAAACCACATGAAGCCGTTTCGGTCTTGAGTGATGTCGACGACATAGTTGCTGGAGAGTCCCTTCTCAATACCCAGCGGCCTGACAACAAACCCAGCCGAGTGCTCTATAACCGAAGCACACAGCCCGAAAGGGATCATAAACAAGAGAAGGAAAGACATGCCCCAAATGGGGAAACTCATTTTTCGCATGACGGATAGTTTGATACAAAAATAGCATTTCCACCCGAAAGGAGCAAATAAGAATTGCGTAAAAATGCAAAGAACCGCTAAAAAACATTCAAAAGGGAGTCACAAATCAATTACTGACCGATTTACAGACCACCCATGAACGATACAAGACCATAGGGGATAGACTCTTTTACATAACTTTGCGAATATTGAAAAAGAAAAACGCAAGACAACTAAGACATTAACTATAAAGGCAGCACTAACCACTTCATCTCTTCACGATAGGTATAAATCATTTATTAGGGTAATCAGATTTTTTCAGGTAACACAATCATCAGAAAGAGCAAGGGGAACAACTTAACACCACACCCCCCACGCTTTCAGATGAGCCTTTGGCTGTAGACACTTTTAAACAATAAATAATAAACCTAACATTAACATTTATGACGCTTCATCAAAACCTTCTGAGACGGGTGCTCTTGATGGGTTTCACCGTTGTGACTGGGATGTCATTCCAGTCATGTAGCAATGATAATGACTATCCCACCGTGGATAATCAAAAACCAACACTACAACTAACAACTCACCACATTCAGACCGAGCCTGACCGGCAGTTCACCATTGAGGGTGTAGCCAAAGACGCAGATGGACTGAAATCCATCACGTTGAAGAACGAAGGAATGAATCTCGACAAGACCATTGACTTTCTGGAATATTATCCCGACAGTCTCTTGCACGAGTACAACCTGAGCTACAACTATACGGCCATGACCGACTGGACGGATGCAGACCGTTTTCCCGTGCTGGTTACAGTGGAGGATGTATTGGGCAACACGACCGAAGACACGGTGGTGGTCACCCCTGACGGCGACTTCACCCAACCGGTTTTCGCACAGGCCCCGTCGGCAGAGCTGACGGTTCTATTGCAGAATCCTAACCTCACACTCACCACTTCGGTAACCGACAACAAAAATCTGAGCTATCTCAAAATAGAGATTCCCGAGCTGGATATCAACGACAGCGTGGCCATCAGCGGCACAGCCTATACCCTGACCAAGACCTATAAGCTACCGGCTAAGGAGGCTACCTATAATATGACAATGGTGGTAGCGGATAAATTCAACAACACTACGTCTACAGAGAGTGTTATCACAGTCTCTGACCTGCCCGATTTCGACAAGATGTATCTTGCCGACGTGACCGACGCAGCCCAGCTCACCACAGACCTCTATGGTGTTCCAATGCTTATCGACCACGTGGGACAATATCAATACAAGGCCCTCTACTACAACCAGAAGGCAGGAACCGGCATTCGATTCATTCCGCAGAAAACCGATTTCCAACCCATCTGTTTTGGGGTCGACGCGACAACCGGACTGCTGACCAGCAACCCGAATGTGGGACAACCCATCGTGCTTGACAAGATTGGCTACTATGAGATAGACTTCAACACCGTTTCCGGTGAGTACGATGTGAAGAGCTACCAGCCCACCACGGCCTCGCTCGGCGCTTTGGATGGTACACAAAGCATCGATTACAAGGACGGAAGCGGCAGTCAGGCTTTCCAGATCTGCCTTGCAGGAAGTGGCATTCCCAGCACTCCGTCATGGACCACGAATCCCAACAACGATGCCTTTGTGCTCTATCAAGACAAGACCAATCCATACCTGCTCTATCGCGAGCTCACCCTCGCTGCTGGAGATGAGATATCTTTCACCATCAGCGCAACCCACATCTGGGGTTGGTGGCCTGAGCCGTACTGGAGATTTGACGGTTCGGCAGAGAACGAGAAAAACGTGAAGAACGGCGGCGACAATATGAAATCGATGAAGGCACCTGCAGATGGCACCTATCGCATCGAGTTCGACTATGCGCTGTTGCGTAGCCGTATCATCAGGGTGAAGTAACTATTATCAAGTAAAATAAGGAAAGACAGATATGAAAAAACTTTTTATATTGTTCGTTATCTCTATTTTCACCATAGGCCTTCAGGCCCAGAATGTGAAAGTAACAGGAACAGTCGTTTCGGAAACCGATAAGGAACCACTGATGGGTGCCTATGTCAAGGTACAGGGGTCCACCCAGGGAGCCGTCACAGATTTGGACGGACACTATGTCATCAATGTGGACAAGAATGCAACATTGGAGTTCTCGATGGTGGGATTTACCACCGCAAAGGCTGACGTGAACGGACGCACGCAGATTGACGTGGCCCTTAAAGACGATGTTGCAGGCCTCAACGAGGTGGTGGTCATCGGCTATGGTGCTGTCAAGAAGAGCGACCTCACCAGTAGCATCTCGGCTATCAAGGGTGACAAATTGGAGAAGCTGGCCACCGGTAATGTCATGAATGCCCTTCAGGGTCAGGTCAACGGTGTGCAGATCACCAATGGCGGAGCACCGGGAAGTGCGCCTCGCGTCATCATCCGTGGTGTGAGTACCATCAATGGTTCTGACCCGCTCTATGTGGTAGATGGTATGCCTGTGGGCACCAACATCAACTTCCTGAACCAAAACGACATTGAAAGCATGCAGGTGCTGAAGGACGCTTCCGCGGCCGCTATCTATGGTACACGTGGTAGTAATGGTGTGATTCTCATCACAACCAAGAAGGGAGCCAAAGGCAATACCAAGTTTACCGCTTCGGCTAATGTGGGACTTCAGACCCTGACCAAGCCAGACATTGCCAAAGCTTCAGAATATGAACAAGTATTCAAGACGCGATATACCAATGATGGTCAGGTAGCTCCCTACAACGGAATAGAGAATATTACAGACGCACAGGGTACAGACTGGTGGGACGAAGTCATGCGCGGCGTGGCCCTGCAACAAAGCTACAACTTCGGATTTTCTGGTGGAAACGATAAGTTTGTCTACTCCTCAAGTATAGGGTATTTCCGTCAGGATGCCCAGTATAAGGTAGGTGACTGGCAGAAACTATCAGCCCGTTTCTCGATGCAGTATAACTTCAACAAGGCCGTGCAGGCCGGAGTGGACTTCACTCCTCGCTATGAGAACTGGAACGACACGCCCTCATTGCTCGGTGCCATCATGGCCATGGACCCGACTACCCCCGTGATGCGTGATCAGTCGGAATGGACTTCCAATGCCTACAGCAACTACGCACGTTCCAACAATAATCAGGAATGGAAGCCGGTAGCCAGCATGAACAGGCTGGACGCACATTCTGATGAGTATGCCCTGCTGGCCACACCTTGGGTGAGCATCACCCCCCTGAAGGGATTGACATTCCGTACTCAATTTGGTATTAACGCCCGATTCCGTCTCAGCGACTCCTATACGCCCGACTTCTTTATCGACAATCTGGAGCAGGCTGCTGTAAGCACGGCCTCACGTCGAGCCGAAAACTGGGTGGACTGGAACTGGACCAATACGTTGACCTATATGAATACGTTCAATGAGAAGCACAACATCAACCTCATGGCAGGCTATACCATGGAGCGCTTCCAGAACTATTATATTAGCGGAAGCCGCGATAAAATTCCCTCTAACGAAGAGGAGATGAGATATGTCAGTGCAGGTACGGACAACATGCAGGTAACAGGAACCAACGTCTACAGTTCGCTGATATCCTACTTAGGGCGCGTCATGTACAACTATGACGAGCGCTATTACCTCACAGCAAGTATCCGTGTGGATGGCTCTTCAAAATTCTCTACAGGTAACAAGTATGCCACATTCCCCGCATTGAGTGCAGCCTGGCGCATCAGCGGCGAGCAATTTATGAAACATCAGCACGTGTTCGACGACCTGAAGCTCCGTCTCGGATGGGGTAAGGTGGGTAATCAGAACATAGACAACTCTGCCTACGTGAGTTCGATTGCCACCACCCGCTATGTGTTTGGCGATGCCATCAACATCGGTTCGACCATCGGCTCTATCGGAAACACTAATGTTCAGTGGGAGACCGTAGAAGATTATAACATTGGGCTTGACATGGCTTTCCTCCAGAATCGTCTTCGTGTCACCGCTGACTGGTTTACCAAGACCAGCCACGACATGCTCATGAAAAAAGACAATCTCCTTATCCTGGGCTACCCCATGTGGAACGGCCAGATGTGGGAGAACGTCGGAAGCATGAAGGCTACCGGTTGGGAAATAGGTTTCAACTGGAATGACAACATCGCCGACTTCAACTATGGCATCGGAATCAACCTCTCTTCTGTGAAGAATAAAGCCGTGAAGCTTAATGGTGACTATATCTACACGGGAAGCCACAATGGCGATTACATCATCCGTAACGAGGAAGGAAAGGAAATCAGCCAGTTCTACGGCTATGTGGTAGATGGTATCTTCCAGAACCAGACGGAGGTAACCTCCTACACCAACGAGCATGGCACTGCCATGCAGCCTAATGCTCAGCCCGGTGATTTCCGCTACAAGGACATAAATCTTGACGGCACCATCGATGAGAATGACAAGACTTACATCGGCAATCCGTTCCCTGATCTCATGGCTGGCCTCAATCTTAACGCCTCTTATCATCGTTGGGATGTGCTGGCTCAGTTCTATGGTACGTTTGGCAACGACATTTATAATCTCAACCGAGAGCGCTATTTCGGCCTGAAGGGTTCCAATGTGCTGGCCGGAACCTTGGAGAAGGCATGGCATGGAGAGGGAACATCCACCGAATATCCGCGCTTGTCGGTCAATGATGCCAACCTCAACTATACCCGTCCTTCCACCTATTTTGTAGAAGACGGAAGCTATTTCCGCTGCAAACTCCTGCAGATAGGCTATACCATTCCACAAAGCGCACTGAAGCTCTGTAGCATCCGCCTGTCGCTTTCAGCCCAAAACCTGTTCACTTTCACAGGCTATTCAGGCATGGATCCGGAATCGGCAGCCATGAGTGGCAGTAATGGCATCACGGAGTCGGGTATCGACTGGACGGGCTACCCCAACCCTCGTACCATCCTTTTCGGTGTCAACGTTAACTTCTAACATCATCACATAAGTAAGCAATATATGAAACACTATATTTTCGGCCTTACTATGGCCGCAGCAGCACTCACCTTGAGTATCTCAAGTTGCTCCAACTTCCTCGAGGAACCTATTCTTGGACAGCAGGATATGGCCAACTATTTCACCACCGAAGACGAGTGCGCCAAACAAGTCACGGGTTGTTATCAAAGTCTGGCCTACGACGACTGGTGGCAAATCTACAAGTTCTACAACGCAAGCGACATGTGTACCGACGACATGTGGATGGGAAACACCACCCAAGATCCGGGCGACTACCTCCATCTGGCCCATTACACGGGCAACACTGTTCAGGCCGGCAACGCCTGCCAGAACTTCTGGCAGTATCGATACAAAGGCATCCTGCAAAGCAACATAGCCATCGACAAGATACCCGCCGTCACTTTCAACGATACCACACTGGGCAAGCGTTATGTGGCAGAGGCCAAGTTTCTGCGCGCATTCCAATACTTCGACCTGGTGAAGAACTTTGGCGGAGTGCCACTCGTAACAGGCTTGCTCATGCCGGCTGAAGTCAAGGGAATGGAGCGTGCCAGCAAAGAAGACACCTATGCCTTTATCGAAAAAGATCTGTTGGAGGCCATCCCCGACCTGCCAGTACGCAGTGCATACGCTGCCTCTGACCTGGGTCGAGTGACCAAGGGTGCTGCTCAGGGTATTCTGGCCAAAGTATACCTCTATCAGGAGAAATACACGGAAGCAGAGACTCAACTCAAAGCTATCATCGAGAGTGGAGAATATAAGCTCCTCGATAATTTCGGCGACGTATGGAGTATGGATCACAACAACAGTGCCGAATCGCTCTTTGAAATACAGACCAACAGCGACATCTCCTATAATCTCGGTGAGCGTCTGTCGGTCGTTGTGGGCTCACGCGACGACTCCGGATGGTCATGGGGACTGCCCACAAGCAATCTTGAAAAAGCCTTTAAAGACGAGGGTGACTCCATCCGTGAGATATGGACCATACTGCACCATAACCAAACCTACATCCCCAACGACGACTCATGGAATGAGGACAACCCCTATATCATCTCGCCGAGCAAACACAAGAGTGCACGCGCAAGCATGAAGCTCTTCATTCCAGTGGCCAAGCGTCCGTCTCCCTACGATGCTCCCCATATTCCGCTCAACTATCGACTGCTGCGCTACGCTGACGTGCTGCTCATGTATGCCGAGGTAGAGAATGCACTGGGTAACGATGCAGAGGCCCGCAAGGCTCTCAACCAAGTTCGTTCACGTGTGAAACTGGCTGAGGTAACCTCAAGTGGCACACAACTTCGCGATGCCATCCGCAAGGAACGCCGCCTCGAACTCGCATTGGAAGACAACCGCCTCTACGACCTGCGCCGTTGGAAAGACGACAATGGCAAACTCGCCATCCAAAATCTCATGGGGACAAATGGCACATTCGTGAAATATAACCTTGAAGAGAGCACCGACACTTACGAGAAAAGCAATCAGAATGAGAACAGCAACAAGGGCATCACTTTCAAGGAAGGACGCGATGAACTATTCCCTATTCCCAACTCTGAAATTGTGCAGTCTAACGGAGCAATCAAGCAAAACCCAGGATATTAAATTTATAAGTTATTAAGTTCAAACAGGATGGGGTGTCGGCCTTAGTACAAGCCGGCACCCATCCTCATTCTGGGTAAATCGTCACCCCTCACCTATCTCCATCTCTTACCTAACATCATTATGCGCCATCTTTTACAATCGCTATGCCTTATGGTCTTCTCCGCCTTGTCTGTCATGTCTGTCAAGGCACAGTCTACCTTCGTTGTCACCCTTGACGACAACACCACATACCAAACCATCATGGATTTCGGAGCCTCAGACTGCTGGACAGCTGACTTCGTAGGTAAATATTTCAATGACTCGCAGCGATCGCAGGCCGCACGATGGCTATTCAGCCAAGGTGTCGATGTCAACGGCAATCCCGAGGGAATAGGACTCTCCTGCTGGCGCATCAACCTCGGAGCAGGTAGCGCGGAGCAGGGCAGCAACAGCAACATCGCTGACGAGACTCGACGTGCGGAATGCTATCTCTTGGCCGACGGCACCTACAACTGGAACAAATCGGCCGGACAACAGTATTTCATGCAACAGGCCAAAGCCTACGGTGTGGACCACTTCTTGCTGTTCTCTAACTCCGCTCCCGTCCATTTCACCAACAACGGACTTGCCAATAATAAAGACAATGCATCCGGAGCCAATCTCAAGGCCGACTGCTACGACGACTTTGCCAACTTCATTGCCACCACCGCCAAGCACTTTGCCGACCTCGGCTACCCCATCACCTATGTCGATCCGGTGAACGAGCCCGCCTTCAACTGGACCGATGGTCAGGAAGGGTCGCCTTGGCAAAACACCGAGATAGCCAAGATTATCCGTGAGCTTGACCTTGCCCTCACCTCCAAACAGGTTGAAGCAGGTATTGTTATACCCGAGGCAAATGCCTGGGACAGACTCTATCAGACCTGCTCTGACTACAACGGACGGGCATCCAATCAGATAGAAGCCTTCTGGAATCCGGCCAATACCGACACCTATATCGGCAATCTCGCCCATGTGGTCAAGGCTGTTGCCGGTCACGACTACTGGACGTTCGGCTCCAACGACACTCTCACCTCCACACGCTCTCAGGTGGCTGCCGCCGCCGGAAAATACGGGTTGCAGGTGATGCAGACCGAATGGAGCATGCTCGACAAGGAACCTGGTACTGACACGGGATTCCCCAGTTCTTATGATGCCGCCTCCGAGATGGACATCGCCCTGTTTATGGGCAAGCTCATTCATGTGGGACTTACCTATGGCAACTTCTCATCATGGGCCTACTGGACGGCGATGGCGCAGTCGATGTATAGTCAGAAAAACCGCTTTGAGCTCATCCGGCTCAATGCCACAGGCGACGACAGCTATGAGAGCTATGGCGACCTGAAAAAGGGCGGCACCATATCGGCCACGCCCAACCTATGGGTTCTGGGCAACTACAGCCGCTTCGTGCGTCCCGGCTACACCCGCATCGGCATGACTGGAGGGGCCGACAACATCGACGGACTCATGGGCACCGCCTTCCTCTCGCCCGACAAGACAAAGGCCGTAGTGGTATTTGTCAACAACGGTACTGTGGCCAAGGGCGTGCGTTTTACCACTGATATTCTGGGAGCAAGTCTGAAGACCATCCGAAAATATATCACCGATGCCACCCACTCGCTGAGCCTCGATGCCACGCTCGCCGAGACTTTCTCGCCCGACACCCGCATCGTCATTCCGCAACGGTCGGTCGTTACATTGGCTTTCGATCTCGGGACCACAGCTGGAATCAGCGAGTTACAATGGCACCAGCCTGCCCGTTCGTCGGCAGTCTATAGCCTCGACGGCACCCGTGTAGCCGAGTCGGCTGATGACATGAGTCGTCTGCCCCGGGGCATCTATATCGTCAACGGAAAGAAAATCATTAAACAGCAATAACTTATGACCTACAGGATTATCACTCTGGGAGCGTTGTTCACGACCGCCTTCATGGCCTGCGCCCAGTCAAGGACCTATCATATTGAGACAGACAGCCCCGAACAGAGCATCATGCACTTTGGAGCCTCCGACGGATGGAGCATGCAGAAGATTGGTCTATGGTCCGAAGCCCAGCAAAACCAGATAGCCGACTGGCTATTCAGCACCGAAAATGATGTCAACGGTCAGCCCAAAGGCATCGGTCTCTCGGTGTGGCGGTTCAATCTTGGGGCCGGCAGCGCCGAGCAGGGCGACAGTGCACAGATACAGCCCAGCACGAGAACAGAGTGCTTTCTCCAGCCCGACGGCACTTATAACTGGGACAAGCAACTGGGACAGCGACGTTTTCTCCAACTGGCCAAGAAGCGCGGCGTGCCCCACTTCCTGGCCTTCATGAACTCCGCGCCGGTCTATTATACCAAGAACGGACTCGCTACCAACACAGGGCGAGGTGCCACCATCAACCTCAAGGATAACTGTTATCCTGACGTGGCCCGCTTTGCCGCCACGGTGATGGCAGGCCTTGAGAAGCACGACGGCATCCATTTCGATTATCTCTGTCCCGTGAACGAGCCCGATGGGCACTGGAACTGGATCGGTCCCAAACAGGAAGGATCTCCCGCCACCAATCGCGAGGTAGCCCAGTTGGTGCGTGCCATCTCCAAGGAGTTTAAGAAACGGCGCATCTCCACCCACATCATGTTCAATGAAAGCAGTGACATTCGTAGTCTGCTGGGCATCCATCAGACCGAATGGCAGCGTGGCAACCAGATACGTTCGTTCTTTTCCAAGGACAGTACGGGCACCTATCTGGGCAAGACCTACGGCACGGAGAACGTAATCATGGCCCATAGCTATTGGACCAACACGCCCGTATCTTACATGCGAAAGATACGCGAGGAGCTGCGCGACACCCTGCGTCGCTATGGCGCTCGCTACTGGCAGACCGAGCTCTGCATCATGGGCAACGACGAGGAGATAGGTGGCGGAGGTCTCTACGATCCGTCGATGCGCACGGCCCTCTATGTGGCCCGCGTGATTCACCATGATATGGTCTATGGCAATGCAGAGAGCTGGTCGTGGTGGCGCTCCATAGGTGGCGACTATAAGGATGGGCTTATCCGCGTGCTGAGCAGCGACGAGTGGAAGACCGGCAAAGCCATCGACTCCAAGCTCCTATGGGCTCTGGGCAACTACAGCCGCTTTGTGCGTCCTGGTGCACGCCGCTACGACATGCGGGTGACCGACAACGAGGGGAAGACCATTAAGGACGGGGAGACCGAGCCCTACGGTGTCATGACCTCGGCCTATCAGAATGCCGATGGCAGCTGGGTGGTGGTGGCCATCAACTACAGCGAGGCCCTGCGCCCGCTGACGCTATCTCTGCCAGCCGGCGAAGGCTTGTGGACCATGTATCGCACCTCCGATGTGACAGGCGAGAGTCTCAAACCGGTGGGGCAAACCATGGGACAGACCAATCTGGAGCCCAAGTCGATTACGACATTTGTCATGAAATAAAATTTCTCCAGCAAAGCAATGAATACGTCTCTAAAAGGTTATTATACTATAGCAACAATCATTTTAACTATGAATTTACTGAGAAAACTCAAGGTGATGATGCTCATCATGGTCCTCGCAGGAGTCGCAACGACGGCAACAGCGAAGGGGAGCGTGGGCGATTTCACCGTGGGCAAGGGCACGTTCCTGCTCAACGGCAAGCCGTTCGTGGTGAAGGCTGCCGAAGTACACTACCCCCGTATTCCCCGTGCCTACTGGGACCATCGCATCAAGATGTGCAAGGCTCTCGGCATGAATACCCTCTGTCTCTACGTGTTCTGGAATATCCACGAGCAGCGCGAGGGTGAATTCAACTTCACGGGCAACAATGATGTGGCCGAGTTCTGCCGTCTGGCCCAGAAAAACGGCATGTATGTCATCGTGCGCCCCGGCCCCTACGTGTGTGCCGAGTGGGAGATGGGCGGACTGCCCTGGTGGCTGCTAAAAAAGAAAGATATCCGTCTGCGCGAGCAAGACCCCTATTTCATGGAACGGGTGGGCATCTTCGAACAGAAAGTAGCTGAGCAACTGGCTCCGCTCACCATTCAGCGCGGCGGCCCGATTATCATGGTGCAGGTGGAAAACGAATACGGCTCCTATGGCGAAGACAAGGCGTATGTGTCTGCCATCAGGGATATGCTGAGGAAAAACTGGGGAGAACAGGGAGGCTCTTTCCCCCTCATGTTCCAATGCGACTGGTCGTCCAACTTCACCAAGAACGGTCTTGACGACCTGGTATGGACGATGAATTTCGGTACGGGAGCTAACATCGACCAGCAGTTCAAGCGCTTGGGCGAGCTACGTCCCGATGCTCCGAAGATGTGTTCGGAGTTCTGGAGCGGATGGTTTGACAAGTGGGGCGCTCGCCATGAGACCCGTCCGTCCAAGGACATGGTAGCCGGCATGGACGAGATGTTGTCCAAAGGCATCTCGTTCTCGCTCTATATGACCCATGGCGGTACGTCGTTCGGTCACTGGGCCGGTGCCAACTCGCCCGGATTTGCCCCCGACGTGACCTCTTACGACTACGATGCTCCTATCAACGAGTATGGTCAGGCCACCCCGAAGTTCTGGGAACTGCGCAAGATGATGGAGAAATACAACGACGGCAAGCGCATGCCCGCCGTACCCAAGGCGCCGATGCCATTCGTGAGTTTCCCCAAGGTGACGCTCTCTCAGGCCATGACGATGCGCCATCTGGCCACCCGTCAGGTGAAGAGTCACGACGTGAAGACCTTTGAAGAAATGGACATGGGATGGGGTTCGGCGTTCTACACCACTACCCTTCCTGAGGTTTCGCAGCCCAGCCTGCTTACGCTGAACGATGCCCACGACTTTGCGCAGGTATTCATCAACCGCGAATACATCGGCAAGATAGACCGTGTGAAGAATGAGAAGACGCTCATGCTGCCTGCCGTGAAGGCCGGCGACGTGCTCACCATCCTCGTGGAGGCCATGGGGCGCATCAATTTTGGCAGGGCCATCAAGGATTTCAAGGGCATCACCCAGAGCGTGACCATCAGCACGCAGGCCGGCAGTCATGAGCTCACCTACGACCTCAAGGACTGGACCATCGACCTCATGCCCGACGAAGCAGACACCATTCTATCGCGCCTCAAGCTGCCTCGCAATGATATGGCCATGGCTAACGACGTGAAAAACGGCACCCGCTATCCCGGCGCATACGTCGGCACGTTCAACCTCAAGAAGGTGGGCGACACGTTTATCAATATGGAGAACTTCGGCAAGGGGCAGGTCTATGTCAATGGGCATGCCCTCGGCCGCTTCTGGCGCATCGGTCCGCAGCAGACGCTCTACTGTCCGGGTGCATGGCTGAAGAAGGGAAAGAACGAGATTGTCGTGGTCGATGTCATCGGCACAGACACGCCCACGCTCTGGGGTCAGGACCATCCCGAGCTCGACAAGCTGCAGTTGGAAAAGAGCAACAAGCACAACAACATCGGCGACAAGCCCGACCTCAACTCTATGACACCCGTCTTTACTGGGGCAGCAAAAGGCGGCAACGGCTGGCAGACGCTGAAGTTCACCGCACCCAAGCAGGGCCGTTACCTCGCCATAGAGGTGTCGAGCAATCAGGATGGCAAGGATGTGTCGGCCATTGCCGAGCTCTATCTGCAGGGCACTGACGGGCAGCGCATCAGCCGTGAGCCATGGACAACAAAGTATGCCGACAGCGAAAACGAGAATGGCAACCACACGGGTGATAAGGTCTTTGACTTGCAGGAGTCAACCTACTGGCAGACCATTCCAGGAAACGGCTTCCCCCATCTGCTCGTCATCGACCTGGGCAGCATCCAGAATGTCTCCGCATTGGAGTATTTACCACGGGCCGAAGAGGGTGCTCCGGGCAGCGTGAAAGATATCCGAGTCTTCCTGTATTAGACAGAGTAATTTCAAGACATAGTAACAGAATAACATTTCCTTTCGGGGTGTTAAGACATAGTAACAGAATAACAAGACCATACGGGATGGTAGTTTTTGACACAAAGACATAAAAACATATTCAGCCCGAATGGTCTTGTTATTCTGTTATTATGTTACTATGTCTTTAGTATTCACCGAATGGTTATGTTATTATGTTACTATGTCTTGAAAATACTCTGTATAGCCTTGTTATTATGTTACTATGTCTTTATATACCCTGTATAGCCTTGTTATTATGTTACTATGTCTTTATATACCCTGTATAGCCTTGTTATTATGTCTTTAGAAAAAATAAAAGGGCCGTTGACATTGCAGTCTACGGCCCTTTACTATAATATGATAATGTTACTCAGCTGTTACCTGATCGGCATAGTCGAGGACATTCTTCTTATTGGCTTCCATGCGCTCGTATTCCTCACGGGAACCGACGATGAGCTTATCCCACTCACGCATACCGGTACCGGCAGGAATGAGGTGACCGCAAATCACGTTCTCCTTCATACCCTCCAGCATGTCAACCTTACCACGGATGGCAGCCTCGTTGAGAACCTTGGTGGTCTCCTGGAAGGAGGCGGCACTCATGAAGCTCTTCGTGCCAAGGGCAGCGCGGGTGATACCCTGCAGGATCTGAGTAGAGGTGGCAGCCACGGCATCGCGCACCTGAACAGGACGGAGGTCACGACGCTTCAGACTGGAGTTCTCGTCGCGCAGCTTGCGGGCTGAAACTATCTGACCCTTCTGCAGATTATCGGAGTCGCCGGCATCGACAACTACCTTCTTACCCCAGATGCGGTCGTTCTCATCAGCAAAGTCGAGCTTATCGACGAGCTGCTGCTCCAGGAACGTGGTATCGCCCGGGTCATCGATGCGTACCTTACGCATCATCTGACGAACGATAATCTCAAAGTGCTTGTCGTTGATCTTCACACCCTGCAGACGGTAAACGTTCTGCACCTCGTTGACGATATACTCCTGTACGGCGGTGGGACCCTTGATGGCAAGGATGTCGCTCGGGGTAATCTCACCATCGGAGAGTGCTGTACCGGCACGCACGGCGTCGTGCTCCTGCACCAGAATCTGACGAGACAGTGGCACCAGATACTTGCGCTGGTCGCCCGACTTGGAAGTGATGACAATCTCGCGGTTACCACGCTTGAGTTTGCCCATCGTCACCTCACCGTCGATTTCAGAAACGACTGCGGGGTTGGACGGATTGCGAGCCTCGAACAGCTCGGTCACACGGGGCAGACCACCAGTGATACCACCGGCGCTAAACACTGAACGCGAGATGCGGACAAGCGTCACACCGGTAGAGATGGTCTGACCATCCTCGATGTTGGCGATGTGTCCACCCACGGGGAAGTTGTATGTTCCGAGCACCGTACCCTTGGCATCGACAACGTCAACCATAGGAATGGTGTTGTGGTCGCGCGACTCGATGATGATGCGCTCGGTCATACCCGAGGTCTCATCGGTCTCAGCCTTATAGGTAAGGCCTTCCACCACATTGCGGAAGCGCAGTGTACCGGCATACTCGCTGACGATAACAGCGTTGAACGGGTCCCACTTACATACGATGTCGCCCTTCTTCACCACGTCGTCTGACTTGAAGAACAGAGAACTACCGTAGGGCACGTTCAATGTAGCCAGCACGATATCTGTATTGAGGTCGATGAACTGAACCTCGGCCAAGCGGCTCACCACCATCTGGCACTGTACCTCAGTCTCACCTGACTTATCTACGAACGGCACCGTACGGAGACCGTCGAACTTCAGTTTGGCATCATACTTGGCCTTCATACTGGCATTGGCAGCAGCATTCTCGGCCACACCACCGGAGTGGAACGTACGAAGGGTAAGCTGTGTACCCGGCTCACCGATGGCCTGTGCAGCAATCACGCCGACAGCCTCGCCCATCTGAACCATGCGCGAAGAGGCAAGGTTGCGGCCGTAGCACTTGCGGCATACGCCCTTCTTGCTCTCGCAGGTCAGCACCGAACGAATTTCGACCATCTCCACCTGAGCATCCTCGATGGCTTTGGCCTTGGCCTCGGTGATTTCCTCACCGGCAACCACAATCACCTCATTGGTGTGTGGATTGATCACATCGTGAACGGAAACACGGCCGAGGATACGCTCGGACAAGGTAGAGATCACCTCATCGCCATCCTTCAAGGCACGGCACTCCAGACCACGCAGTGTACCACAGTCTTCCTCATTGATGATCACATCGTGGGAAACGTCAACCAATCGACGGGTGAGGTATCCGGCATCGGCCGTCTTCATAGCGGTATCGGCAAGACCCTTACGGGCACCGTGAGAGGCGATAAAGTACTCCTGCACAGACATACCTTCCTTCAGGTTGTTCAGAATAGGATTCTCGATGATGGAGTTTCCCTCAGCACCAGCCTTCTGCGGTTTGGCCATCAGACCACGCATACCGGCGAGCTGTGCAATCTGGTCAGCAGATCCACGGGCTCCGGAGTCGAGCATCATATACACGGCATTGAAACCCTGGTCGTCCTCGGTCATGTGCTTCATCACTGCCTTCTTCAGGTTGTCGTTGACGTGTGTCCAGGCATCGATAACCTGGTTGTAACGCTCCTTATCGGTGATAAGACCCATATCGAAGTTGGCAGTCACCTCGTCAACCTCGTCCTGACCCTTCTTCACGATTTCCTTCTTCTCCACAGGCACGATGATATCGTCGAGGTTGAAGGAGAGACCGGCCACGTAGGACATGTGGTAACCGAGGTTCTTGATACCATCGAGGAATGAGCAGGCACGAGCCATACCCACAGAAGTGATAACGTCAGCGATAAGACCACGGAGTGACTTCTTGGAGATGATACCATTAAAGAAACCGATTTCCTTCGGGATGATGTCGTTCACAATGATACGACCAACGGTGGTCTCCACCATGTGGCGAACGGGCTTGCCGTCGACAACATCGTCAACATAACATTTTACCAAAGCATGCTCCTCGCAACGACCTTCGTTGTGGGCGATGATAGCTTCCTCCGGACCATAGAAGGTGAGGCCCTCACCCTTGGCACCCGGACGAATCTTGGTGATATAGTAGAGACCGAGCACCATGTCCTGAGAAGGAACGGTAACAGGGGCACCATTGGCCGGGTTGAGGATATTATGACTCTGGAGCATCAGAATCTGAGCCTCGAGCACAGCCTCATTGCTCAGCGGGAGATGGACAGCCATCTGGTCGCCATCGAAGTCGGCGTTGAACGGGGTACAAGCCAGCGGGTGAAGCTGGATAGCCTTGCCCTCGATGAGCTTCGGCTGGAACGCCATCACCGACAGACGGTGGAGTGTAGGAGCACGGTTGAGGAGCACAGGATGACCCTTCATCACGTTCTCCAGGATGTCCCAGATTACGGGTTCGCGACGGTCAACAATCTTCTTGGCGCTCTTCACAGTCTTCACGATGCCGCGCTCGATGAGTTTGCGGATGATGAACGGCTTGTAAAGCTCGGCAGCCATCAACTTCGGCAGACCGCACTCGCCAATCTTCAACTCAGGACCAACGACGATTACTGAACGAGCAGAATAGTCGACACGCTTACCGAGCAGGTTCTGACGGAAGCGGCCTTGCTTACCCTTCAAAGAGTCGGAGAGTGACTTCAACGGGCGATTGCTCTCGCTCTTCACGGCGCTGGCCTTGCGGCTGTTGTCGAACAATGAGTCGACAGCCTCCTGGAGCATACGCTTCTCGTTGCGGAGAATCACCTCAGGAGCCTTGATTTCCATGAGTCGCTTCAGACGGTTGTTACGAATGATGACGCGACGATAAAGGTCGTTGAGGTCTGATGTGGCGAAACGACCACCATCCAATGGTACAAGCGGACGGAGTTCGGGCGGGATAACCGGTACGATCTTGAGAATCATCCACTCAGGATTGTTCACCGCAGTGGAACTACGGAAAGCCTCCACCACCTGCAGACGCTTCAAGGCCTCGGTCTTACGCATCTGACTGGAATCGTTGTTGGCACGATCGCGAAGCTCATAGCTCAACGAATCAAGGTCAAGGTTCTTCAACAGGTCGAGAACGGCCTCGGCACCCATCTTGGCAATAAACTTGTTTGGATCAGAATCCTCCAACAGGTCATTGTTAGGATCGAGACGATTATCGATGATATCGAGATACTCTTCCTCAGAAAGAAGGTCAAGTTTATGAGAACCATTCAGTTCTTCGACACCTTCAACATCCTTGGCACCAGCCAAAGCACCCGGCTTGATGACGATATATTTCTCATAATAGATAACAGAATCCAATTTCTTGGTCGGCAGACCAAGAAGATAGCCAATCTTGTTGGGCAATGAGCGGAAATACCAAATATGAGCAACTGGCACAACCAGCTCGATATGTCCACTACGCTCACGACGCACTTTCTTCTCTGTCACCTCCACACCACAACGGTCGCAGACAATACCCTTATAACGGATACGCTTGTACTTGCCACAGGCGCACTCATAGTCCTTGGTTGGACCAAAGATCTTCTCGCAGAAAAGACCATCACGCTCAGGCTTATAAGTACGGTAGTTGATGGTTTCGGGCTTGGTAACTTCGCCAAACGAATTTTCCTTAATCTCCTCGGGAGAAGCGAGACTAATGGTAATCTTCGTGAAATTAGTCTTTACCTTTGTATCTTTTTTGAAAGCCATATTTCTAACTAATCAATTTTCTAATTAATCCAACTTCACGCTTAATCCAAGGCCGCGGAGCTCATGGAGCAGCACATTGAGAGACTCGGGGATACCCGGTGTTGGCATTGGATCACCTTTCACAATAGACTCGTATGCCTTAGAACGGCCGGTGACATCATCACTCTTGATGGTCAACATCTCCTGAAGCACATGACTGGCTCCGAAGCCCTCAAGGGCCCAAACCTCCATCTCTCCGAAACGCTGTCCACCAAACTGAGCCTTACCACCAAGCGGCTGCTGGGTAATGAGTGAGTACGGACCGATAGAACGAGCATGCATCTTGTCCTCAACCATGTGTCCCAATTTCAAGAAGTAGGTCACGCCCACTGTTGCAGGCTGGTCAAAGCGCTCACCAGTCTCACCATCATAAATATAGGTAGAGCACAGGTTAGGAAGGCCTGCCTTGTCGGTCCACTCTTTCAAATCCTCCAACTTGGCACCATCGAAGATAGGCGTAGCAAATTTCTTGCCCAACTTACGACCAGCAGCACCAAGAATGGCCTCAAAAATCTGACCTAAGTTCATACGAGAAGGCACACCCATCGGGTTCAGCACCAAGTCTACAGGACGACCATCCTCAAGGAATGGCATATCTTCCGTACGAACAATCTTTGATACGATACCTTTGTTACCATGACGACCGGCCAGCTTATCACCTACCTGTATCTTACGTTTCTTAGCGATATAGACCTTAGCCATCTTGAGAACACCCGAAGGAAGCTCGTCACCGATAGTGATGGCAAACTTGCGGCGGTTCTGCTCGGCAGCCAATTGCTTGTCCTTGCGGATATAGTTCATGATGAGTTTCTGAATCATACCGTTGGTATGCTCGTCCTCGGTCCATCCGTTGCTCTGGATGCCATCGTATTCAAGATTCTTCAGAGCAGCTACTGTAAACTTACTGCCCTTAGTGATAATCTCTGCGTCGGTATAATCCTTCACACCTTGACAAGACTTGTCTTCAGTTAAGGTCATGAGTTTGTCTACAAGCATATTCTTCAGCTCATCACTCTTAGCCTCGTATTCCTCATCAATCTTCTGGAGCAAAATCTTATCCTGCTTCTTCGACTCACGGGTCTTCTCTGCACGAGCAAAGAGTTTCTTGTCAATAACGACACCACTCAATGACGGATTGGCCTTCAATGAAGAATCCTTCACATCACCGGCCTTGTCACCGAAGATGGCACGGAGCAGTTTCTCCTCGGGAGAAGGATCGCTTTCGCCCTTAGGTGAAATCTTACCAATCATGATGTCGCCCGGCTCAACACGAGCACCTACTCGGATCACACCATTATCATCAAGATCCTTGGTTGCTTCCTCACTGACGTTGGGGATATCACTGGTAAACACTTCCATACCACGTTTGGTCTCGCGAACATCAAGAGAATACTCGTCTACATGAACAGAGGTAAGCACGTCCTCGCGTACCATACGCTCGGAAATCACGACAGCATCCTCATAGTTGTATCCCTTCCAGGGCATGTATGCCACAAGGAGGTTACGGCCCAGAGCGAGTTCGCCATTCTCGGTGGCGTAGCCCTCGGTGAGGATATCACCCTTCTTCACGCGCTGTCCCTTGCTACAGATAGGACGCAGGTCGATAGTCATGTTCTGGTTGGTACGGCGGAACTTAGAGATGCTGTATTCCTTGATAGCCGGTTCGAAGCTGACAAACTCATCATCCTCAGTACGATCATAGAGAATACGGATGGTAGTTGCATCTACATATTCGATAGTTCCCTCACCCTCGGCGGTAATCATCGTGCGGCTGTCCTCGCAAACCTGCTTCTCCAGACCGGTACCCACGATAGGAGCATCGTTGTGGAGCAAAGGTACAGCCTGACGCATCATGTTACATCCCATCAGGGCACGGTGACCATCATCGTGCTCCAAGAACGGAATTAAGCTGGCACTGACAGATGCAATCTGCTGAGGAGAAACATCCATGAGGTTCACATCATCCGGATCAACCACGGGGAAGTCGGCTGCATAACGGCAGTGAACAAAGCTTCGGATGAATGTTCCATCCTCCTTCAAAGGAGCATTACCCTGAGCAATCAAACGGCCTTCTTCTTCCTCGGCAGTGAGATATACCACGTCATTATTGTTCAGATCCACCTGATGGTTGGCCACCTTACGGTAAGGTGTCTCAATGAAACCAAGCTCATTGATGGTAGCATACACACAGAGAGATGAAATCAGACCGATGTTAGGACCTTCAGGAGACTCGATAGGACACAGACGTCCGTAATGGGTATAGTGAACGTCACGCACCTCGAAGCCGGCACGCTCACGAGACAGACCGCCAGGACCAAGAGCAGAGAGACGACGCTTATGGGTCACCTCGGCCAATGGGTTGGTCTGGTCCATGAACTGGCTCAACGGGTTGGTACCGAAGAACGAGTTGATAACGCTGGAAATAGTCTTGGCATTGATCAAATCGGTCGGTGTGAACACCTCATTGTCACGAACATTCATACGCTCGCGGATGGTGCGGCTCATACGTGCCAGACCGATGGAGAACTGGTTGGCCAGCTGCTCGCCCACGGTGCGCACACGACGGTTTGACAAGTGGTCGATATCATCGACCATAGCGTTGGAGTGAATCAACTTGATGAGATACTTGATAATCTCGATGATATCCTCCTTCGTCAGAACACGAACATCCATGTCAATGTTCTCACCCAACTTTTTATTGATACGGTAGCGACCCACCTCACCTAAATCATATCTCTTGTCAGAGAAGAACAGGTTTTGGAATACTTCGCGTGCACTCGCATCATCTGCAGGGTCAGCATTACGTAACTGACGATATATATAATTTACAGCTTCTCTTTCAGAGTTGCTGGTATCTTTCTTAAGAGTTTCGAAGATGATGTCGTACTTGCTGGCAGACTCGGCATCCTTATGCACAAGGACAGTCGAAGCACCACTCTCCAGAATGGCATCGAGGTTTTCCTCGGTAATCTCTGTCTCACGCTCAAGAATCACCTCGTTGCGCTCTACAGTAACAACCTCACCCGTATCCTCGTCAACAAAATCCTCATTCCAACTCTTCAACACACGAGCTGCAAGCTGACGACCTATGAGTTCCTTGCGGTTACGCTTGTTTACCTTGATTTCCTCGGCAAGGTCAAAAATCTGGAGAATATCCTTATCGCTCTCATAACCAATGGCACGGAGAAGAGTTGTTACTGGTAATTTCTTCTTACGATCGATGTAAGCATACATCACGTCATTAATATCGGTAGCAAACTCTATCCAAGAACCCTTGAAGGGAATGATACGGGCACTATAGAGCACAGTACCATTGGCGTGAACACCCTGTCCAAAGAATACACCCGGAGAACGGTGCAACTGAGAAACTACCACGCGCTCTGCACCATTGATAATGAATGTACCATTATCAGTCATATAAGGAATAGTTCCCAAGAAGACATCTTGAATGAACGTACCGAAATCCTCATGATCAGGGTCAGTGCAATAAAGTTTCATCTTAGCCTTCAAAGGCACACTATAAGTCAGACCCCGCTCCAGACATTCCGATATGGAATAGCGCGGCGGGTCGATATAGTAGTCCAAAAACTCAAGCACGAAGTTATTACGAGTATCGGTGATAGGGAAGTTCTCTGCGAACACCTTATACAGGCCATCGTTCTTGCGCTCCTCGGGTGGTGTATCCAACTGGAGGAAATCTTTGAAAGACTTCAGCTGTACGTCAAGGAAATCCGGATAGGGATACGGATTCTGAACGCTGGCAAAGTTTTCTCTATTATTAATGACGTTTGACATAAATAAAATATTAATCTAATACCTGAACTCCTACGGGAGTAGAAGAGAAAAATGTCTATAAAGACATAAAAAGGTTAGGACTCACCGACTGGGCAAATCCTAACCATTTGTAGTATTTTTTAAACAAAACAGCTACATTGTCCTATTTAAGGCCAATGTAGCGTTTCATATTCAAAGGGCTTACTTCAGTTCAACCTTAGCACCAGCCTCCTCGATAGCCTTCTTCAAGTTCTCGGCCTCGTCCTTAGAGATGCCTTCCTTGATTGTAGCAGGAGCACCCTCTACGAGAGCCTTAGCTTCCTTCAGACCGAGACCACAAGCCTCTTTAACAGCCTTTACAACCTGGAGCTTGGTAGCACCGATATCAGTCAGGACAACATCGAAAGAGGTCTTCTCCTCAGCTGCGGCTGCACCAGCAGCACCACCTGCTGCGGGACCAGCAACTGCAACAGCTGCAGCAGCAGGCTCAATTCCGTACTCGTCCTTCAGGACTGTTGCCAACTCATTAACTTCCTTAACAGTAAGATTTACTAACTCTTCTGCAATAGCTTTTACGTCTGCCATTTTATTCTAAAATTTTATTGTTTTCGTTAAAAATAATTTTGACTTTATGGATTTATTCAGGACGCTCGCCTAAAGTCTTGAGCACACCATGGATAGTGCCTGCGCCTGACTGGAGTGCAGAAACAACATTCTTTGCAGGAGACTGCAACAGAGCAATGATATCTGCGATAACCTCGTTCTTACTCTTGATAGAAGACAACTCATCAAGTTTGTCAGCACCAACATAGATGCCCTCTTCTGCATAAGCAGCCTTCAAGAAAGGAACTCCGGCCTTTACAATATCTTTGTCCTTCAGGAGTTTTGCAGGTACATTAGCAGTCTCAGCAAAGAGAACAGCAGTGTTACCCTTCAATACACCATAAAGTTCAGAGAAATCGATCTCAGAAGCCTCGAAAGCCTTGTGAAGAAGGTTATTCTTCACTACAACCATCTTGATCTCCTGATTGAAACACTTGCGACGAAGTGAACTTGTAGCCTCTGCATTCAATCCAGTAACATCTACCAGATAAAAATGAGGATACTTCTTCAACTTCTCACCAAGGTCAACAATGATAGTATCTTTTACTTCTTTCTTCATTTTACCAAACTTTTAGAGTTATTCAACTGATTTAGGATCAATCTTGATACCCTTACTCATTGTACTTGAAATAAAGATACTCTTGAGGTATGTACCTTTAGCGGCAGCCGGTTTCAAACGAATAATCGTATTGATGAACTCCTTGGCATTACCAAAAATCTGATCAGCGGTCATAGAAACCTTACCAATTGATGAATGAATAATACCAGCCTTATCTACCTTAAAGTCAATCTTACCCTGCTTAACGTCAGCAACAGCCTTAGCAACGTCCATCGTAACAGTACCGCTCTTAGGGTTTGGCATCAAACCACGAGGACCAAGGAAGCGTCCCAGAGGACCAACCTTACCCATGCAAGAAGGCATTGTGATGATAACGTCGATATCAAGCCATCCACCTTTGATCTTGTCGATATATTCATCGAGACCAGCATAATCAGCACCGGCAGCCTTAGCAGCCTCTTCCTGATCAGGTGTGCAAAGACAGAGTACACGAACAGTCTTACCAGTTCCGTGCGGAAGTGTAACCACGCCGCGAACCATCTGGTTAGCCTTACGTGGGTCTACGCCAAGACGTACATCAATGTCAAGAGATGCATCAAACTTGGTAGTAGTAATTTCCTTTACCAACTCCGAAGCCTCTTTCAAAGTGTATGCCTTCCCTGCTTCAACCTTCTCAGCTACTGATTTCTGATTTTTTGTCAGTTTACTCATTTTACTTACTTAAATTGAAGTTTATTAATTATTCAGGGAAGTCCCCTTTTACAGTGATGCCCATACTACGTGCAGTACCTGCAACGAGTCTCATTGCGCTCTCAACAGTGAAGCAATTCAAATCGGCCATCTTGTCCTCAGCAATTGCCTTTACCTGATCCCAGGTAACAGAAGCAACCTTGCGACGGTTAGGCTGACTTGAACCAGACTTTACCTTGGCAGCCTCTTTCAGCTGAACAGCTGCAGGGGGAGTCTTGATAACGAAACTGAATGACTTGTCAGCGTAGTATGTGATAACAACCGGCAAAATCTTACCAGCCTTATCCTGGGTACGAGCGTTGAACTCCTTACAGAATCCCATAATATTGATACCCTTAGAACCCAAAGCCGGGCCTACGGGAGGGGAAGGATTTGCAGCGCCACCTTTAATCTGTAATTTGATTAATCCAGCAACTTCTTTAGCCATTTCTTTCTAATTAAAAATAAATGAAATTTATAAAGCACAAAGATGTTCGTAACAACTACTCTGTAACTTTCTCAACTTGCATAAAACCGAGCTCTAACGGAGTTTTACGTCCGAAGATCTTGACCATCACTTTCAGCTTACGTTTTTCCGTATTGATTTCTTCAATCACTCCTTCAAAACCTGAGAATGGACCATCCATCACCTTTACTGTCTCATCAAGAACATAAGGAATTGATACTTCATTATCAATCTCACTCTCTTCGGCAGCACCAATCATACGATTGATCTGTGACTGTGGAACCGGATTGGGATTATCCAACCCTCCAAGAAAACCAAGGCAATTAGGCATAAACCGCAGGGTCGCAGCCACATCACCTATGAGTTCGGCTTCAACAAAAATATAACCGGGAAGGGATGTTCTCTCCTTCTCGACACGCTTGCCATTTCGGACAGTCGCCTGCTTCTCAAGCGGTATTAACACCTGAGAAACGTGATCAGCGAGCAACGTATTGTGTTTCATTTCAGCCTCGATGTATTCTTTCAACTTAGCTTCTTTTCCACTAACAACACGCAACACGTACCAATTCTTTCCTGTTACAGCCATTTTTCTTGAATGATTAACCTGGATAAACAATACCCATTAGGTTCTTAAACACGAGATCCATTGCGAACACTACCAGTGCAATAACAAGGGAAGCAGATAATACAATCACTGCACTGTGAGTTAGTTCGGCACGTGTCGGCCAAGTAGTATTATGCGCAAGTTCATCGTAACAAGCCTTGCAATAATTGACTAATTTCTTAAACATATTATCTTCTATTTTGCACGGGTTGAAAGACTCGAACTCTCGACACCTGGTTTTGGAGACCAGTGCTCTACCAACTGAGCTAAACCCGTAAAAAAGTCTCCGCAACCGCTATTGCGGAGACTCTATATAGTTTGTATAAAACCTTAGCTTAGATTAAGCCTCCTTAACGTCGTCAAGAATAGCAGTAATCTGACCAGATCCTACGGTACGACCACCTTCACGGATGGCAAAACGAAGACCTTCGTTCAAGGCAACACGATAGATAAGAGTAACCTCAATCTCTACGTTATCACCAGGCATCACCATATCTACACCTGCAGGGAGAGTAATCTCACCAGTACAGTCCATAGTACGGAGATAGAACTGAGGACGATACTTGTTGCCGAACGGAGTGTGACGGCCACCCTCTTCCTTCTTCAGCACATATACAGAAGCCTTGAAGTGATCGTGCGGTGTAATAGCACCCGGGTGAACAACTACCATACCACGCTTAATCTCTGTCTTCTCAATACCACGGAGCAAAAGACCTACGTTGTCACCAGCTTCACCTTCCTCAAGAATCTTGCGGAACATCTCAACACCAGTAATAGTAGACTTCTTGTCCTCGCCAAGACCGAGCAGCTGAACTTCGTCACCAATCTTGCAACGACCAGCCTCGATACGACCTGTAGCAACAGTACCACGGCCAGTGATAGAGAATACGTCCTCAACAGGCATCAAGAAAGGCTTGTCAACCATACGCTCAGGCTCCTGAATCCACTCGTCAACAGCATTCATCAGCTCCAAAACAGAGTCTTCCCACTTAGCAACACCATTCAGTGCACCGAGGGCAGAACCAGTGATGATAGGAGAGTCCTCCTCATAGCCGTAAGAGGTCAACAGGTCCTGAATATCCATCTTAACGAGGTCAATCATTTCCTCATCAACTTCAGGATCATCGCACTTGTTCAGGAAAACAACCAGACGGGGAACATTTACCTGACGAGCGAGCAATACGTGCTCACGTGTCTGAGGCATAGGACCATCTGTTGCAGCACAAACGAGGATTGCACCGTCCATCTGAGCAGCACCAGTAACCATGTTCTTCACATAGTCAGCGTGACCCGGACAGTCTACGTGTGCATAGTGACGCTTCTCTGTCTCATACTCAATGTGAGATGTGTTGATGGTGATACCACGCTCCTTCTCTTCAGGAGCATTGTCAATCTGATCGAAAGACTTAACATCCTCACCTGTGTTCAGACGCTCATGCAGCACCTTAGAGATAGCTGCGGTCAGAGTAGTCTTACCGTGGTCAACGTGACCAATTGTACCAATGTTAACATGCGGTTTCGTGCGCACGTACGTCTCTTTAGCCATAGCTTTACTTTTTTATTATAATAAATTAAATATAATCAGTGTATGATTTAGTTTTTCTTCTGCCAGATTTAGTCAGACAAGAAGTGGAGCTGTAACTGAGAGTTGAACTCAGGACCTCTTCCTTACCAAGGAAGTGCTCTACCACTGAGCTATTACAGCAAATTTCGAGCGGAAAACGGGGCTCAAACCCGCGACCCCCAGCTTGGAAGGCTAGTGCTCTATCAACTGAGCTATTTCCGCAGTTACAGTCTTGGACTGAAGAAGTGGGTGGTGATGGATTCGAACCACCGAAGGCAAGAGCCAGCAGATTTACAGTCTGCCCCATTTGGCCACTCTGGTAACCACCCTCTATGTCTTTGCGTTTTACAAAAACCTCTGTCGTATGTCGGGAGAGCCTCTTGTCGGATTCGAACCAACGACCCCGAGATTACAAATCACGTGCTCTGGCCAACTGAGCTAAAGAGGCATATCCCGCAGCCGCTTAGCGACCTAAAGTAGGACTTGTTGTAAAACGGCTGCAAAGATACTATTTATTTTTTAATCCCCAAAACTTTTCGAGGAATTTTTCAATGATTTCTCAATTTTTCCTTGAATTTTTCGAGTTGTACCCGCAGGGCATCTATACACTGATCTGTGCCCTCTTCAAAGGTGTCGCAGGTCTTCGTCACGAAGAGCGGACCACCTCCCGGCACTGCCACGGTAATACTGGTTTCCTTATTTAGAGCAGTGGCAGGTTTTACAACTTTTAATTGCACCTCTACTTTCTGAATGTCTTCAAATGATTTTTCCAACTTGGCGACCTTCTTCTCGATGAACGCCTGTAACTTCTCGGTAGTGTCGAATTTGATCGACTGAATCTTAACTTCCATAGTTACCTCCATTTTTTAAAGGTTAAACTCATGCCCTTGGATGGGCTTCATGATACACTCGCTTAAGCTGTTCGAAGGTGGTATGAGTGTATATCTCCGTCGTAGAGACACTTTCATGTCCCAACAGCCTCTTTACACTTTCTATTCCAGCACCATGATTGAGCATCGACGTGGCAAAGGTGTGTCTAAGCACATGCGGCGAAAGTTTCTTCAACGTACAAACTCGCGCAAGGTGTTGCTTCACCTCGGCACGCACCTGCTCGCGCGTCATGCGTCGTCCTTTATCGGTGACGAAAAGGGCCTCGTCCTCACGCAACACCTCCCGGTCTCGCTGTACCGAAAATCGTTTGAGATTTTCCTCCAGTTCAGCTCCAAAAGGAATGATGCGCTGCTTGCTGCCCTTGCCGGTGACCTTCAACTGATGGTTGACATAGTCTACGGCACTGTCATCCAGCCCAATCAATTCGGCCAATCGCATTCCCGTCTCATAGAACGTCATTATAATAGTACGCGCACGCACTTCTTTATATGATGTTCCCCACTCCGCATCATCAAGCAGCCTGTCCATCTCGTTCTCTTTGAGAAATTGGGGCAGCGGCTTGGCCTTCTTAGGGCCTTCAATGCGGCGCGCTGGGTCTTGGCTGACCACACCTCGGGAGAGTGCAAAACGATAAAGGGAACGCAACGCCGACAACCTTCTGTTCACGCTTGTCGCATTGTTTCCTTTATCCATCATACTCTCCATCCAGTTACGAATGACATCGGAGTCTACCGACTCCCATGTGAGTTGATCGTTCGAATCTTTGAAAAAAACTTCAAAGGCATTCAGATCCTCCGAATAGCTTTTTACCGTCAGTGGTGAGCGCCGAAGCTCAAACTGCAGATAGTTCAAAAATTCTTCAATCATTGTCATACGCTGCCATAACGTCGATTACTCGACCTTTTCGGCAACGAATATACAGAAATTAATTTAAACTACCAAATTTTTCGCGGAGTTTTTATTCCTCCTCGTGACGCAGTTTCTGTACGTAGACGGCATGTTCCATCTTGAGACGCTTCAAGACAGATGGCTTGTCATACTGCTGACGAGAGCGAAGCTCCTTCACCACACCTGTCTTTTCAAACTTTCTCTTGAACTTCTTGAGAGCTCTTTCGATGTTCTCACCATCCTTTACGGGTACAATAATCATTTTGTTTTGGTTTAAATTTTTAATGTAATACCTTGCAAATGGGGACAATGCCACAAATTGCGGTGCAAAATTACTGCTTATTTTTCAATTAAACAAATATTTGATGGGATTTTCATGTGATGAGCCTCAGAATATGGGTAGCATGAAAGTTATTCTGAACAAATGCTCTCTCGCCATAAACGCAATGAACGCAATTTTTAATTTCTCGCAGATGCCGCAGATGGCACAGATAGCTCGCGCGGTGTTTTGAAATTCCGCAGAGGTTACGCTGTTCGCTACACGGTGGTAGGTCTGTAGCAATGTAGGGACTTGCCCCGTGCAAGTCCGCAACGACATAGCCCTCTTGCAGGTATATAGCCCTGTGGTAAAAGGAGAATGGAGATATTCTCAGATAAACCTTGCGAAGCAAGGATGAACGATATTCTGCGATGAGCATTTTCCACCACGCCAGCCACAGAAAAAGATATTCTCTGGATATTCTGAGATGCCACGCAGTGGTGCGGAGGAAGCTCTCTCGCAATAAACGCAATGAACGCTATTTATTCTCTCGCAGATGGTGCCGATGGCACAGATAGCTCGCGCGGCGTTTTGAAATTCCGCAGAGGTTACGCTATTCGCTACACGGTGGCAGGACTCTTGCTCTTGTAGGGACTTGCCCCGTGCAAGTCCGCAACAACAAAGCCCTCTGATAGACATATTCCCTTCATTGTTTTCTTCTGGTAAAAGGAGAATGGAGATATTCTCAGATAAACCTTGCGGAGCAAGAGAAAAGGATATTGTGCGATGAGCATTTACCATGCGAAAGCCAAAAGAAAAGATATTCTCCGGATATTCTGAGATGCTGCGCAGCAGCGCGGAGAAAATTCCTCTCGCCATTAACGCAACTGTATTTTTTGAACAACGGATGAAACGGAAGAAACAGAACCATCCGGCACATTTCGATTCCACCAAGGGCCGCCAGCGGCCGGCGGATGAAACGGAAACCCGCTCACCCTATGCCATAATCTATCAACTACGAATTTCACTAATTATTTTCAGGCTTTATCCACTCGGAACGTGTTTCCGTTGTTTCCGAAATTTCCGTGAGAAAACCTAAAGACGACGGGAGTGCAATCGTGCCAAGAAGCATTTGTCTGTGGATTTGGCCATCTGAGATGGCCCGATGAAACATGACACAAAATGAGGGTGACTGTCGTTTTTGTGTCTTTTGTGGACAACAAAAATCCCGTGTTTTCATGCCACTTTTCCCCTACTCAACCCGTCGTGTTCAGCCCCCTTTGCGGTTACTATCGAATCGCACAGCGGTTCGGCAGTAACCGCAAATGAATTGATAATCACCTGTGTTTCACACCCTGTATGGACACCCCTCGTGAATGCACGCAACAGCATAGTCTCTACTCTTTCACGCGGAACATTTTTCCGCTTTCCATAACTTTCGTGAGAAAATTCCTCTCGCCATAAACGCAATGAACGCAACAATACTTTTCTTTGGCCAACAGATAAAACGGGAATACCGCGCACCTTATACAATAATATATAATTAGTTGATGCGCCTTGGACATGGTGTTCTCCCAAAGGGATGCAAGGGATGATTGGACCAAGATGCCTTCAGAATATCTTGGCAATACAGGACTAAGAGATTTTTGCAAAAACAAAAAGGCAAAAAATAAGGATTACCCACCAGCCCATGCCGTAGGCAGAAGCATGGTGGGTAATCCTTATGAGATAAGAAATCGGTCGACGGAATGATGCTGTCGACCGATATGATAGTGTCTTAGAGGTTGGCGTTGTCATTCTTCCAGTCAGCCACTGCGGGAACGATGCCGAGACCAACAATCTCGTCGCGCATCTTGCAGAGGTGCTCGTAGGAAGCATTGAGAGATGCCATCTCGTCGGCAGTGCCCTGAGGAGCCACATAGTGAACACCAGTGGTGTCGATGGTAGTAGGCATAGCCATCATCACATTCTTGAAGCCCAGCTTCTCGTCGTTGACGTAGCAGCCTGCAGGCAAGGTGAACTTCTCACCACCCATAGCAGCCTCAATCATCTTCACAGCTACATAAGCGGGGCTCTGGAACGAGCTGCGGCCACGGAGCTTGATGATGTTGGAGCCACCCTGTACGGTGTGGTGCTTGATCTCTTCCCAACGTTCGGCAGAGAGACCCATCTCAGAGAGAGGCTTGCCGTCTACCTTCACCTGAGAAGCGAAAACTGCCATCTGCTCGCCGTGACCACCGTATGTGTGAGCGCCGGTAACCTTATCCTGCTGAACACCGAACTCCAGAGCGAGAGCCTGCTGCAGACGAGTGGAGTCGAGGGCAGCGAGAGAGGTGAGCTGGTTGGCCTTCAGACCAGAGTGGATCAGGGCGGTAAGAGCGGTAACATCAGCGGGGTTAAAGATCACCACAACGAAATTAACGCTGGGACAATACTTCTTGATATTCTCACCGAAGTCGGCTGCGATCTGGCAGTTGCCCTTCAGCAGGTCCTCACGGGTCATACCCTCCTTACGGGGAGCACCACCAGAAGAGATGATGAATTTGGCACCTGTGAAGGCTTCCTCAGCATCTACGGTGTAAGTGATGTTGGCACCGGGGAAAGCGCACTGCTGCATCTCGTCGAACACGCCGTGAACACCCGGCTCATAGATGTCATACAGGCAGATGTTGGGAGTAAGGCCGAGCATCAAAGCGCTCTGTACCATGTTAGAGCCGATCATGCCACCGGCACCTACGATAAGAAGTTTGTCGTTTGTTAAATAGTTCATAACTACAATATTAAGTGTATTAATTATAAGATATTCCGTTTTTGAAGGGGGTGAGAGAGACATCCGGAGCCTCCGCATGACATGAATGCAAAGTTACTAAAAATTAAGTTGAACTCACTATTTATTCGTTTTTAATTTGTTGTTTATTCTTAAAACCGCTATCTTTGCCATGTCTGTTTTACAAATTAAATGTCCCATGAATATTCAGCAGAGATTATCAGATTTGAGGGAAGTGATGGAGCGGGAGCACCTCGATGCCTTTATCTTCCCGAGTACCGACCCCCACAACAGCGAATATACGCCCGACAGATGGAAAGGACGGGAGTGGATCAGTGGGTTCACCGGGTCGGCCGGCACCGCCGTGGTGACCATGACGAGTGCGGCACTGTGGACCGACAGCCGGTATTTCCTGGCTGCGGCCGACCAGCTCAAGGGTACGGAGTTTCAGCTGATGAAGCTGAAGATAGAGGGTACCCCCACCATCGCGCAGTGGCTCGGACAGGAACTGCGCGAGAAGAATGGTGCCGAGGTGGGTGTCGACGGCATGGTCTATGGCACGCAAAACGTGGAGGCGCTCATCGCCGACCTGCGTCACGAGGGTGGCATCACGGTGCGCACCAACTTCGATCCGCTGGCCGTGATATGGCGCAACCGACCTGCCATCCCCACAGACAAGGTGATTATCCAACCGATGGAGTATGCCGGCGAGACTGCATCGTCGAAGATTGGGCGCATCCGCAAGGCCCTGCGTGAGGTTCACGCCGACGGCATGCTCGTGTCGGCACTCGACGATGTAGCGTGGACGCTCAACCTGCGGGGCAGCGACGTGCATTGCAACCCCGTGTTTGTGGCCTATCTGCTCATCAGCAGCAAGGATGCCACGCTCTATTGCAACAAGGTGAAAATCACGCCAGAGGTGCAGGCTTATCTTGCTGCCGAGGGCGTGAGACTGGCCGAATACGACGAGGTGAAACAGGGATTGGCCGACTATTTTGAATACAACATACTCCTCGACCCGGTGGAGACGTGCTACACGCTCTACCATCAGGTGCACACGAAGGAAATCGTGAGACTCGCATCGCCCATCCCGGCGATGAAAGCAAAAAAAAACGATACTGAAATCCGGGGCTACCGCAGTGCGATGCTGAAGGACGGCATTGCGATGGTGAAGTTCCTGCGGTGGCTGAAACCGGCGGTGGAAGCTGGTGGGCAGACCGAGATTTCCATCGACCGCAAGCTCACCGCGCTGCGTGCCGAACAGCCGTTGTTCCGTGACATCAGTTTCGACACCATCGCCGGTTATGACAAACATGGGGCCATCGTGCACTATGAGGCCACGCCCGAGACCGACATCCCCGTGGAACCGCGCGGACTGCTGTTGCTCGACAGTGGGGCGCAATATCAGGACGGCACCACCGACATCACCCGCACCATCGCCCTCGGGCCTCTCACCGACGAGGAACGCCATGTCTATACGCTCGTGCTCAAGGGCCACATCCAACTGGAACTCTGCAAATTCCCCGAGGGATCGAGTGGCACCCAACTTGACATCTTGGCGCGCGAGGCGATGTGGCGCGAGGGATTGAACTATCTCCACGGCACGGGACATGGCGTCGGGTCATATCTCAACGTGCACGAGGGACCCCATCAGATACGCATGGAATATATGCCTGCGCCCCTTGTGGCGGGCATGACGCTCACCGATGAGCCTGGCCTCTACCTGCCCGGACGGTTTGGCGTGCGCACGGAGAACACGCTACTCATCACGCCTTACATGGAAACCGAGTTTGGACGCTTCCTCCAGTTCGACTCCCTCACGCTCTGTCCCATCGACACCACACCCATCATCCGTGAGGAACTCCTGCCCGAGGAACTCGCTTGGCTTAACGCCTACCACCGCCGTGTCTACACCGAACTCGCCCCCCATCTCGACCATGAGGAGCAGGAATGGTTGCGCGAGGCGACAAAGGAGATTTAGTTCAATAGTAAGATGCTTTTTCTCCGCGCCGCTTTGCGGCATCTCAGAATATCCGGAGAATATCTTTTCTTTTGGCTCGCGCATGGTAAATGCTCATCGCACAATATCTTTCTTCCTTGCTCCGCAAGGTTTATCTGAGAATATCTCCATTCTCCTTTTGCCACAGGGGGATATACCTGCAAGAGGGCTATGTCGTTGCGGACTTGCACGGGGCAAGTCCCTACATTGCTACAGAAATGCCACCGTGTAGCGAATAGCGTAACCTCTGCGGAATTACAAAACATCGCGCGAGCTATCTG
>JAEAMQ010000017.1 GCA_016901395.1 Prevotella sp. | reverse complement strand
TGGAATGACGGGTGTGTGAATGTGGAGTGACGAGTGAGGAATGTGGAATGGCGGGTGTATCAATTGTCAATTATCAATTATCAATTATAAATTATCCCAGCACCAGCACCCTCACTTCGGCGTTGGTCATGCGGTGTATCTCGCTCATGGGCTTGCGGAAATAGACGCTCTGCACCGCCTTGTTGATGATGCCATGTCCCACAGCCAGCACTGTCTGGTCGGGATAGGTCACCTTGAGCCATGTGAGGAAGTTGCGGGCGCGGCTCTGCATCTTCTCCAGCGTCTCAATGTCATCGGGCCACTCCACATCTTTCAGGTCGGGTATAAACCGTCCGGTGAAGCTACCCCAGTCGCGCTCGCGCAGCAACGGTGTCTGCACCACGGGCTTCTGATGGGGCCGGGCAATGATCTCGCAGGTCTCCACCGACCGGTGGAGGTCGCTCGACACGAAAGCGTCGATTCGCTCTGCCCGCATCTTCTCACTGAGTTCGCGTGCCTGCTGGCGTCCGGTCTCGTTGAGTTCGCCCTGTGTCTGTCCCTGCATAATCTGCGCCTTGTTGTCGATGGTTTCTCCGTGGCGCACCAGATATAATGTTGTCATCCTTGGTCTGCTTTGTGTTATCGGTCGGTAAAATTACAAATTTAATGTGAGTTGAGCCTTGTTTTTTCCGAAAAGTTCAATTAACTTTGCAGAAATCATATAAATCCATAATCCTATGATGAAAGTTTTCCAAAGCAGTATATTCCGTGCCATCTGTGCCATCGCCGTGGGTGCCCTGCTCATCAAGTATCGCGAGGAGACCGTCACCGGCATCACCATTGCTATCGGTTTGCTCTTCCTTATCTCGGGTCTCATCAGCTGCATGGCCTATTTCTCTGCCAAACGTCGTGACGACAGTGTTCAGGTGTTCGACGCTCAGGGCAATCCCATTGCCCCTGCCGTTCCCGCTTTTCCTCTTGTCGGCATTGGGAGCATCGTCTTAGGTGCGCTGTTGGCCTTAGCCCCCAATATGTTTGTCAACGGACTGATGTATGTCTTGGCCGCCATCCTCATCCTTGGGGCACTGAACCAGTTTTTCAATCTGGCCTCTGCACTCAAGTATGCCCGCATCGGTTTCTTCTGGTGGGTGTTCCCCACGATAGTGTTGCTTATCGGATTGATAGCTATTTTCAAACCTACGCTCATCGCTTCGGCACCTCTGTTTATCATTGGATGGTGCATGATGGTATATGGTGTGGTAGACCTCGTCAATGCCATCATGGTGTATCGCTGTCGCAAAGCCTACGAGAAGGCTCACGCTCCTGTGGCGCAGCCAGCCGAGGAGGTTGCTCCGCAAACACAGATAGAGGAGAAGCCTGCAGCTGCAGAGCCGGAGGATATCGAGAGTCTTAAGGGCGATGGCATAGACTGATTATTGATATCATCTGGTTAATAACCACCATCTGATGTTATCAATAGTAAATTGAAGACATCGTAAATAAAAGACATAGTAACATAATAACATTCTTATACTACGAATTACACTCACTTCCATCACCGTGTAATTCGTAGTTCCATTATGGTTTTTCATTGTTTCCATCTGTGGTTAATCAGAGGGTGGTAGAGATTTTCTAAGATGGTTAGCTGATGAAACTCTAAGCCCTTCGGCATATTCTGACTTTGCCGAGGGCCAGCGACCGGTCGCATGGAAACCTGCCTACCTTATTCAACAGCGAACCTTTTGGATAATATACCTGCCCCCAACGGATAATCTTTGGCAAGAAATCGCAACCAGCTGATATCGTCCCGGCTGCTCTTGCTCTTGATATTTCCTTCATGAATCATGTAGTGATAAGTGTCGCTTTCTTATTCGCAGAGGTCTGATCGCTTGACTTCATGTGGCCGGGCTTATCATTCATATCTTGAAAAATTGTACTATTCTTGAATATCTGGTATTTGAATGGCATAAACATGGTATTTGAATGGCATAAAACAATGTAATGTCTGTGTCTTTGGCCATCTTTGATGGCCCTCTCAATAAAATAAAACATTATTCGTTTGTGTTTTTTTGTGTCTTTTGTGGACACCAAAATCTCCACTCCCGCATCCCATTCATCCCTAAACACCCTTCCAGACTTCTACAATTTATTCCCTACCAAAAATCTTGAAGAATAGCGTTCAAAACACGATGGTGGAATAAAATTCAGTGGATGGGAGAGGAATGGAGCGAAAAATGAGCTTTACGCAGATGCTTGAACAGCAACGACTTGTATTTTCTTGACAAAAGATGGTTTTGCGATTACTATCTAATCGCAGGACGAATACTATCTAATCGCAAGACGATTAGGCCTTAATCGCAAGGCGAAAACATAGAGTTGGAACCATAAAAAGGCCCTTTCCTTCGTGAAAAACACCCAAAATGGTATAAAAAACAAGTGATTTTGCGACTCCGATGAGGCCGTGATGGCCTCGGAAGCACACAAAATCACTTGGATGATAAGATTTCCCAACGACTGAAATTTCAGAAGAATATTGACAAAACTGCTCCTCCGACGGTATCGTTTTCAGTCGTAACCCAATGTTCTAATGACACATTTTCAGGAAATATTCGTGGATGCGGGTGTCCTCGTTCAGTTCGGGATGGAACGAGGTGACAAGCTGGTTGCCCTGCTGCGCGGCCACGATGTGTCCGTCTACGGTGGCCAGCACGTCGACCATTGGTCCCACCTCGGTGATGTAGGGCGCACGGATAAACGTCATCATGAAGGTTCCGATGCCTTTAATGTCCTCGTGGGCGACGAAGCTACCGAGCTGCCTGCCATAGGCATTGCGCTTCACGGTGATGTCCATTGTGCCGAGATGGTCGTGGTCGAGCATGATAAGTCCGGCGCAGGTGCCAAAGACAGGCAGTCCGCCGCGGATGGCATCGGTCACCGGTTGTTGCAGTCCAAGCTCACGGATGAGCCTGAGCATCGTGGTGCTCTCGCCGCCGGGGATGATGAGTCCGTCCTTGGGTTGCTGCCAGTCAGCCATGTTGCGCACGAGAAACGACTCCACGCCCAGCCTCTCGAACATCTGCTGGTGCTCAGCAAAGGCCCCCTGAAGGGCTAATATCGCTATTCTCATTTGCCGCGCTCAGCCATAAGGAGCTGAATTTCGCTCTCGTTGATACCCACCATCGCCTCGCCGAGGTCCTCGCTCAGTTCGGCAAGCATCTGCGGTTTGTCGTAGTTGGTCACCGCCTTCACGATGGCCTGTGCACGCTTCGCGGGGTCGCCGCTCTTGAAGATGCCGCTGCCTACAAACACACCCTCGGCTCCGAGCTGCATCATCAGGGCAGCGTCGGCGGGCGTAGCCACACCACCGGCGGCGAAGTTCACCACGGGCAGTTTGCCGTTCTCATGCACATACTGCACCAAGTCAAAGGGCACGCGCAGCTGTTTGGCGGCCTCGTAGAGTTCGTCGGTACTCATCGACACTAATCGGCGCATCTCGCTCTGCATCATGCGCATATGGCGCACGGCCTGAATCACGTCGCCCGTGCCCGGCTCGCCCTTGGTGCGGATCATCGTCGCACCCTCATTGATGCGGCGCAGCGCCTCTCCGAGGTCCTTGGCACCACACACAAACGGCACCTTGAACTGGCGCTTGTCGATGTGATACACGTCGTCGGCCGGAGAGAGCACCTCGCTCTCGTCGATATAGTCTATCTCGATGGCCTCCAAAATCTGGGCCTCCACAAAGTGGCCGATGCGGCATTTGGCCATCACGGGGATGCTCACGGCCTCCTGAATGCCCTTGATCATCTTGGGGTCGCTCATGCGCGACACGCCGCCAGCGGCACGGATGTCGGCCGGAATGCGCTCCAGCGCCATCACTGCACAGGCTCCTGCTGCCTCGGCGATGCGGGCCTGTTCGGGGGTTGTCACGTCCATGATTACACCGCCCTTGAGCATCTGGGCCAGGTTGCGGTTGAGAGTTGTTCTGTCTTCCATTGTCTTTTTGTTGTGATTGATATTCTGGGCGCAAAACTAAAAATAAAAAAAGGAACGGCACAACAACCGTTCCTTTATCGTAAAACTATGTTCTGAAAATCATAAATCGCCCAGTTTGCGGCGGTATTCGTTGGGCGGACAACCCTCGTGCGAGGCAAAAAACTTGCTGAACATGGCCAACGACGAGAAGCCTAACCGGTCGGCCACCTCGCTAACGGTGAGGCGTGAGGCCCCCAATAGGCTTTCCGACTCCTTCATCAGATAGTCGTCGATGACCTGTTTGGGTGTCTTTCCCACCACCTGCGAGGTGATTTGGGAGAGGTATCTCGGCGTGATGGCCAGCCGGTCGGCATAGTAGGCCACGCCGTGGGCCGTGCGGTAGTGGGCCGCAATGAGCGTCATATACTGGTTGTAGAGGTCGGCGGGTCGGTGCCGCTGGCCGTTGGGCTCCACTGCATAGACCACCTGCGAGTGGAGATAGTCGTGGGCCAGGCGGATGGCGGTGCCCATGTCGTCGCCCAGAGCGAGCCGGGTGGCGATGGCCGACGACAGTGCTCCACCCACGCCGTGACGCTGCCAGCCCTCGGTGTTCTGCGAGGTGAAAAACTGTGGACGGCCTGCGCCGTAGAGCAGGGCGGTGAGTCGGCCCTCCACCTGGTGTCCGCCGCGCAGCAAAACGGCCCTGGCCCCCATCTCCGTCAGGGCTTCGGCGGCGGTCAACATGTCGTCGTCCGAGTGGATGGTGCGCCCCAGGAGCAGCTCGGCCTCGTTGCATCGCAAGAGCAGCAGCGTGGCCTCGGGAATGAGTTCACGCCGCCAAGCGTCGATGGCATCGTCGCTGAGGAGCCGACGGCCGTGCGAGGTGACGATGCCTGGAACGAGCACAATCTGCGGACACCCGATGATTTCATGCTTCAAGGCCCGTATGGTCTCGGCGTCGCGCACCATTCCCACCTTCACGGCACGGGGGTGGTGGTCGTCGATGATGGCCTTCACCTGCCCCACAACCATGTCGCGCGGCAGGTCGAGTATGCTCTGGATGCCCCCGCTGTCCTGCACGGTCACGGTGGTTACGGCAGTCAATGCGTTGCCGCCCAAGGCCGTGATGGTCTTGATGTCGGCCTGAATACCGGCGGCACCGGTATTGTCAGACCCCGTGATGCTGAGCACTGGCGTGAGCAATTTCATGGTGCAAAGATAGTGAATCCCACGAAAAAAGCACTGCTTTTCACAGTGCTTTTTCGTCAAAATATAGTTTGGTCAGGAAACGGCATGATGGAAGGCCCAAGGGGTTACATCGTAGCTACTTCGTTAGCTGACAGGGATAGACGGCCCGACGCATTCCCTTTGATCAACCTAATACCCCATGTCTTTCAGCCATCGGTCCACATCGGCCATCGACTGGCGCACCTTGTGGCCCGTGAAAGCCTTGGCATGCGAGATGGTGGCCTGGGGATAGAGCCGGCGGAGGTCGCTCACGATGCTGCCCAGTCCGCTGCCCTCGTGGGTGGAGAAGGGGATGATGGTCTTGCCGTTGAGGTCGTAGCGGTCGAAGAAGGTGAACATCACCTGCGGATAAGTGCCCCACCAGATGGGGCCTCCGATGAATATCGTGTCATAGTCGGCGATGTTGTCGACCTCTCCACGGAATGCCGGCTTCTCGCCGTTCTCGGTCTCCGACCGGGCAATCTTGATGAGTTGGTTGTAGGGCATGTCGTAGTTTTTCTCGGCCACGACCTCAAACTCCGTGCCGCCGGTGGCCTGCTGTATCTCGTCGGCCACTAATTTGGTGTTGCCCACCTTCACGTTTCCCACCGCGTAGTTCTCTCCGGCGTGGGAGAAAAACACGATGAGCACCTTGCCTTCAGGCTTGTTTGCTGTTGTCTTCATTGTCTTTTTCTGTTGTGATGGCTGCGCTTGGCGTCGCTGGTTGCCGTTACACGACAGTGAGACCAGCAGTCCCACCAAGAGCAGCAACAGGTTTTTGAATGTTTTCATAAGCTGTCGTTTTGGGGTTAATGGGTCGCTTTCAGGTATTGCAGGTCGCCATACCAGTAGCTGGCCGTGGTGCCGCCGTCGATGAGAATGTCTGTACCGGTGATAAAACGGCCACGGCTCGACAGCAGAAACTCGGCCAGATCGCCCACCTCGTCGGGTGTGCCCGCGCGTCCGGCCGGCGACCCTTGTATCATCTTCAGATAGCCATCCTTGCGCGGTCCGTGCAGCTCGTCGTTGGCCAGAGGCGTGATGATGATGCCGGGCGATATGCTGTTGATGGTCGCCCCACGCTTGCCCCACTGCGTGGCCTCACGTGCCACCCGCAGCACATTGCAGCGTTTGGAATACTGGTAGGCCTTGAGGGTGTCGGTAATCGATGCGATGAAGTCGAGACGCAGCAGTTCTTCGGGGGTCGACAGGGCGAGCGCGTCGTTCTGTTCCTGCGGCAGGGCAGGCAGACGGTGGCCGCTTTGTGAGGAGATGATCACCGCACCGCCACCCTCGGCCATCACTTCGCCAAACTCCTCCAGTAGCACCGACGTGCCGTAAAGGTCCACACGCAGGATCTCTTCCACCGAGGCCTGCGACGGACTCACGCCGGCGGCATTGACCAGCTGCGTCACCTCGCCCCATCGCTGTGCCTCACTCACCACCGCACGGATGTCCTCGCGCGAGCCGAGGTCGGCGCGGAGGGTGGAACATTCAAATCCAGCGTCCTCCAGCGTATGGGCGGCAGCCTCGGCGTTTTGCAAACTATAGTCGGCCAGCACCACATGCTTGCCCGCGGCGATGCGGCGTACAATGGCCTGTCCGATGCTTCCGGTGCCAAACAGCACCACTACATTCTTTTTTCTCATCTATCAATCTTGTTTGGTTTTCTGTTTGCAAAGATAGGCTTTTCTTCGATACCTCGGCCTACCTTCATTGCGGGTTTCTTTATCTTTTTTGCGGAAAACGAGGGCTGAATTTTCTCATACGGATATTACGGTGCTATACGGAGGCATCTTTCTCTCGCAGATGTCGCGGATGTTGCAGAGCCATGCGGGGTATGTTTTTTCTCGCAATGAACGCAAAAGCGCAGTTTCTGGGGTGTGAGTGGGGTGCGCTTTCCGTGTTTTACATTGAGCCTCACACTGCACATTAGTGCCCCTGCGGAGAATAGACGACTTATTCTTCGCAAATGTGCGGAGAATAAAAACTACCATCTCCGCAAAAACTTGTAGTACTGGCCAAGAAGTATCATCAGTATAAAAAGGCAAATGTTTACACAGAGTCAAGGAGTCTTTGGAGCTGGAAGCATAGGCAGAGTGATGTGTAAGAACCATTGCGAATCGTGTGGCGCAGCCTCTCTGTGTACTCCTAAAAGTCCGTATGGGCAGAATAAACTGCGCAGCCTCCTTCCCCTCTGTGCCTCTGTGTGAGATAAACCAGTGCTGCGTGGGGGTGTGCACTTTGTCCACTCAATACCGAAGAATGTGTGCGGGAAACCCTCAGGAACATGGTATTGTAAATGTGAAAAGGCTCCGACGCACTGCGCCAGAGCCTTTTCGAGAGAGAATTTTGTGTTAAAAAACGGGGTATTCCTCATGGTAAAGACTATGAAATATCATTTTTCGGCTCCGCCAGAGCGTCTCGCTTGCAGGTTGATACCATCCTGACGGGCCTGAAAACGCAGAATAATCCTGATGTGATATCGCATCCACCTATGGCTTTCTCCATAGGCAATTCCTCATTTTTCAATTCTCATTCGTCAGCCATCAATTCTCATTCGTCAGCCATCAATTCCCATTCGTCATTCCAAATTCGTCATTCCCCTCATAGTCTGCGCTTCTCTGCGTTGCCCGCACCTGTACCCTTATACTTGCTCCGGGTAGAGTTGAAGTTGTAGGTCACAGTGAAACTCACGCGGCGGTCGTAGTCGTAGGCCTGCTTGCCCAGTGAGGCACTGATGCCATACATATCCATTTTTATTTTCTCCGTGCGCAAAATATCGTATATACGTAAGTTGAGCGTCCACAGCTTGTTGTGGAACGACTTGATGAACTGCACGTTGAGGTTGGACTTTGAGCCATTTTTGATGAAGCCTGCATATTGGACTGTGGAATGTTGGAAGTTGACCATTGCCGTGAAATCGTGGGGAAACACCAGTCGGTTGCGAAGGGAGAACCGGAAGCCGGGGCGGTTGAGATTGCGCGACCCGCCGTAGTCCTTGGCGTTGAAAAACTGCTGTTCGTAGTCCACCTCGGCGGTGGGCTGATACCATCCGAACTTGGGCGAAGCCACAATCGAGGCGTAGACGCTTTGGCTATGGTCAAAATTGAGGTCGCGCAGGAATCCGATGCTCTGGTCGTTGTATAGCGTCACGCACCATTCCATGTTGTCCTTGTTGTAGTTGTAGCCTGCGCCGACGCTCAGCCAAGAGTAGGTTAGTCCGAGGTCGAGGCTGTGGATCTTCGTTGGAACGAGGTAGGGATTGCCGCCCTCATAGAAGAATCGGTTATCATACATTACCTCGTCGCGCAGACTATTATAGTTGGGGCGCGTGGTCTTGTAGCTGTAGCTTAGTTGCAAACCTAACATATCTTTCTGCCATGAGGCCGAGAACGAGGGGAACCAGTTGCCATATCGTCGGCTCGGACCGTCTTGTCGCTCACCAAAAGAGTAGTAGTCAGACTTCACATACTCGTATCTTACGCCGCCATCAAAGTTCCATCGCCCCACGGTGAACTCGTATTCGGCAAATCCGGCCGTGTTTTTCTCCTTCACTTCGGTGAGCGACGCCTTCACATATCCCTCCTGATTGGTGTATTCGCCCTTGGAATAGGTGCTCGAAAGCTCCGTTCCCCAACTCAGTTTGCCTTTCCAAACAGGATAGGAGAGGATGAGCTTGCCGGCCCATAGCCTGTTGTGCTGGGCATTATACGTGTTCACCGCGCGGCTCTCCACCTGCTGGCTTTCTTCGGTTTCGTACATGCTTTGGGTGGTTTTGTTCCATACATAGGTGGCGTTGAGGTCTATGTCGAGTTTGCCCCACTTGCCTATGTAATAGGCATTGCTCTCATGAGATGGACCTTCGCTGCCCCGCTGGTCGACGGATTGGGCCACATGGCCCAGCAAATCTCCATTGCGGTAGATGTCCTGCGTGGCTCCAATGGCCTGCCCCCTTTTGTTGAAGCTCTTGTCGATGGTATAGGAGAGGCCCACGGAGTTGTCGCTGTCAAAGTCGTAGCTCGCTCCTGCCTTGCCATGAAGATAATTCGACCGTTCCTCTGACAGCAGGTTTTGGTCGATATGTATGTGGTCGGTGCCCTGGATATCCTGCCATATATGGGTGGTCTCATCATTGTTAATGGTCGAGATATAGCCGTCGGCGAACACCTCCAGACCATTCTTCCGATACTTCACGTAGTCTTCCTGGAAGCCCGACCAGCGCCTGTTCATCTTCACGTTGTTGTCTGCCCGATAGCTGAAACCGTCGCCCTGCACCTTCTTCGTGTGGATGCGGATCACCGATTTCACCGTGGCATTATACTGTGCACCGGGACTTGTGATGACGTCCACCGCCTTGATGTCGGTCGATTTCAGGTTGACGAGGTCCTGATTGCTGCGCACGAGCTTGTTGTTGATGTAGATTTCGGGATTGCCTTTGGCAAAGACCGACACACCGCCCGAGCCGTCTACGCTCACGCGGGGCAACTGACCGAGCACGTCCTGCGCCGTTCCCACCTGACTGAGCACGGAGTTTTCCACATCGATGCTCATTCCGCCCTTCGCCATTTTGTACTGTGGGCGCAGAGCTTTCACCTTCACCGCCGTCAGCGTCTGGGTCTCGGGCTGGAGACGAATGGTGCCGGCCTGCTCGGTTGTGAATATGCGGTAGAACGTCTTGTAGCCCACATAGCTGATTTTGGCCAGCACTTTGGCCGGCTCATAGGGCACCACGAACACACCGCTCTCATTGCTCACGCCACCCGCAATGACGCTGGAGTCGGTGGGAGAGAGCAACAGCACGTTGGCAAAGGCCACCGCCTCGCCCTGCTCGTCGATAATCTTGCCGGTGAGATGGCGCTCGGTCTTGTGCGTACACTCCACGAGGAGCACGTCGCCCTTCTGCGTCACGGTGATGGGATAGAACCCGATGATCTGCTGGAGGGCATCGGGCACGCTCTTGCCGCGCACCTCCGTCGTCAAGCGGAAGTCCTCCAAATCGTCGTAGATGAAGTTCACGGTGTATCGCTTTTGCAGCGTGTTGAGCTCACGCAGGGCGTCGGCCATCGACACGTTGCGATATTGTCGGGTGATGCGCTGCGCCTGAAGCGGAAGGACCAGGGCACAGAGCAGATAGAGAAAAAAGTGTTTCATGGCTTAGTCTACGTTGAGTTGGTTGTCGTTCAGGGTGATGCTGATGCGGTCGAAACTGTTGAGCAGTTCCACCTGTTGTTGCAGGTCGAGGTGCTTGTCCCACTGGAAATAGAGACGGATGTGGCGGGACGACTCCTGCTGGAAAGCCACGCCGACATGATAGAACGCGCCCATCTGCGTGAGGATGGTGCCGAGTTCGGCATTGTCGAAGGTCACAGGCGCCATGCTTACCGAGTCTTTCGGGGTGCGGAGGGTGTCTGTGGCCAGCGTGTCGGCGGGTGTGCGAAGCTCCGTCTGCGACTTGCGGGGAGTGTCGGCTGCCTTCCGTGGCGACCCGATCAGGCCCAGCTGCACGGCTGCGGCCCATGCCATGCCCGAGAGAAACACAACGCCCGAGCTGACAGCGGCTATCTTCAGCCAGTTGTGGTGGGGAGTGGGGTGGGCATCGGCAAAGCGTTGCCACGCCGCATCCACATCCACTTCTTCGGTGGATTGGTGTGTCATGGCCCGCTTAGTGGCGGCCAGTGTCTCGGCGAAAGACCGCACATCCTCGTCGGCCAACAGCTCTTGGATTTCGTCGTCGGTGTATCGTTCGGGATGCTCCTGCATGTCGAGCAGCATCGCCCGCTTGTCGTTGATGGTTTCGTTTTTCATTGTTTTGCTTCGTTAAAAAGTTTCTTGATGGTGTCTACAGCTTGCGACAGATGGTTGTAGACGGTCACTTTGCTCACGCCCACCGCCGTGGCTACCTCCTGATAGGACATTTCCTGCAGGAACCGCAGGCGCAAAATCTGCTGCCGGACGGGTGGCTCCAGATGGTCGATGATGCGCATGAGCCGTTCGAGCCGCTCGTCGTCGTGGTCGGAAAGGATGGTGTCGGCGTTCTCCAACAGCAGTCGGCCCACCCGTTCGCGCACGTCCTTGTGGGCAATGACGTGCAGACAGCGGTTGCGCACGCTGCGCAGGAGATAGGCCTCCTCGGTCTCGGGCAACAGCACCACGGACTCGCTGAGCAATCGTTCGAACACATCGCTCACCACGTCGCGGCATTCGTCGGCATCAAAGAGTATCGTTCTGGCCAGTCGATACATCCTCTCATAATGCTGTCGGAACAGCCGTTCTATGTTTGTTGTCGTTTGCTTCATATACCCTTAATACCCTTCAGCGTGTGGAAAAGCTAAGCAAAACAATAAAAATTTTATGTTTTCTGTCAACAAAGATACAACGATTTGAGGAAAATCAGGCAGTTTTGACGGTTCTAAATGGATAAAATGTCAAACATTACTACCATAATCCAACATTGGTTTGACAACGTTTGTCATCGCCAGATGAAACAAACGGAATCGGGAAACCATAGGTGTTGCATCCTATTCATGGATGCTGATAAGGCGGAGAAAAATGATTTTCACCCTAAAATTTTCCCTCAAAACCCGTTGAATATTAAAATATTTGCTTATATTTGCAGCCCAAAGATGCCCGTGACATCCTGCAAACCGACCATAGTGGTGGCCGAAAAGCAGTGTAACGGGGCTTTTGGACTCTCTGTTTTGTTGCAAGACAGCAGACTCAATGACATGGGGTTGACTGGATTTGACAGCAGGATGAGATGGTACGTAAGCACGCGGAGCGTAGGTGGCTGGCTCCTTAATCTCAGTTATCAAAAATTTAATTGGCGAAAACAGTTACGCTCTCGCTGCCTAATCGAAGTACAGTAGATTACTGGCTTTATCCCGTCATTAGATGATGGGACGAGACATCGCTCCAAGGATGTTGTTCCGAATCTGAGGGATTAGCGGTGCAGGAAAATCGGAAATAGCTCGTGTAGGCCTCGATGCATGGGTGAAATTTAGAGGCTAAGGTGTCGGTTGGTGGTCCAGGTCTTGCCGTCACACGAAAATCGAAGGCTGGAATAAACGTGTAGAAAGCGTATGGTTTCCCTGTTTGGACGTGGGTTCGAATCCCACCAGCTCCACTCCAAGCATACAAACGAGGACAGGTCGGAAGACTTGTTCTCGTTTTTTTGTGTCGCTCCTCAAGGTTTGTTGGGCAATGGTCCTTGCTGGGGAGATAGGTAAAAATCATGATGAAATATGTTGAAGAAATAGGGATGAAATGGCCAGTGGAACGCAAGAGGAAGGAAATGGATGGGAAAACGCGAAAAATGAGCGTTTTTGTAAACGTCTGATTGAAAGGAACTTGTGTTTTCTTGACAAACGAAGGCATCGCGATTAGATAGTATTCGCATGACGATTACTATCTAATCGTAAGACGATTAGTACCTAATCGCGAGACGAGGAAGGCGGTTTTTCAACGAATTTTAGTCTAAAAAGTGAAGAAAAATGGTGATTTTCGGATAGAAAAGAGGTAAAAAGGGATGGACGGGAGCATGGGATGCTATAGAAAAACTGTTGTTGAAGGGCTAATGGCAATGTAATTGTTGACTGTGTTTTGTTGAATAATGTTTACATTATGCCTGTTTCTGGTGTTGGGAACAGGCAGGGATGCGTAGGATGCAACAAGTGTCGATGGGAGGGGGAAGGGGTGGATACAGCAGTTTATTTATTAGAAGAATTTACAAGGGGTGGACTTTTATTTCCAAATTATTCTCTATCTTTGCATGCTGAACGGTTCATGGAGCAGAGGCAGTGAACTGAGGATGGAAGAGTCTCCATTTATCTATTAACAGATTGTATTTACAACACATCAGAGATATGAAGAAAACTTTGTTATTTGCTGTTGCCTTGACAGTAGTTGCGGGATTGCAGACGGTGAGTGCCCAGGATGAGAATCCGGACGACTATCACACAATGCCGACCGAGCAGTTGATGACTATTGCCGAGAAGGCTCAGAATGATTACGATAATCTGAAAAGCAAGATAGACGAAACCAAAACGCAGATGATTGATGCGAAAAGAACTTATGTTGAGGCTGGCAGAAGCCTTAAGGAATATTCTAAACAGATGAAGTCCTACAGAACTCATCTGAAGGCTGTAAGGAAAGCCCTGAAACACGTGGAGAAAAAAGAAAAACAGACGAGATAATCACGACAGTAACTCACAAGAAAAATCCACCGATATCATCTTTGAAAGGATGTGTCGGTGGATTTCTTTATGGTGTATCGTTCAGATTATTTTCTGAGCTTCAGGTCATAGTTCATGCCTTTCTTGGCGATGGGCTCCTCCAGCTGGTCGTTGACCATGCGCAGAGTGCTGTCGTTTACGATGAGAAACTTGATGCTCTCGGTGCCGTCGGTGTCGAAGCTATAATAGGTCTTTTGTCCGTCTTTAGACTTGATGACGTCGGCTATGCCTTTGTAATAGCGGGCGGTGTCCACTTCATTCTCCGATTTCATATAGGCCTCCTCGATGTCGAAGCCGTTGGTGGAGTCCTTGGCGATGGCTACATGATAGCGGATGCCGTAGGTGTCGGCGGCGGGCATCATGCCCTCATAGATGGCAGAGTCGGCGGTAGCTGCCTGTAAGGAGTCTGCGATGGAGTCCTCGCCGTTGGCGTTGGCAGCAGTCTTGCCGGTGTTGTTGCAAGCTGCGAACATGGCGCAGGCTGCGGCAAATAAGATGATTTTCTTCATAGTTGTGTACTTTAAAAAACTAATAATATAACTTTCTAATCTGAATTTTATGATAGCTGTGCTATAAAAAACGGTTGTAATGTGTGAAAAACATTGCCGTAGCCCGGAGTGGAAACGGCTGTCGGCTCCAGACTCGGCACATGTCTCAGAATGTTTACAGGTCAATCGGCACCATCACTTTTATACCGAAATTGCGTCCCATGTTGAAGATGCCCTGCCGCCCTGTGAGCGGATTGACGGCTGCATATTTCAGGCGGCTCAGATGGCTTTGGTAGGCGCGGTCTGTGAGATTGTCTCCCGTGATGCAGACAGACATGATTTTGTGGCCTTTGACGAGAATGTCTGTGCCGATGGCTGCGTTGAGCAGTGTGTAGCTCGGGGTAGCTGTTTCGGTGTTGTCGGCAGCAAAAAAATGGTTCTGACGGAAGTTTACATCCAGCCCTATCTTTGCAAAGAGATTGTTGAGGGTTTTGCCATCACGGATGAAGTCGTACTTCAGTTCGCTGGTCCAGCGTGGTGCCGGAGTCATGGGGAGGTACTTGCTCTCGGCAGGCTGATTGTTTTGCACGGCGTTGACCCATGAGAATGCATTTTCAAAGTGAAGTGGTTCCACCGGATGGATGTCGACGCTGATGTCACCTCCAACCAGATGTGCATTGCCCTGAGTGTACTGATAGACAGGGAGGTCGTCTTCTGTGACACCGGCTAAACGATGGGTGAAAACATAGTTGTCGATAAAATTGGCAAAGAGTGCAACCTGTGCGGAGAGCCACGAAGAGGTATAGTCCCATCCTGCATCCATCTGCCAACTGTGCTCCGGCTTGAGGTTGCTGTTGCCTCGCTCGTAGCGGAAGGTGCCTTCGTGTTCTCCGTTGGAGCCAAGCTCACTGAGATTAGGGGCTCGGAAACCGCGGGCGAGATTCAACCGGAGGTTCATGTTATCGTTGATGGCATACACGGCACCGATGCTTCCGGTGATGGCGTTGAAGTTGCGGGAGAAGTCTTCGAATCGGTTTTCGAGTGCAAAGCTATGTACGTGGCGTGTGTCGAAACGCAGTCCGCCACTCAGATTCCATGCGCCGAGTTTGTAGTTGGTCGTGGCAAACACGCCGAAATCGAAGAGCGCGTAGGCGGGTATGAGCACCTCTTCGCCCTTGTTGAGCGAGCGTTGGTACATGCCGCCGATGCCTGCTGTGGCGTTCCAGCCCTCGCTGAGGGGTGTGGTGTAGTGCAGGTCGTAGTTCATGGTGTGCATCAAGAAGTCGAGTCCCGGGGTGTCGGGGGTGGCGAGCTCGGCATACTCCTGCCGGCGGTTTTGTTGATAGGCAAGGATAGCCTTGAGCGTGCCCTGGCCAATGTAGATGGAATTGTCGAGCACGGCCTTGTAATGGTGTATCTGCTGGAAGGGTACCGACTTGCCGTAGGTCTTGAGTTCGTCCTCGGTGGGGATCACGGTCTGCTCTTCCCCGTCTGCCATCACGCCTTTGACAAACTTGCCCGTGGCCTCGTCGCGGTCGCCTTCGCTCATGCTTGGGGTGAGGTGATAGTAGCTCAGCTTGAGGTGGCTGTAGCCCCAGCTGCGGTTCAGACCCAGAAGTCCTGACAGGGCGCGCTCGCGAAACTGCGACCCGAGCACGTAGCCGTCGTACTTGTTCTTGTAGGCATGTGCCATCTTGTCGGAGTAGCGCAGTCCCCATACAAATCCCTTCTGGTTGCCGGCGAGACGGAGCGAATAGTCGAAGAGCCCGTTGTTGGTCTGATATTCGGTAGAGACATCGGCATGCACGGTACCACGCGGCAGGGTGGGGGCATCGTGGAAGATGAGCACGCCGGCCATAGCATCGGAGCCATACATCAGTGATGCGGGCCCCTTGAGGATTTCGATGCTGTTCACAGTCTGCGGGTCGATCTCGATACCATGCTCGTCTCCCCACTGCTGACCTTCCTGACGCACGCCGTCGTTCACCGTCACGATGCGGTTGTAGCCCAGTCCGCGCACCACGGGCTTGGAGATTCCGCTGCCGGTGGTGACCTGCGAGATGCCGGGATTGTGGGCGATGGCATCGATGATATTGGTCGAGGAGGTCTGCATCAGTTCGCTCGGGGTCACTACGCTTATGGGCGTAGGCGACTCTTTCATCAGCGAGTTGCCAGAGAGTCCGGTAACGATGACCTCGTTGATCAGTGCATTAGACTCCTGCATCACGAAGTTGACCTTGGTGGTTGTGCCCAAATCGATTTTCTGGATAATGGTTTGGTGTCCGAGGTAGCTCACCTGCACGGTCACTGTTTTGGCCGGTAGGTCGTTGAGTTGGTAGTTCCCGTTCATGTCTGTGGTGGTGCCTTCAGACAGCTCGGGGATATAAATGGATACGCCAATCAGTGCCGATTTGTCGACAGCATCGGTTACTTGGCCGGAAAGTGAGGTGGTCTTGATGATTGGTTCGGCACCGGTGCAGAGGCACACGGCCATGAGAATCATCAACGTAAATATCTTTTTCATTTGTAATTGTCTGTTGATAAATGATTTCCCGACGGTTTGGAGCCGGGATGACATGACGCTGCAGACCTTGTCAATATAACGCGGTATCGGCAATTTGCCGATATGCGGAAGACTGAGAAAGTATGGGCAGGCCAGAAAATTTAAAAGGGAGAAGACCATGAGCTATGCTTGATGCCCGTGGGTCTCTATAGTATAAAGATGGTGACAATTACCCGATAGGAGGTGCTCTGAGATAGGGATTACCACATGCGGTGACGCATACTGTTTCCTGAAAACGAATGCGCTGACGATAAGAGAATGTGATAACATTAATGACGGCAATGATACCCCCAGCTACGTATGTCAGCATAAGGAAGTGACAGAGTACGCAGCTGTCTAAAGAATGAGCAGTCGTCGTGATGTGGCCAGGGTGCTGTATATGGTGAATGCAATCGTAACACTCTGTAACAGCAGCATTCTCGGCCGGGTGATGATGAATGGAAGACATCAGCAACACAGGCAAGAATACTGCAATCAGTATCCATGCTGACCATTGTTGCTTATGAATCAATCTTCTCATTTTATGCAAAATTACAAAAAAGCACTTCGTTTTATTCGTGCAAGCAGGTAATGTTGACAATATTTAACACAAGGATTTGCCTTTTGTTTTGGTTTTTAACACTCATTCTTGAATAGGTTTGATAGAGGGGTTATTAATAAGATGGTGACGAAATGCCTGTGAAAAAATATAATCATAAAATTCTTTTTGGGTCGGTTGCGCGGGATTGTCGTCGGTATTTTGTGCTTTTCAATATTATAACTAACCCTTTGATAATTCATGAGAAAGACAAATTTATGCCAGTTGTTCATTGTTTCTGTGTGCCTGTAGGCCGCTTCTTGTCAGAAGATATCGCTTGAGGAAATAAGTGGAACCGAAGTGGTGGAAGACGAAATCACGCAATATAAGTGCGGATTTCTTTAGAGGGTCATCGGGGGAAGGTGAAATCAAACCAAGTGTAATTAGCATCAGACTCTATTCGGATGATGGGAGGACGCTTATGGAACAGGCCTTTTAGCTCCGATCCCTAAGTTTCAGAAGTCCTTCGCCTTGTGTCAGGATGGCTCTCGTTTTGTATCAGAAGGGGCTTCGTCTTGTATCAGAAGGGGCTTCGTCCTGTGTCAAGAAACTCTTGTGTTTGGTATCGAGAGTCTCCTTTCTATATCAGGGGGGCTCTTCGTCTTGTGTCAGAAGGGTTTTAGTCTTGTATCAGTAAGCCCTTTTGTCTTGTATCAGAAAAGCTCTTGTTCTGTGTCAGTAGAGGCATTCGCCTTGTATCATAAGGCTTTCGTCTTGTATTAGAAGCTCTGTTGCCGTGTATTAAGGTGTTCAAAGTATTAAGTGAGCCGATCTGTTGCCGTGTATTAAGGAGTTCGAAATATTAAGTGAGCCGGTCTGTTGCCTTGTATTAAGGAGTTCAATATATTAAGTGAGCCGATCTGTTGCCATGTATTAAGGAGTTCTCCAAATCTATTTTTAATAATTAGGCACACGTTGGGTCCCGAAGTATAGGCAGCACTTTTTTTGACAAAAAAAGCGGAAGTCTCTCGTATGAAAGACTTCCGCTGGGGTGGAGGGTCGGACTCGAACCGACGACATTCAGAACCACAATCTGACGCTCTAACCAACTGAACTACATCCACCATGTTGGTTGCTTATTTCTAAGCGAGTGCAAAGGTAAGGGATTTATTTGGTTCCGCCAAACAAATCCCCTAATTTTTTTATTTTATTTTGCAGGAGTTGTAGGAGCCATCGGAGCTTTAGAAGCTGCTGATGGAGCCTTAGCTCCTTGCTGTGCAGCACCCTGTGTACCCTGTGTGGCACCCTGAGCAGGAGCTGCTTGGAATCCTTGAGTATTTGTAGGATTGGTGGTCTGTGTCTCTGTTGCGGTCTTCTCAAGCACGCTCTGGTCTGCAGAGGCCTGAGGAGCGGTGTATGCGCAGATGATGCTGAATACCACCATGCAGGCAGCGAGACCCCAAGTGGCTTTCTCCACGAAGTCGGTTGTCTTGCGTACGCCCATGATAGCGTTAGAGGAAGAGAAGTTGCTGGAAAGGCCGCCTCCCTTGGATTCCTGAATGAGCACGATGCCAATCATCAGCACTGACACCAGGACGATGAGAACTACAAAAAATGGATACATAAATCTTTACTTATTTTATTTTATTGTTTAATATCAGTTTTTCCAAGAAACGGATTTGATCTGCAAAGTAAGCATTTTTTTTTGGATTATTCAAATTTATACGCTGAATTATTTCCAAGGCCTTGTCATATCGAGCTTGCTTAATGTATATTTTTGCCAAAGTTTCCGTAAAATAGCTTTCGCTGACCTCTTTGGCCTCCTCCTCGTCTGCAATTTCGAGGGTCGGAACATACTCCGGTTCCTCTTTTAATTTGATTTTTTTACCTTCAATGTTAATGAAATTATCAATCAAATCTTGTCCTTTGAGTAGCGGTGTGATAGGTTTCTCTTCGGCTTTTTCTTCACTGTCGGTTTCCATTAGATAGGAGACGTAGTCGATGGCAGCGTCGGCCGGGGTGGGGCGGCGTTTGGACTTGGTCTCGGCGGGCTTTTCCTCGGGGATGGAATCGAGGAACGTGTCGATGAGAGAGATGGTCCGGTCGGAACGCTTGCCGTCCTTTCGGTCGGTCGTGGGCTGTGCGGCGGTCTCGTCGTTGCTGCTCGATAGCTTGAAACGATAGTGGGCGGCCTCCACCAGATTGAACACCACCTTGCGGTCTGTAATATAGATGGCTGCCCGCTTGAGTTCTTCGTTGAAAGTGGGGTCGTGCAGCAAATACAGGTTTTGCAGGAGCAATAGGCGTGCCGTCTGGTAGTATGGGTATAGCGCCAACAGACTGCGGAGATCGTAAAGGGTCTCGCGGTCGAGGTTTTCGGGATGCTGAATGAGGGCTGCTATGTCCATAATGGTTTTGTGTGATAGTCTTTAGGTAAAGTGGATTACCAGTTGGCTACAGTTGCATTGAATATCTGGTCGGTGAGATCCTTGCACATCTGGGTGACAAGTTCCTCCTGCACGCTGCTTAGACTCTTGGTGGTCTCATAGGTCTGCGTGGCCGTAAACGACCGCTCGAAGTCCTCGTTGTGGTTCACATTGTTGGTAAATCTCACATTGACGGTCATCGAAAGCTCGGTCTGGGCGGAGTATCCCTGACTCGAAACAGACTTGTTGCGCTGCGAATATTGCGTGATTTCGCCTTCCACCACAAGGTCGCCGTTGCGCTTTACCTGCTGCAGACGAGTGTGATTGGCAAATACATCCTTCAGCTGATTGTTGAAAAGCGGTCCCATCGGACCCCACACATAGCTACTGCGGATGGGGAAATCGGCAATGGTGATGGTCTTGGTCTTGGTGTAATCGATGCTCGCGCCATTAAATCCGTAGCTCACTTTGCAGGAGAGGAGCATGGAGGAAAGTACCGTAGCGCACACCATGACCATGAGAAGATGCCTCGGGCACCTTCTGTCTATCGTTTTCCGGATGCGCTGCAACGCCTTGTTATTTCTTGTCAAGACCATATTGTCTGATTCGTCTATAGAGTGTTCGGTCGGAGATGCCCAACTCCTGGGCGGCCTTCTTGCGGTTGCCGCCGTTGCGTTCAAGGGCTTTTTCCACCATCTGCCGGCCCAGATCGCTGAGGTTCAGGCTCTCAGGCTCGGCCTTGATCTCCTCGGCTTCCACCTCGATGGCCGACGGTTGGGAAATCGTGGGGATGGTTCTCGTCTCGTTGCTGATGGCCGGCATCTGTGTCGGTGCAGTCTCGATATAGTTGTTGTGCTTGAAGGCGATGGCCTCGTTCAGCTCATGAGCGTCGTCGAGTTGCTTGCGCAGACTCGTGAGGTCGCGTCTGAGGTCGGACACATTGCCCCGCAATTCGTAGAGAATCTTGTACAAAATCTCCCGCTCGCTCTCGTAAGAGTGCTGCCCGGGCTGGTTGATTGTGGCCAGCTGCGTGCTGTCGGGGTTCTCTGGAATGTATTTCTTCAGAAGATCAGCGTTCAGTTCCCGCTCCTCGCTGAGGATGGACATCTGCTCGGTGATGTTCTTCAGCTGACGCACATTGCCCGGCCATTTATAGTGGAGGAGCAACGCCTTTGCGTCCTCGGTGAGTGTCACCTTGGGGATGCGGTATTTCTCTGCCATCTGCATGGCAAACAGACGGAACAGCAACAGGATGTCGTTGCCGCGGTCGCGCAGTGGCGGCACCTGAATGGGGATGGTGTTCAGACGATAGTAGAGGTCCTCGCGGAAACGGCCTTCGGATATGGCCTTGCGCATGTTGACATTGGTGGCGGCCACGATGCGCACGTCAGTCTTGCGGATTTCCTGCCCGCCGACACGGATGTACTCGCCCGTTTCCAGCACACGCAACAGTCGGGCCTGGGTAGCAATGGGCAGTTCGCCCACCTCGTCGAGGAAGATGGTGCCCTTGTTGGCCACGCCAAAATAGCCCTCGCTCTCGCCGATGGCACCAGTGAACGCACCCTTCTCGTGACCGAAAAGTTCACTGTCGATGGTGCCTTCGGGGATGGAACCGCAGTTGATGGCAAAATAACGCTCGCGCTTGCGCGGCGAGTTGTCGTGAATGACACGCGGAATAATCTCCTTACCCACACCGCTCTCACCAATGATGAGCACGCTGAGGTCGGTAAGGGCAACCTGCATGGCCACGTCGAGGGCATGGTTCAGCCCATCGCAGTTGCCTACAATGTTGTAACGTTGCTTGATTTTCTGAAGTTCCGATGTATTCATTTGATGACAAAATTACACAATAAAATCGAGATTGCTGCAATTTTGGCAGAAAAAGATGGATAAATTAACGTGGGAACGTTGAATTTCAGTCGTTTTACGATTGGGTGCTAATCGTGTCACGATTTGGTACTAAACGCGAGACGTTTGGATACTAGCTGCAATACGATTCGGCCCTAACCGCAAAGGCCTCTGATTGGACCCGTTTGGAGAAGCCATAACGACCCGCCGGACAAGGGAATTTTGTCCGGTAACGGGAGGGTGGGGAATAGGGTGGGAAATTACTGGCTTTTCTTGCCTAACTTAATGAACAGCAGGCCGATACCCGTCCAGATGAGTTCGCGGATGCGCACGATGAGTGCCACGAAAATGCCACCGCTGGCACTGATGCCCAACGTAGTGGTCGACATGAGGAAACCTCCTTCGCGTCCGCCAAGCTGCAAAGGCATGAAAAACAACAGATTGGCAAAGAGCGAGGTGAAGGCCAATATGAGCACACAATTGATGAAATTGACGTGGGGCATGATGACCAGAAGGATGAAAAATATCTCCAAAGCCGAGAATACGCGACAGAAAAACTCCAGCAGCACGGCCCCGATGAAGTTGTGAGGATTCTGCCGGTGCAGGGCGGCTATCTGCTGGTCGATGGTATTGAGCTGCTCGCGATGCTTCTCCACAAAGGGCTGTGCCCATTTCTTGACAAAGGGGATGTGACGCAAAACATTCATTATGCGGTTGGCCAGACCCTTGCGATAGCCCGAGGTGAAAAACCAGATGCCGAGCGAGGTGAGGGCGACGGTGGCTATCAGAAGAGTGCCCAGCACAACGTTGATGGGGTGGACAAAGAAGAAAACGATGGCCGAGATGAGCCAAAACCAGAAGTGACTGAAGATGTGGGTCATGGCATAGAGAATCACCGACGACGAGGCGCGCTCGGTGCCAATCTTCGGTGCCAGTTCCATGATGCGGTAAGGCTCGCCGCCCATGAGTCCGCCGGGGGTGGCATAGTTGAGTGCAAAGCCAGAGACGGTAATCTTATACAGCCACGCGAAGGATACGGGCTTGGGCGGAATGGCATCGGCCGACTTCTGGCTGCACACGCCCTTGATGATGAGATACCATGAGGCCGTGTTGAAAACATAGAGTCCGGCCCATAACGCGACGACGGCGAAGAACCAATAGCCGGCATGCTTCAAGCCCTGCCACACCTGTGCAAAATCGAGCTGGGTGACCATTACGATGAGCACCAGGATGCCGAAGATAAAGAATCCGTTCTGATATTTCTTATTCATTTCTCAGTTTTCTTGGGTGGATATGATTTCAATTGAAACTGCTATTGGTTTTATTGAGATTTGCCCCCTATCTTTCACATGGTGCGAGGACGGGCTTTGACAGTGCCCTGCAGATCCTCTGCGGAATACAAAACGGGTGAAAGATATGAGGCAAATCTCTGGAAAGGGTTATTGCTGACGCTCCTTGATGGCGTTCTCGTGCTTCTTGGGAATCGAGAATCTCACCTTCTCGCTGTCGTCCCTGCGCTCGTGATAGAGCTTGGGCAGGGGATTGGCGTAGGGCGCGTCGAAGTTGTTTCGGTTGCGGAAAGCGTCGATGGCCTGATAGATGGCATGGCGCAGGGCCGACTCGTCGGCCACTCCCTTGCCGGCAATGTCATAGCACGGACCCATGTCTACGGCCGTGGTGATGAGTGGCAGACCACCCAGGAAATGGATGTTGTTCTCGGGTGTGAGGGCCTTGAAGGGCGCGATGCCCTGGTCGTGATACATGGCGAGGATGCCGTCGAAGGCATAATACTCGCCGTCGCCGAAGAATTTGTCTACCTGGTAGGGTCCAAAGGCATTCACGCCGGCATCGGCAAGTTTCTGGATAGCAGGGATAATGGCCTCCGACTCCTCCTTGCCGGGATGCTCCTCGCTGTCGTTGGGGTTGAGGGCAAGGATGGCAATGCGGGGGTTGGAGATGCGCATGTCGCGGCGTAGGGTGGTGAACATCACGGCCACCTTCTCGATAATGCCCTCCAAGGTGATGGCTGCAGCCACGTCTTTCAGGGCGATATTGTCGGTCATCAGGGCCACACGCAACTGCTCGTTGATGAGCAAGTCGAGACCCTTGCGGCCTTCGCCGATGCTCGTCTCGATGTATTTGGCCTGATTGGGTATGTTGAAGCCCTCAACAGAGAGTTCGTTGTTGTTCACCGGACAGGTGACAAGCACATCCACCAGACCGTCTTTGTAGTCGGTAATCGCCTTATCCAAGGCTTTCACGGCAGCGTGACCGGCCTCCGGCGACGGTACGCCCAGCTCCACTTTAATCTCCTCATCGAAGACGGGCAACATGTTCACCCGACCGTCCTGCACCTCCGAGGCATTGTTTACGATGCTGAAATTGGCATCGATATTCAGCGCATTGCGGTGATAGGCAGCCACTTTGGGCGAACCATATATAATAGGTGTGCAAAGCTCGAGCATCTCAGGCTCTGCAAAAGTCTTGAATATGAGCTCATATCCAATGCCGTTGGTATCTCCGTGGGTAATGGCCACGCGGATCTTTCTATGATTATCCATTCTGCTTATTTTAATGTATATAGAGCGGCTTCGATTTGCCGCAGTTTGTTTCTCTTCTTGCTTCCGGGGGCGAAAACGAAGGCTTCGACGGTGAGTTTGCCCACGGTGTGGCTCACAAACGGGCCGCCCATCGCGTCGCCCGACATTTCCCAGAGTCCCCGGTAGATGGTGATGGATCGCCCTTTCTCCTTGGCAGCCGTTGCCACAACGGTCTCGGGCACGGTTCGCATGTGCATCGCGTCGGTCTCTCCCTTGATGTTCTGCCGCATGACGCTGTCCCGCAGCATCACGTATTGCTGCTTGTCCTTGGCCTCGCGACAACGGTATACCACGATGTTTTGCATTCCTTCGGGGGCGTTGTTGCTGAGCCAGAGGAAGTCCTTTCCGCGCTTGCTCGACACCATATCCATCGGAATCCACAGGTCTACACCAAACATTTGCCTGACCATGGCTTCGGCTTGGGTGTTGCGTTGGCGCTTGAGCCTGCCGATGGAGGCATTGATTTCCGCCCGGTTCAACAGGTTGCGGAGCATCGGCCCCTGCCTCGTGATACCCTCTTGGAGGGCTTTTGCCGACGGCGCACCGATGTAAACCACCATCTGCGGCTTGGCAAAGACATTTTTCTCATAGCGTATTCGCGTGGCGGTATAGACGTTGGGGTCAATGTTCACCATCACAATGTTGCGGGCCACTCGTAGCGGAGCGGTGAAGCGGGCACTGTCGACGCTCGACACATCAAACTCCGGTTCGCCCTGCGGAAGGCCTTTCACGTCGGTGCTCAATGCCCGTCTCACGGTCTGGGAACGGTCTCCCACGACGAGCACCTCATAGGGACGGCCACCCGACCGAGGCAGCAACCCCTGACGGTCGTCGCATCCGGCCAGCACGATGGCTGCTCCGAGCAACAGCCCTGCGGCCCGCCACGAGAGTCGACACCATCCCGCCATATCGTCAACGCTTACGTTCTTCGGCTATCTTCTTAGACGTACTCAGCAGTCCGCAGGCCGCAAAGATGTCCTCGCCACGGCTCGCACGTATCGTGGTGAAGATGCCGTGGGCGGTGAGATAGTCGCGAAACGACTCCATCTTCTTGTCGTCTGCGCCGTGCAGGGGTACATTGGGTATCTGGTGAAACCTAATGAGGTTGACCCGGCAAAACAGTCCCTTGAGGAGTTTTACAATCTCGCGGGCATGGGTTTGCGAGTCGTTCACGCCGCCAAAGACGATGTATTCGAACGACAATCGGCGCTGATGGGCAAAGTCGTAGTTGCGCAACAGCTCCACAGTCTCCTCGATGGGCATAGTCTTCTCGCCCGGCATGAGCTCCAGTCGCTGCTCATGGATGGGCGAATGGAGGCTGATGGCCACGTGGCAGTCGCTCTCGTCGAGAAAGCGGCGCAGCTTGTCCTTCACGCCGATGCTGCTCACCGTGATGCGCTTCGGGCTCCAGGCGTAGGCGTAGGGAGCCGTAAGAATCTCGGTGGAACGCAACACATTGTCGAGGTTGTCCATCGGTTCGCCCTGTCCCATAAACACAATGTTGGTCAGTGTGTCACGTTCGGGCAGGCTGTAAATCTGGTTTAGGATGTCGGCTGCGGTAAGATAGCCCTCAAAACCCTGCTTTCCTGTCTGGCAGAAAAGGCAGTTCATCTTGCACCCCACCTCGCAAGACACGCACAGAGTGGCACGGTCTTCGTCGGGGATATACACCGCTTCGACGAATTTGGTGGGTTGATCTGTTGGTGGGTTGGTGGGTTGGTGGGTTGGTGAGTTAGTGGGTTGGTGGGTTGGTGGGTTGGTGGGTTGGGATTGTGTGGTGCGCACGGGGAAAAGATATTTCACCGTACCGTCCTGCGAATGCTGGGCATCTATCGGGTCCATGCAGCCCACCTCGTATTCCTCTGCGAGTTTGGCGCGGTTGGCTTTGGATATATTGGTCATCTCGTCGATGGTGCGCACGTGCTGCTCATACAGCCATTTGGCCATCTGGTCACCCGTGAATGCAGGCATTCCCAACGACTTGACGACGTCCTTGAGTTCGGCAAGTGTCATGCCGAGTAATATTTTCTTGTTCATACTGCAAAGATACAAACTTTTTGACTAAAGTCTGCGTTTTGTGCCCTAATTTCGCTATCTTTGCAAAGTTTTCACCTCATTCGTAGCTATATGCAAGCAAAGCAGTGGTACGATGGTGCACGGGTTTTGAAGTCGGCACCATGTGTTACCCTTGTGAAAACGTCATTCAGGGTAGAAGGTGGAACGCTAAAAGATAACAACATGCAACTCGATAAACAATCCTATCATCAGCAACGACAGGCCGACGGTCACGGACTCACGGACGGTGTGGAACCCCGTGTGACGGTGGGCATCGTGAGCGGGAAGCGCATTGCCTTCTCGCTGAATGCGCCCTACGAGTCGTGCGGCCACAAGGTCGAGGGCGAACAGGTGGTGGAATATGCCGACGGGCAAGTGCTCTGGAACGGAGAACGCCATGCGGAACTCTGTTTCCAGTCGGCCGACGACCATGCCTCGTTCTCGCTGCGCGATGTCACTATCGGCGTGAACTTCCACTGGGAGCGCAAGGAGACACAGACTTTCTCGGGGCAACTCCGTATCGTTGTCGACGGCGACAAGGTGTGCGCCATCAACGAACTGCCCGTGGAAGACTATCTCAAGAGCGTCATTTCCAGTGAGATGAGTGGCGATTCGAGCCTCGAACTGCTCAAAGCCCATGCCGTCATCAGCCGTTCCTGGCTGTTGGCCCAGATGCGTCGCCGCCAGGCTCCGAAGGCCGGGAAACCCCAATCGACGGTGAGAACCGACGACACGCTCATCAGATGGTACGACCAGGACGACCACACGCTGTTCGACGTGTGTGCCGACGACCATTGCCAACGCTATCAGGGCATCACCCGCGAGACCAATCCGAGGGTGGCGGAGGCCATACGGGAGACCCGCGGCAAGTTGCTGATGGCCGACGGCGACATCTGCGATGCCCGTTTTTCGAAGTGTTGCGGCGGAGTGACTGAGGAGTATCAGTATTGTTGGGAGAACAGTCCCAAACGCTACCTCAGCACCATTGCCGACACGCCGACACCCCATGACTACCCCGACCTCACCGTGGAACAGAGTGCGGAAAAGTGGATTCGCAGCAATCCCGAGAGCTTCTGCAACACCACCGACCGCCGCATCCTCGCGCAGGTGCTCAACGGTTATGATCAGGAGACGACCGATTTCTATCGCTGGCACGTGACCTACACGCAGGCCCAGTTGTCTGAACTCATCGCCCGCAAGCTCGGCATCGACTTCGGCGGCATTGTGGATCTCATCCCGATGGAGCGCGGACGCAGCGGCCGACTGTCGCTCCTGAAGATTGTGGGCACCCGGAAGATCATGGCCATCGGCAAGGAACTGGAAATCAGACGGGCCTTGAGCGAGAGCCATCTCTACAGTTCGGCCTTCGTGGTAGACAAACAGGGTACCACCGACGATGGTCTGCCAGCCACGTTCGACATTGTCGGGGCAGGCTGGGGACACGGCGTAGGACTGTGCCAGATCGGCGCTGCCGTAATGGGGGAGAAGGGCTATGCCTATGATACCATTCTGTTGCACTACTATCCGGGAGCTGAAATCGTGAACCTCTACGAGTAGACAGCTATTTTCTTTTTCATAAATTTATAAAACAAATAATTCATGCATAGCATATCACGACCCAATCATCAGCCGTCACCGCCTACGGACAAGACAGTCCGTTCGCCTTGGGGATGGGTGCCGTCGCTGACGTTCAGCGACAGCCTGCCATCGGTGGCCGTGATGACTATTTCGGTCATACTCTATAAACAGTTGGGGCTCAGCAACGCCGCCATCACGTTTTACACCTCGTGGCTCTATCTGCCGTGGGTGCTGAAACCCGTCTGGAGTCCGTTTATCGACCTTGTGAAGACCAAGCGTTGGTGGATTTTGGCCATGGAAGTGCTCATCGGAGCGGCTTTCGGCGGCATCGCTTTCACCATCCCCACGTCACTGTGGCTTCAGGGATCGCTGTTCTTTTTCTGGGTGATGGCTTTCGCTGGGGCCAGCCATTGTGTGGCTGCCGACGGCTTCTATATGCTCGGTCTCAATCCCCATCAGCAGGCAGGGTTCATGGGCGTGCGTACACTGTTCGACCGGTTTGCCACCATCTTCGGACAGGGCATACTCGTGATGGTGGCCGGCAACCTGCAGGTGGTGTTCCGCAACAGCATCTCTTTCTCGTGGAGCCTGATGTTCTATGGTGTCATGGGCCTGTTCTTGGGCCTGTGGCTATGGCATAACTATTCCATCCCATACGCCAAAGAGGACGTGAAACATGTCTATACCAACGCACGGACGATATGGCACGGCTTCTTGGAGACGTTTCACACGTTTTTCACCAAGGATCAGGTGGTGTTTGCCGTGCTGTTCATCTTGTTTTTCCGCATGCCCGAAGGCTTGCTGTCGAAGGTCTCTGAACTCTTTCTCATCGATGCCGGTCATAACGGCGGACTGGGCCTCTCGCCCCAGGAATATGGTCTTGTGCAAGGCACCGTGGGCATCATCGGCATCGCCTGTGGTGGCATATTGGGCGGTTGGCTGGCCAGCCGCGACGGACTGAAACGGTGGCTGTGGCCGATGGTGGCGGCATTTACGTTGCCCGAAATCGTCTACGTGTTTCTCAGTTACAGCCTTCCGTCGAGTCTGATGGTCATCAATGCGTGCGTGTTTATGGAACAGTTTGGCTATGGCTTCGGCCTCACGGCCTACATGCTTTTCATGATATACTATAGCCGCGGGGAGTACAAGACGAGCCATTATGCGCTGGCTTCGGCCATGATGTTCCTCTCGATGATGTTGCCGGGCATCGTTGCCGGCACGCTGCAGGAGTCGATGGGCTACCGCCATTTCTTCGTTTTCACCCTTGCCACGTGTGTCATCATGTATGTGTTGGCCGCATTCCTTAAGTTCGACCCAGACTTTGGCAAGAGTGAGGAAGTGGAATCCTGACATCGCGAAAAGGTCCATTTCAATTCTTTTCAGACCCTCCCGTCCAGCGGGGATATTCCAATGAAATATTTTGAATATCCCCGCTGGTTTTCGTTTTTATAGAATTTGAAGACTCGTGGGCGTGGATTTTTGCATAAAATCCGTGTTTTGCAGGTTGTTGATAGTCAGCGACTTGTATTTTATTGACAAATATCCGTTCTGCGTTTACTACCTAATCGCGTCGCGATTAGGTAGTAAACGTCTTGCGATTAGGTACTCTTTATCCTGCCTTTCGGCCGTTTTAGCACTGTGATTGGGCCGTTTTTGCCATGAAAATCCTGCCAAAACCACTCATTTTCCCATTTTCCCCGTCCTTACAACTCATTTTCTTGTTTCACCGAAGATTTTTGGAACGGAAAATGTTTTTGAAGTAAATTGACAGAAACAAAGCATTTTTCCCTATCTACCTTAAATATGTTTTGAGACCTTTTTACCACAGATGAAAACAAAGAAAACAATAATGGGACTACGAATTGCACGAATGACACGAATTAATAAACAGTGATGGAATTCGTGAAATTCGTGTAATTCGTAGTAGTAAAAATGTTATTATGTTACTGTGTCTTCAATTTACGATGATAATATGTAGTTGTTATTCACCACAGATGAGAACAAAGAAAACAATAATGGGACTACGAATTGCACGAATGACACGGATTAATAAACAGTGATGGAATTCGTAGTAGTTAAAATGTTATTATGTTACTACGTCTTTAATTTACGATGATACTATCCGATAGTCGTTATTAACCACAGATGAAAACAATAATGGGACTACGAATTACGCGAATTACACGAATAAGGAGCGTGGTAAAGAATTAACCACAGATGAGAACAATGAAAACAATAGCAGGGCGGGTCTACAAGCGACAGTCCATCGTGTAGCGAACAGCGTAACCCTCTGCGGAATTTCAGAACACCGCGCGAGCTATTTGCGTCATCTGCTTTCTATGTTATTTTTCTCCTATTTTCTCGAATTTAACTATTTATTTAACATTTCAACACTCAAGGACACGAGGAGATGGTCTGGCTGATACTCGCAATCGTTCCTTACCATCGCCGTGA
>JAEAMQ010000016.1 GCA_016901395.1 Prevotella sp. | reverse complement strand
GGTAGGCGAACTCTGCTTCACCCACCTCACCAAGGAGGGTATGCCGCTGCTTCGCTATCGCACCCACGACCTCACTTCGCTCCACCATGAGCGTTGCGCCTGTGGACGGACATTCGTCAGAATGGACCGCATTCTGGGCCGGAGCGACGACATGCTCATCATCCGTGGAGTGAATGTATTCCCCACTCAGATCGAGGCTGTGATCTTGAGTCTGAAGGAATTTGAGCCCCACTACATGCTTACTGTGGATAGAGACAACAACACCGATACCGCAGAGCTGAAGGTGGAGGTCAAGGAGGAGTTCTTCTGTGATGAGATGTCACAGATGGTGAGACTGCAAAAGAAGTTGGAAGACGAACTTCGCAGCGTCATCGGACTGGGCTTTAAAGTAAAATTGGTGGAGCCTAAGAGCATCGAGCGCAGCACGGGCAAAGCGAAAAGAGTGGTGGATAACAGGCAACTATGACCCCACCCCTCCCTCCCCCATAGGGGAGGAGGATGGAACATAAGGATAAACAAACGATGGAACAGTGGGAGACGAGAAGGTGTCCTCAATGAGATTCCTGATTACTCCAATCACTTCGCAGAGCGTTTCCTATCTGTTCGTAGAGCCTCTCCCATCTGTTCACAGCGTGTCTCCCATCTGTTCACAGCGTGTCTCCCTTCAGTTTGCGTAGTTTTTCCTATCAGTTCCTATCACCGCCTATCAGTTCCTATAAGCCCCTGTCCCCCCGCTTGTCGTCCCCTATCCCCCCGCTTATCCTTCCCTATCACCCCCTATAATCTCCTACAACTATGTTAGCAAAACAATTATCCATCTTCCTGGAAAACAAATCCGGCCGACTGACCGAGGTCGCTGAGGTGCTTGGCAAGGCCGACATCAATCTCAGCGCAATGAGTATTGCCGACAACAGCGACTTCGGCATATTGAGATGCATTGTCTCTGACCCCGACAAAGCCTACAAATTACTCAAGGAAGCGGGCTTCACCGTGAAGATTACAGATGTCATCGGCATGACCGTTCCCAACACACCAGGCTCTCTGGCTGTCATCCTGAAGCATTTGTCAGACAACGGAGTCTTCATCGAATACCTCTATTCCTTTGCCAACGGCGACGGGGCCAACGTCATTATCCGTCCCAATGACCTGCAAGTGTGCGAGAAGATACTGCAAGATAAGAAGGTAGATCTTATCGCAGCCAATGACCTATACCAATTATAGGGCATGACATGACCATTTCCTCCAAGGGTAGATTGCTTTTGGAGGGATTTGTCATGCACTTTTATGACCGGCTCTCAGACCTCTTTTTTTAGTTAAATTGCAGTCTCTTTTAAAATTAAAAGAGGATTTATCAAGGTTTGAGGTCCTTTTTTATTATCTTTGCAACATATTTGTATCATCTGTTTCAAAGATTTCTTTTGATGGACGGAAACTATCTTATTATCTTCATGAAGATTCTCGGATCACTGGCACTTCTTATTTATGGAATGAAGGTGATGAGTGAAGCACTTCAGAAAATGGCCGGATCGCAGTTGCGACACATCCTCGGAGCCATGACCACCAACCGTTTTACGGGAATGCTTACGGGTACATTCATCACCTGTGCAGTACAATCTTCATCAGCCACGACCGTTATGACGGTGTCGTTTGTCAATGCCGGACTACTCACCTTGGCACAGTCCATCTCCGTAATTATGGGTGCCAACATCGGTACAACGCTAACGGCTTGGATCATGTCCCTGGGCTTTAAGGTCGATCTGACAATGGCTGTTTTTCCCGCATTTCTTATCGGAATCATTCTGATTTATACCAAAAGAAGTCGGTATGTGGGCGACTTCCTCTTCGGAATAGCATTTCTTTTTTTCTCGCTCGTGCTGTTGAGCGATGCAGGCAAGAGCTTGGATTTGGCACATAATGCCAGTGCCATCAGTTTCTTTTCAAGCTTCGACACCCAAAGTCATTGGTCTATCCTCATCTTTTTGTTTATTGGAACAGTCATTACCTGTATCGTACAAAGTTCGGCTGCGGTGATGGCCGTCACCATATTACTATGTTCTACGGGCGTGTTACCTATCTATTTAGGCATCGCATTGGTTATGGGCGAGAATATCGGAACTACTGCGACTGCCAACCTTGCGGCTTTGGGAGCTAACACGCAGGCCCGCCGAGCAGCGCTTGCCCATTTGGTTTTCAATGTTTTTGGTGTCGTATGGGTGCTCTGTCTCTTCTATCCCTTTGTTAATTTTATATGTTCTCTCGTAGGATATGACCCTCTCGGCTCACATTACACGGTAGCCCAGAAAGCTGCAATCCTGCCTATAGTGTTGGCTGCATTCCACACAGGCTTCAATGTTTGCAATACCGGACTGCTTATTTGGTTTATTCCTGTTATAGAGAGGGTGGTGTGTACCATCATCCGTCCTAATGATAAGGCTGATGAAGAAGATTTCCGTCTACGTTTCATTCAGGTGGGAATTATGAAAACACCAGAGCTTTCTGTACTCGAAGCACAGAAGGAAATACTGAGCTTTGCAGAACGTATTCACCGTATGTTTGGCATGGTCAGGGATTTGTTGCGTGAGAAAGACGGAGACAAATTCAAGAAATTGTACGATCGAATCGAAAAGTATGAGGATATTTCCGACAATATGGAGATTGAGATTGCGAAGTATCTTGATCAGGTGAGCGATGCCCACCTGAGTGATGACACCAAGGGAAAGATACGTGCCATGCTCCGACAGATCTCCGAAATCGAGAGCATCGGCGACTCTTGCAATAATCTTGCACGCACCATCAACCGTCGACGCAATGGCAAGGAGGACTTCACCGAACCTCAATATGACCACATCATGCAGATGTTTGAGCTTACAGATGATGCCCTTACCGAAATGGACACTCTCATGACAGGCTACCGTGAGAACTTAGATGCCACACGGTCGTTTAATATTGAGAACGAAATCAACAACTATCGCAATCAACTTCGGTCAGAGAATATCACAGATATCAACAACCACGAGTATAGCTACGCTGTGGGAACCATGTATATGGACATCATTCAGGAATGCGAGAAGCTCGGCGACTATATCGTCAACGTGGTGGAATCGCGTATGGGTATCAAGCAGAATAGTGCCCAAAGCTAATGCCCTTTGGCCCCGGAGTATCTATCCCTTGCGCCTTGGGTACCTGTCCTTTGGGCCCAGAGCATCTACCCTTTGAGCCTTGGGTGTTTGTCTTTTGAGCCTTGGTTAGACATCCTTTGCCCTCGGGGTACCTGTCTTTTGAATGCCCGTCACTGATAATCCCATTGTCAAATGGCCTGTTCCTCCTTGTGTATGAGAAACAAAACCATTGACGATGGGATTATTGGTAATTCTAAAGTTGAAAGGAAATCTCCCTTCTCATTTTTCTTCCAGTTCCAGTTCACCCAACTTCTGCCATATCTTGAGGAAAGTGGGATGGTCTACTTTTTTCTCATATTTGACCACCACGCCCGAGTCATTCAGCAAGTCGTAGGCCTGTTGGGATATCACGTCGGCATAGACCTCGGCCACACCGCCGTCGGTCATCATGCGGGCGGCCGACCGGCCGACTGCTTTTACTGCCACCTTGGCATCGAGAAACAATTCGGGTTCATCGTTGATGATATTGTAGAGACGGCGTACACCGTGTCCGTCAAACATACGGATATTCCCTTCGTGAAGGATAACGAGCGAACATTGTTCGGTATGTAGGGTGTCAATCAGTTCTTGCATCATAAGGCTTAAGATTTAGAGGTTCTTTTCGCAAATATAAGGATTATTCCCCGAAGAAATGTCATAGAATGAGAAAAAAACGTCAATCTTTTTTCAACCTTCCCCGTACTTTGCTCACATTCTGCGGCTTATGTGGTTTCATCTTCAGTATAATAGGCCGACACCCCGGCGAGCTGATGGTCACTTTGCAGTGTTTTGGGGCTGTAAGGGTGAGTCGATTGCCGTGGGCGATGGCTCTGACCTGTTGCCCTTTGATATAAAACCGGATGACCTGCGACACCGCATGGTTAGGTTCGGTTGTAAACGTGGCAGTCGACCTGCTGTCTGTAATATCGGTCTCCACGCAGTAGACGGGGGCTCCCCATGCCGTACTGATGTGCTCCAAAGTTGCCGAGGGCATCCCCCTGAAGTTGGCCAGCAGGAGATATTCGGTCTGATCCGGGTCGCAGGCTATCACGCCATTCCATCCCTCGGGAAGTTGCCCACGGAGAGCCTTCAGCCTGTTGCTCATCTGTTGCGTGGTGGAAGCCGTCACATTGCTGTAATAAACCACATGCCGGACATCCACCACGCTGTCGGCCTCCACCCGTCTACAACTGTCTGACCATGTTGCATAGAGTTTGGAAGTCATGATGGAGTTGTTGTCCGCGCGGTCGCCGAAAGCCATCTTTTTGTCGCCCGACCCAACGATGCCAAGCACATTGTCGATGTTCACCCAGTCTGTGTTGATGGTCTGCAGTGTCGTTCCGTCTGTCCGCAGTTCCTGCATGGTCCCAGCTGGTGCCGCGGCATGATAGAGCGTGCGCTCCCGACGGGTGAACTCATCGGTCGAGATGGCCATCAGCCCACCCCGTTCGCCCGTGATGGTAACATCACGCAGAGCCTTGACATCATCTAAATAGATCACAGCATTGCCTGGCGTAGAGTAGATGGCGAAGCGGTGGTCAAGGGTACTGTCGTTGGTCAGCAACTCGCCGTTCATGGTCCACGCAGTGCCGTCGAGCATATAGTTGCCACTCACGATGGGGCGGGCGTTGGTGCGTCGCCCTTCGACGGTGTACCATCCAAGGAAGTTTCCGGTGTTGTGGGCCTTGTAAGGCACGATGACTTTATTCTTGTCTGGGGAGTTGGCAGCGATATATCCGGTGTAGCTTTTGATGCCGGGTGCCCACGAAAACGTGGTGAACCGGTCTTGGGTATAGGCCCTCACGATGTTCTGACTTTCAAAAATGCGTGCCGTCTCATGTCTTCGGCGAAACGTTTCAAAGTCAGTGGGCTGCATGGAGGCCGTAGGCATGAGGTGGTGCATGAGCCATGTCATCATCACGCGGTGGGCCTCCACCCCCATGCGTCGTGCCCCGATGTCCGACCGCAAGAGCCACGAGCCGTCGTCGGTGGTGGTCTGGCGGGCCTGTATCATCTTGTAGGCGAGGTTCTCCAGCATCAGCGCATCTGGGTCTTTCAGGAAGGTGGCGTTGGTGGTGTAGCTCGTGATCTGGTCATAGAGAAACAAGCTCCAGTCGTTGCCGTTGGGCATGGCAAGCTCCCCGTCGGCCAGAGCGAGCCAGTTCAGCACTTCGCGCTGCACCGCCTCATTGTTGTGCATCAGGGCACGGGTCGTCCATTTCTCCCCACCATGGAGTGCGGTCTGGAAGAGTTTCATGGCCAGAGCCGCCTCTCCCAGCTCCTGTATGACGACATTTTGGTAGGATGTATGGAAGTAGTTGTGGTTTTGCAGGGTGTAGTCGGGGTAAAGGTTGGGTCCGAGATAGAGGTCGCCCACGGTCTTGGTATCATAATGAGGGTCTACGATGGTGGTGTCGTGGGCATCGTTGGGATGGCTGTAAGCATTGATGGCAAAGGTTCGCAGCCGTTCAAACCACTGCGGTGCCAGCTTGTCATGTGGAAACAATCCTATCGTGGCGGCGAGCACACATGCATCCCATCCGTTTTCCTCGGCCTTGGTGTCTCCCTCATATCCGGTGGGCACAGTGCGCTCAAGCTCATAGTTGCACTCTGCTTTCAGCAGCCGCTCGATGCAGTCTCTCTGTCTGTCAGACAGCTTGTCCCACAGAAAGAATGCGCTGTATGCCACACTCATGGCCCACAGATTGCTCTCCCATTGGTTGTCTCTGGCCGATGTAGAGCCCCAATAGCTGTTGTCTGCGCAGGCTGCCAGACGGTTGGCTTTGTGGGTGGAATAGGCATATACCAGACTCCGTAGGGCCATCTGCTCCATGTCTTCCCAGCTCACTCCTGCGGGCAGACTCACCTGTCCTCGTCCGTATCGGCAGAGAAAGGCACACACCATGCCGAGGTCGGCATTCGAGCGTACACCGTCTTCGTTGCTTTGCATCGTGGAGTTGGAGCGGAAACAGCCGTATGCCTCGCCTCGGGAGTTGACGGCATCGGCATCCTGGTAATCTTGTTTCAGATAGGTGGCAAAGCGTGCGAGCATTTGCTGGAGACCGGCTTGCATCTCATGTTCGGGCACGAAGGCATGCGTAATGATACCCTCCGTAGGACTTGAGACGGTAGGCTGAGCCTGAAGAGGGACTCCCAGACTGGTGATAACGACAAATGAGAGAATTGTTTTCAGCATAGGATGAAGTGGGTTTGATGTTGCAAAGATACAGAAAAGACTTGGTATGGGAAAACAAAACACTAAATACTTAGCCCACTCGTGAATACGGCCCGTTATTTCTTTTTTGTAAAAAATAATCCATTGAAAATAGCGATTTCATTTTCTTCATTCTACGATTGTTATTTCATGTTTTTGTCGAAAATATGCGGGTCTGGAGCCTTGAAAGTCCCTCGGTCGGGCGATGAGATAGTAATCGTCTTGCGATTAGTACCTTTTCGTGATGCCATTACGGCGTTTTCATGAGGCCAAAAGGGTGTATTTGTGATGCGTTTCATACCCCATCCTGCTGTGTTTAATGGTTTAAGAAACGCAAACCGCTGAATACCAGTCTATTGCAAAAGGCTCATTTTTGGCGTATTTCCGACCGCCGGATTAAAAGTTTAAAATACGCGAAGCACAGATAACGGATTTTCAATATTTTTCAATAAGAAATAATCGAAGCTAAGGTCCGAAGTAGAGGGATGGAGGAGTGGTGAGACAGGGTGGGTTGCGCTGGGGCCGTGGGGGGAGAGGATAGAGCGTGTTTCTGTTTTTTAATGATTTTTACGGAAGGAGCATCCATGTTTTCTTTCGTCTTTCTCAGTATTTTTTGTTATCTTTGCGATAGTTGTATTGATGATGTTGTCATGGTTTATCCATGAGCACGCAGGGTATTACATTTATCATTTTTATCGCCCCATGTTGACATTCACCACCGAAAATATCTTCCTTCTCGGCTCCTTCCTTGTGCTTGTGAGCATTCTCATCAGCAAGACCGGCTATCGGTTTGGCATTCCCACGCTGTTGCTCTTCCTCTTTACAGGTATGGCTTTTGGCAGCGACGGTCTGGGGTTGCAGTTTGATAGCCCGCGCGAGGCTCAGCTCATCGGTATGATGGCGCTTAGCGTCATCCTGTTTTCAGGCGGCATGGACACCAAGTTTCGGGAGATCAAACCCATCATCGGTCCCGGCGTGCTGCTGGCCACGCTCGGCGTGGTGATGACCACCGCATTGACGGGAGCGTTTATCTACGGGCTGTCGTGGTGCTCGGCGATGGACCTTCGGCTATCGCTCATGGTGTCGATGCTCCTTGCCGCCACGATGTCGTCTACCGATTCGGCATCGGTGTTCAACCTACTGCGCACGCAGAAAATTGGTCTGAAGCATCGTCTGCGCCCCATACTCGAACTGGAAAGCGGCAGCAACGACCCGATGGCCTACATGCTCACCATAGCCCTGATGGAGGTGGTCGTGTCGGGGTCCGATTTCTCCATAGCCCACCTTCTGGGCGAATTGGGCGAGCAATTCCTGCTCGGTGGTGCCCTGGGTTACGCTGCGGGACGCCTGTCGGTGTGGCTCATCAATCGCATCAACCTGCCCAATGCGGCCCTCTATCCGGTGCTGTTGCTGAGCTTGGTGTTTATCACTTTCACCCTCACCGACCTGTTGCATGGCAACGGCTATCTGGCTGTCTATGTGGCCGGACTTGTGGTGGGCAACAGCCGGCTGTCTTATCGGCGTGAGATGGAGACCTTCCTCGAAGGACTGACGTGGCTGCTTCAGATAGTGCTTTTCCTCACATTGGGCCTCCTGGTCAATCCTTCCGAGATGATGGGCGTGGGGCTTGTGGCCCTGGCCATTGGCATCTTTATGATTTTGGTGGCCCGTCCTGTGAGCGTGTTCCTCTGTCTGCTGCCTTTCCGTAGCATCCCTGTGCGCGGCAAGGCGCTGCTCTCGTGGGTGGGGTTGCGCGGTGCTGTGCCCATCATTTTTGCCACCTATCCCCTCATCCACCATGTCGAGGGAGCCGACATCCTGTTCAACATCGTGTTTTTCATCACCTTGGTGTCGCTCATCGTGCAAGGCAGCACCATCACCCTCATGGCCCGTTGGCTGCATCTCGATATGCCTGCGGAGAAGCCTGCCAGTGAGTTTGGTGTGGAAATTCCCGAGGAGTTAGGATCCCAGCTCCGTGAACTGACCCTCACCGAGGAGATGCTTGCCGATGGCAACCAGCTCTCACACATGAAGATTCCGCAGGGAACGCTGGTTATGATGGTGAAACGTGGCAAGAGCATCCTTATCCCCAATGGTCAGTTGCCCTTGGAGAAGGGCGACATCCTGTTGTGTCTTTCGGGGAAAAAGCCTAAGTGATCTATCGTCGGAGAGAATGCCGGCCGGTAGGAACGGTGTTCTTTTCGTGTGCCTCTTTGTCGTTTTTGAAAGGCTTTCTTCAGGTTGAAGTAAACTGGATGAAAAACATTTTTATCACCATTTGTTTGTTTATCAGAACTATTGTTCGTAATTTTGCGAACAGAAATGCCCCTTTTTTGATATGAGAGAACAAAGTTATACAAACGATCAGGAGCAGCTGGCACGCTATGCCAAGGCCATGGGCCATCCGGCGAGGGTGGCTATACTCGGTTTTCTGGCGCGTCAGGAGCACTGCTATTTTGGCGACATCCATGAGGAGTTGCCTATTGCCAAGGCCACCGTCTCGCAACATCTCAAGGAACTGAAAGAGGCTGGACTCATCAAAGGAGAGATCGAGGCACCCAAGGTGAAATATTGCATCGACCGACAAAACTGGGAAAAGGCCCGGCGGATGATGGCCGACTTCATGTCCTATTGTGCCTGCAAGACCACCGATTGTTGTGGTTAACCGCGACGGGCAGGCGGGTGCGACAAAACCAATAAATGTTGAAATCAGTAGAAAACGAATGAAAATCCTTATACTTTGTACCGGCAACAGCTGCCGAAGTCAAATGGCTCAGGGCGTGTTACAGGCCTTGGATGCCCGTCTGGAGGTCCACTCTGCCGGCACCCGACCGGCTCCGCGGGTCAACCCGAAGGCCGTGGAGGTGATGCGTGAGATAGGCATCGACCTCAGTGGGCATCGTCCGAAGAGCGTGGATACCTACACTGGGCAGTCGTGGGACTATGTGATAACCGCCTGTGGCGGTGCGCGCGACACCTGTCCGGCGTTCTCGGGCATGGTGAAACAGCGCCTGCACATCGGCTTCGACGACCCTTCGGAGGCCGTCGGCACACCCGAATTTATCGACCGCGAGTTCCGCAGGGTGAGGGATGAGATAGCCCGCCGCTTTGCCGAATGGTACGAAACAGAACTGAAACCCAACATCAAATAACGACAAAATCATGGAAAAGAAACCAGGAATTGGCTTTTTCGAGAAGTACCTCACCCTCTGGGTGGCCCTCTGTATCATCGTCGGCATAGCCGTGGGACAATGGATTCCCGCCATCCCGCAGACCTTGAGCCGATTTGAATACGCCCATGTGTCCATCCCCGTAGCCCTGCTCATCTGGGTGATGATCTACCCCATGATGCTCAAGGTCGACTTCCAGAGCGTGAAGAATGTGGGGCGCCGGCCGCGCGGCATCATCGTGACGGGCGTCACCAACTGGCTCATCAAGCCGTTCACCATGTTCGGAATAGCCTACTTTTTCTTCTACATCGTGTTCCGACAGCTCATTCCTGCCGACCTCGCCAAGGACTATCTGGCCGGCGCCGTGCTCCTTGGGGCAGCGCCATGCACGGCTATGGTCTTCGTGTGGAGCTATCTCACGCGTGGCGACGCGGCCTATACGCTGGTGCAGGTGGCGCTCAACGACCTCATCATCCTCGTGGCTTTCGCGCCCATCGTGGCCTTCCTGCTCGGCGTGGGAGGGGTCACCATCCCGTGGGACACGCTGTTGCTGTCGGTCGTTCTCTTCGTAGTCATCCCCCTTGCAGCCGCCATCCTCACCCGCATCTATGTGGTGAGGCGGCGTGGCATCGGCTATTTCAATGAGGTGTTTGTGCATCGGTTCGACAGCTATACCACCCTCGGACTGTTGCTCACACTCATCATTCTTTTCTCGTTTCAGGGCGAAACCATCCTCCGCAACCCGCTCCACATCCTGCTGATAGCCGTTCCGCTGGTGCTCCAGACGGTGTTTATCTTCTTCGTGGCCTACGGCTGGGCACGCTCGTGGCACCTGCCTCACGACATCGCCGCCCCCGCGGGCATGATTGGTGCGAGCAATTTCTTTGAGTTAGCTGTGGCGGTAGCCATCTCGTTGTTTGGCTTGCAGTCGGGTGCCGCCCTGGCCACGGTGGTCGGCGTACTGGTCGAAGTGCCTGTGATGCTCATGTTGGTGCGCATCGCCAACAGCACCAGGGGGTGGTTCCGAAATGCTGACATAAATCCCTGACGATAGGCCTCGTGAGAGTCGCGTATTCTCCACGAAGAAATTTTTCGTGGGAAATGCGCCGAAAAGGAGTGGAAATGGTGCTTGGAGTACGCATTTCTATTCTATTTGGAGGATATTTTTTGTGCGGCCCCCCAGACATTTCCTGACAGGAGTATGGGGAGGTGGGTGGCTCGTGGAGAGCTTGTTTCTCACACAGTGGGTATTATTTTCTCACACAAAGGTTGCTTTTATTCCACACAGTATTTGCTTTTATCTCACACAATAGTTGTTATTTTCTCACACAGAGAGCACAGAGGACACAGAGGCTGGCGCGGTGAGAGAGTCCCATTGTG
>JAEAMQ010000015.1 GCA_016901395.1 Prevotella sp. | reverse complement strand
TCGAGGTAGTAGAACTCGCGCGTGACACCGTTCTCCGTTATCTTCTCATATTCACCGGCATAGACCGTAGTCCTGACATTCGTGCCGTTCTTTGACAGCTCCGAATACCATCTTTCCTGATCCGGGCCATAAGCAAAATCCATCCTGAGATTCTTGCCCGCATCTTCTATCAGCTGGATCTTTCCGAAGTCGTTGAAAGATGTGGTCAGCGCATCGCCCGGTATCTTCCCGTCAGTGTTTTCCACCTCCGTCACAGCATGCGGACGGACATTCTTGTCGTAAGAGAAGCTGCCCCCCCCCCGTCTTGAAGAGGATGTTGCCGTTGGGGGCATAGCTTATCTTCATGGTTTCAGCCGCCCCGCTCTTCACGGAAACAAGCCTGTCGAGATTGTCGTAGCCGAAGGATTCCTGCGGGTTGTTGTTTCTCTTGCGCGATAACAGGTTGTCGGTGGTACCGTCGTAGGTATCCAGGACGCTAGCTTTTCTCATTTAAACGTATGTATTGGGGTGTAGTTCTTCATCTTTCAAAAGTTGTTTTAGCAATTGAGGGTGTGTCAAAATACAAATCCACCTTTCTAAATCTTACAGTTTGAAACAACCCCTATAAGAAAAGTCCATTTCAAACTCATTATTGAGTAGAGAAATGAACTTTTCTTTGCTTTTATAGGAGTTCAACTTACAGATTATAAGTTGTCAAGTTCCAAATTTGTATTTTGACACACCCTCCTGACTTTATCTGTAATAGTATGAATGCTTCGGAAAAAGCATCGATTATTCAAACGGTAAATACCACTTATCCTGATTTTTCAGATCGACTGAAAGATTCTTGAACTTCAGTTTTTCTGCCAACCAACGACCACCAAAGTCTGCACCAAAGGTGCCAGCCTCATTCTTGTGGCGGGCCAGACGCATAAGGTCATACCAACGTGTTCCCTCGAAAGCAAACTCCAACTGATACTCGTCGCAGAGCAAATCCTCCACAGCGTTGATCTTGGCATTGAGCGTATCCTGCGCGGTGGCCCCCACAGTCAGATTGAACTGCTTGGAGATTTCCTCCATCTTCTTGCTCACAACAGCATCAAACTGATAGCCTGAGCGACCGGGATAGTTGCCGTCTCCCGTCACGCCGGCACCATGCTGATGGATACCCCAGTTGGTGGTGTTATAGTTGCTCGTGGTCTGAGCCGGGAACATCGACTTGTTGGCTGTAGACAGGAAGGGATAAGTGGTTTGCAGAAGTTGCTTGGTCTCCGCCGAAACATAAGTGCGTGTGGAGTCGAGCAACTGCTCGGTGATACCCTCTTTCAATATGGCAAATGCTGCGTCGGGATATCCCAGACGGTTGAGTGCCTCGGCCAAATGGAGATAGACCGTGGTGTTGCGGAAGAGGATGATGTTACCATTGTTGTACTTCTGTATCCATAATTTTGTGGAATCCTCATCGGTTCCCTGACGGGTGATGTTCTTCAGACGCATGTCGCCCACCTGAGCACTACCCACATACTGCTGAGGAAGACCGCCTGAGACATCCCTGTAATAATAGTAGGTGGTGCTGTCGGAGAGTGATTTCAGAGCCTGCGAGGGTTCGAGCTGAATCTCATCGACATAGAGTTCGTCGGTGCTTGACACGGTCGAATAGTAATTATATCCGAATGTCAAGGGCACACTGGTGGTTGTTCCACGCATGCTGTTGACAGCCATGGGGATATAAGAAATGATATCCTGCGTACCATTGACAGCGAAAATGTTTTTCCAAGACTGCCCGTTGGACGTCGAAAGCATGTCATTGGGAGTTGCCAGCGCTTCCTGTATCGTGCGGGTTGTATAAGGTGCTACCAATCCTTCGGCATAACTTGAGCCCACAATCTTGCTCACGGAAGTCACGTAGGTGGTGTAGTGGCGGGCTGCATTGGCATAGTCACCACTCTCCAGATAAAGTTCACCGAGGATGACATCCACGGGAATGTAGCACAGAGCAGGGTTGACGAGCTTGGCCGTGCCGAAGTTGGTGCTCCCCACTCCATGGTTGCCACCGCCATTGTTGGGCACGCTGTATCCTGTGTATTGCTCCATATCGGGGGCCAGACGATTCACGATGCCCTTGATGTCGAGTTTCGGGAAGTCGTTGTTGTTGATCTGAGAGATACTCGTCAGCGGCTCCGTGAAGAAAGGTACGCTGCCATAGTTGCGGGCTAACTGCAGGTAAGCCCATGCGCGGAACGCTTTCACGGCGGCATATTCATGCATCACTACATTGGTGGAACCGGTGAGGAGTGTGGTGTCGCGATGGGCAATGTAGTAGTTGCAGTTATTGATGACACGGTAGTAGACATAGGCCGAGTCATACTGATTGGATGTTGTGGCAGAGAAATCGTAGAGCTGGCGAAGGTCGTTGTCGGTATAGACCGTGGTGCCTACGTTGTCGCCGCGCATCTCGCCCTGGAAGACATACTGGTCGGCCAATTGCTGCATGGCCTGCATAATGCCGTATGCAAAGAACAGAGAGTCGGTCTTGCTATCAAGTTCACCATTGAAAATCTGACGTGAACTGTCAGACTGCAACATGTCATCGCAACTGCTCAATCCCATGGTCAGGCACAACAGACCTACCCCAGCCTTTCTAAGTGAAAGGCGATTGATTTGCTTGAATGTATTGAATATCGAATTCATGATTGGTTACATTTTATGATTTATCCTTGTTTCTGTCCTCCCCTCCACAGTGGGAAGGGAGGGGAAAGAGCTTTAGAGATTGATCTTCAAACCGATTTGGAAACTGCGTCCCATAGCAATCTGACCAGCATCGATGCCCTGATAGAGCACTCCGTTGCCCACACTGAACTCAGGATCGCTGCCAAGATAACGGGTGAGAGTCACCAAGTTGTTGGCCTGTGCCCAGAGAGCCAGTCCCTGCAGCCATGTCCAGGTGCCCGGAATGGGGAACTGATAGGTGAGCTTCACGGCCTTGAGTCGGATATAGGAGCCATCCTCTATCCAGCGGTCGCTGAAGCGGTTGTTGCCCAGCGGGTCGCCGTATGTCAGACGAGGAAGGTCGGTCTGCTGTCCTTCATAGCGCCAATGACCTACTTCGGCAACCTGTTGGTTGTAGAAGGTGGAACCGCTGTTCAGCACACTACGCTGATAGTTGTAAACATCGCCGCCCAGACTGTAGTTGATACCCAGATCGAGGGTGAGGTGTTTCCAGTTTATGTTGGCAAAAATATTACCGTAGATATCAGGATTGGGGTCACCAATGACCACTTTGTCGGCCTCACTGATCATTCCATCCCCATTCTGATCTACAAAATGCATATCTCCGGCCTTAAAGTAGTTGGCTATGCCGGCATCATCCAGCATATATAGGTAACCATCCTTGCCTGCGGCTTTGGCTTCTGCATCGGTAGAGAACACTCCGGCAGTCTGGTATCCGTAGAACAAGGCTACAGGGTTTCCGACGGAGGTAAGAATATTGTTGTCGCCATAGACCGATGTGGTGTAGTTGCCGTTGGGCAGTTTCTTCACCTCATTGGTATAGTGACCCACGCTGGCTCCCAGTTCCATATGCCAGTTTTTAGACACCATGGGCTTGCCGGTAACCGTCAGCTCATAACCTGTATTCCTCAGTTCGCCGCCATTGGTCCAATAGTTGTTGATACCACCGATGGGATTATTGAAGGTCATCAGGGTGAGCAGATTGCTTACATTGTTGATGTAGTAGTTGAAGTCGATGCCTACGCGATTATCAAAAAGATAGGACTTCAGCCCCAGGTTGAGTTTCTTGTTGGTCTCCCACTGGATTTTGTCGTTGCCGATATTGGTCAGCTGCAGACCGATCATGTCATAATTAAACCTGACGGTTGACAGTGAAGTGCGGGCAGCATAGTTGGAGATGTCGTCGTTGCCACTGATATCATAGCCGGCGTTCAGGCGCAGATAGTTGATGAACGACTGCTTGGGGAACCAGTCTTCGTTAGACATTACCCACCCTAACTGTATGCTTGGGAAGAGTGCCCATACCGTACCTAATGCTGACAAACCATTGGCGTTCTCACCAAAACGGCTGTTGGCCTCGGCCGATAAAGAAACTGTGGCGAAGTAACGGTTCATGTAATTGTAGTCGACATTGCCATACCACTTCAGCGTTTTCCACACATCATTGTTTCCAAGGATGCTCTGGTAGCCGGAGCTGGAGCTGAGTGAGGGGTTCTTATCGTTGGTGACACCGTTGTACTGCGTGCTCAGATTGTTGTCATCAAAAGAGAAAGAAGTGAAGCGGAAGCCGCCAAAGGCAGCCAATGTGTGGCGGCCATACTGATGATGCCAATCCACATGGGTGTCGCTCACCACATTGATTTCCTTGGAGAACAGGGACGCAGCCATAGAAGTGACAGTACCGATGCCGTCAACATCGAATGATGGCACACCTACGTATGGGCGATGGTAACGTTGGGAGTTGCGGTCGAGCGTATAGCTGAACATTGTCGTGAGTGACAAGTTCCGGTTGAGCGTCCATACCGGTTCTACCCTTACATTGAAGTATGTGTTCTCTGCCTTGTTTTTATTGTCGCCATCGGCATTCTGGAGAATAGCTACAGGATTGGCCAAGCTATATTCACCGCCCAACTGTCCATAAATTTCATCGTAATCTGAAAGTAAGGATGTAAAGCCCCCGATTATTGCATTATACTGATAAGGACTGACAATCGGAGCCTTGATAAGCGATAGGAATGCAGGCGATGTGATGGTGCTTGAACTAAGATCAGACGAGATGCCATCGTCAAAAATACGAGACGTTGTACGGCTGATAGAGATATCAAACTTTGTTTTCAAATTATTGAGAATATTGATATCCGTATTGAAACGTACATTCATGCGGTCGAAATTGTTTTTCTTGACCGTGCTCTGATCAGTCTGGTAGCCCACGGAAAGGTTGTACATACCAATATCGTCACCACCCTGCACGTTGATACTATAGTTCTGAGTCATTGCCGTGCGATAAACATAGTCTTTCCAGTCGGTATCATTGTGATATGTGTTATAATAATAGCCGGCAGGATTGTCGTCCAGGAAATGATATGCAATAGGTTCACTCTGCTCAATGTTAGCTTTAACCGTCCCCAATAGCTCTGTAGCATAGTTGCGGTATTGGGTGGCATTCATCATCGTGGGCAGTTGCGGACGCAAAGCCACGCCTGCCCCAATATTGGCATCGATACGGGTAGCCATGGAATGACCGCGCTTGGTTGTAATAAGGATGACACCATTGCCACCACGTGCACCATAAAGGGCTGTGGCGTTTTTCAGCACTTTCACCTCCTCGATATCATCGGGAGAGATGTTGGCCAGGATGTTATTGAACTGTCCGAGGTGCAATGTAGCTCGATTCTGTTGCATGTCCTGCTCAATACCATCGATAATGATTAGTGGCTGAGCATTTGCATTGATAGAGTTGAATCCACGAATAAACATGGCTGCTCCGGCATCGGGAGTGGCCGAGCGCATGATGGAGCGCACATCGGCACCAAGATTGTTCTCTATATCGTTGTCGATGGTCACGCTGTTACTGTTGACCTTAAAGCTCTTCTCAGCTGTAATCGTCGTTCCGTCGACATACATCGACTGATATTTATCCTCTATCATCTTCACACGGATGGTCTGTGTGGAGTCGTTGGAGATGACCGATACCTGCTGGGCGAGGTATCCGGGAGAATGAACATACAGGCTTGTGGTGAAGATAGGAACATTGATCTTGAACGAACCATCGGCACCTGTCATGGCAGCGAACATTTCATTGCCAAGGGTGCGAAGCTGAATACCAGCCAGAGGTTTCTTCGTAGCTTGGTCGATGACAGTGCCGTGTAGGGTCATCATCTGATACTTGTTGACATATTGACGCTGACGCGTGGGCTTGGCAATGCTGGTCTCCACCACCTCGGTCTGGGTCTCGTCGTCCTGAGCAAAGGCAGGTATGCCGACAGCGAATGCGAGTGCACAGAGGGCGAGTCTTAGACTGCGGCTCTGCATATATAATATAGTGCTCTTCATCTTTATTTGTTTGCTTCGAATTGATCAAGTTCAACCGGTTTCATGATGATTTCTCCAAGGCGGATATCACGCGTGTAAGTTGCCATTGCTGTTTTATCGAAGACACCGAAATGGGTGGTGATCTTCAGATTAGGCATCACGTTGTTGCCCAAATGCTTGTAGCAAACCGGGAACGTGAACGTACCTACCAGTACGGTATCGATGACCGTTGGGTCGTTGACAACCATTTGATTCAACTTCTGAGTAGCCAGTGCACCATTGGCATTGCAATAGCTTAAGGTGAAATCCAACTGATTGGGCTTAGCCTGCGACAGGGAATCTATAGTTGATCCTAACTCGTCGTATGGCGGAACCAGTACGGCATAGATGTTATAGGAAGTGGAAAGCACTCCGTCAAGCAGCATGTCGACTTCAGGTTTGGAATAGTTACTTGTTGGCTGCACATGTCTATAAACAATCAATGTATCTCCCCTTTCTGTAGATAAAGTTCTAATTTGAAGAGTAGACGTACCGGTCCAAACATGTCCAAGATAATATGCTGATGAAAGATATATCTGGGGATTCCAAGCATCCCAAGAACGAACGGCCAGACTATCGACAAGACGTGCAAAGCCATTGCTCATCTTTACCTTCTCACGGGTGGCCCCAAGATACTCCTGCGGATTAGCCAACAGACTGCCTCGGGTAGTGAGTATGGTGTCGGTGTTGATGGCCTGGGCATCCTCCACCCAACGGTTGTACCTAAGATTGTTGTTGAACACAAGGTTGTTGGCTATCGACAATTTGGCCAACGAGTCGGCCATGTAGGTCGGATTCACCGTCACTGTGATATCAGGGGCAACCGTTGCGGATGTTGCGTTCTTGATATCCTGTGCCTTTGTTGTTGCGATATAGCGGAAATAAGGCTTGATGCGATTATAAGCAGCTATCCAAGCAGCATCAGAAGGCATCATCATGGTGTAGGAAGAGTCTTCCTTTTCGAGGTAAGCGCGAATCTGTTTCGTCATCTCATTGGTCGTCACCATCACAGAGTCGATGTAGGTCTGCTTACCATTTACGGTTGGACCCACAACAGAACGACTCTCGTCCAAGGTGGTCAACTCATACTTTTTAAAATAGCTTCTCAACGAATCGATACCCTCTGCATCTCCCAGATACTCATAGAGATTGGGATAGAACGTAGCCATTCCGTTGAGCACATGCATCACACCATTGCTGCTTGGAAGATTGGTTTGGTCTAAAGCCACATTGTCAAAGGTGTAGGTTCCGTCGCCAACGAAATCGTAAGACTTCTCATTCAGGGTGTGAATGCGCTCGTCGATAGTACCCGAAATGGTATGATTGTAATCTGCAATATGGTTTTTGATAAACTCCTTTAGGAGTACATCGTCATTTTTCTGCATTAAGGTACTGGCATCGTATGTGCCGTTTTTGGGTGCCCATACCGTATAATAATGGGAAGCCTGGAGTTCATCATCAAAGCCCGCCTTCTTGATAAGAGCTGCAAAATCAGATAAATCGCTGTTTTGCGAGATGTTTTCCCACAGCGTCTGATTGGCAGATGATACAACATCTGTTGGTGCAGTGTTATAGTCATTGAAGTCGGAGCAGGACGTAGCTGTCAGCACTGCTGCAGCTATCGTCATGAGTCCTATATATTGTTTTGTTTTCATTCGTATGCTCAATTACGTATTATGCAATATGAATTCTGAATTATTTATTATGAATGACGTTTTAATACCAGTCTTCACTATAACGATCATTGTCGACGATGCTCACTGGCACGAACTCAACAAAATCCAACTGCCACTTCAAATCGGAGTCATCATTGATGACACTCTTAAAGCGGAACCAGAACTCATCACTTTGTTTGAGGTTGATTCGGCCCAAGACACGGCGTAAAGTTACCACTCCGTCGCCACGGCAGTTCTTCACTGTAGACTGATCACCATCGTCACCCGGGTGTCCGCAGAAGCTGAACGGACCACGCATGTAACCGCGGTTGTGCATAGCTTCATCCGATGCTATACCTTTGTCATCCTCGGTGTAGAAAGCTGTCCAGCCAATTCGGGGGTCATCTTCTTGGATACGGACGTCGAGAGGGATGCTCAAGGCTTGCATATCCTGCACACTCTTGGTCTTGCCCCAATAGAACTGCATCATACCTCCGTGTCCCATCGGGGAATAGAACAAACGAAACTCATAGAGTCCGGACGGCATAGAAGGAATGCGAACGGCCAAATCGTATTGTCCCCAACCTTGGAAGGTGTCGGCCTGATAAGCACGATAGTCACCTCTTACGTTGGTACGAAGCTTAGTAGACTCGCCATTATAGCAGATCACATCGTCGAAATAATTCACAGGATAGGCCACACGAGCACCAGATCCGCCACCATTCAGAGCACTGATTTCATCCGAATACATGTATCGGAAACCATTATTCATAAGCTCTTCAAGGAAAGTCTCTGCGTCTAAGCGTACACGCTCGTTAAGTACACCGTTGGGCACGTGGTCATCATAAACCAACATTCCCTTAATCGGATGGATGTAACCATTGTAGGCTGTGATGTCTGTACGTTCAATGATGATGCCGGGATTCTTCACCGGATGCATGTCGGAAGAACCTCTTGTACCAACCTCATCGGTCAGAGTATTATTAAGAACCCAACGGTTGATATAGAGTACCTTGCCAGGTTGAGGCTCCCATATCTTCAGAAGAGTATGGGGAAGCATAGTCTCATAATAGTCGTAGGGCTCTCCACCATTCACATAATTCCACTTGTCTGTACCTGCAGCTACGCCGGGTTTGTCCTCAAACACCATCTGATCCTGTGCCATTGCAGCATAAAGGATGTGGTAAGCCACAAACATATTCAATGCATTGAAGCGGTTGGTATAGTCAGAACCGGTGCTGATGGTGATTCCCTTTTCACGGGGATAGTCATACCAGCTGGATGCTCCACCATAAATTTTATTAGCGTATGCCACCAAATCCTCAAAGCTGTTGATGCCATTGGCTTTCATCACTGCATTGCTTTCGGCAAAGATGGTGTAGCCAATCTTGCACTCAGTAGGTGTGTAAAGCGAAGCACCATCAGTGTCTGTATGGTCATAATCTTTGGAATAGGTTACGCCTTTGTTACTCTTTGCAACAGAATCTGCCAGTCCGGTCTTGGCCAAAGCCTCATAGAAAATAGAATAATCTTCCAGTCTTTGCATGGTGGGAGCCAACAAACGGGAGGTACGGGGCACCACTTTGTTGACCACTTGTACCAAGCCATTGATCACTTCGTTGTCCTCACTGATAATTGTCGATACGCCATTAAGGACAGTCCGCCCCAGCGTATCCACCGAAGAGGATATCGGGCGACCCAACATGGTGGTGATGGTGGCACCCGAACCGCCCATGGAAATGATGCTATACAGACCGTTGGTCAGGTGATATCGGGCGATATCGTTGCATAGACTATCACTCAGACCTTCCAGACTTTGGGCCGTCATGCCATTGTGGGGCACTACAGCCTCGGGGTCATTCCACAGACTGTCGATATACTGCTGCACACCAGTGTTGGTCGGGGCATAGCAAGTGTACTGGCCATACGTGGCCATATTGCGGTCAAGGCCAGTACGCTGCAGGATATATTTAAACGAAGTGAGGTTACTATCATTCTCGATGAAGCTCTCTATTGTCTCACCGGTGGATGTATACAAATTTGATACATCAGGTTCCTTGTTACAAGAACCTAATGTGATCACAACTGTAAGCAGTCCTATACTTGTCTTTATTATATTCTTTGTCATATTAATCTTCTCCTTCCATTAATAGTTCTTGACATAGTCCTTACTTGAACTGAATGCAGGATTCTGTTGTAAGTTCGGGTTTACGTCCATCTCACTTTGATAAACTGGCATATAGAGATAAGGCTCTGTGCGCATTTTAGATGCTGCGGCCTGACCACCGGAAGTGTATTTACGTATAAGCAAATTCAGCATATCCGTACTGTTTTTAACAAAATCACGTCCTTCTGCACTTTGTTTTGCGAGCGTAGTCGTATAGTCCACCCCACTTACATGTCGATAGTTGTAACGCAGTAAATCATACCATCGTTTTCCTTCAAACGACAATTCACGCAATCGCTCATTCAAAACCAAGGTCTCCATCGTTGTCTTTGTATTATAATAAGACCATTTCAATGAGTCGGAAGACAAACTATTCGTATAGATGGAACGACTGTTTACAAACTGAACGATATTGAAAGCCTGTCGCAACTGAATATCCTTATCGTCTGCGGCCAACTGTGTCATAGCCTCTGCCTTCATCAGCATAACGTCAGACAAACGATAAAATATATAGTTTTGAGCAAAGCGGTCGTAGGCACGGTCATCACGAGTATAGGCACCACGGCTATTGGGATCGATCGTGCTAGACGTTGTTGTGGTAATCATCTTACGTACATCAAACGACTCTGCACCACTATTCACAGAGTAACAGTTCTGCCAGAAACGGAAATCCGAGTTCTTTGCCGCGTTATTATTAATATAAATCTTAGCATTAGTTCCGAATATTGATGATGCTTTCATATAACCTGTCGTCGAACTGTTATTCTTATATTTATAGAAGTTCTGACAAATGGCTGTGTTACTATTGTTGGTTCCATCATACTGAAGCTCAAAAATACTCTCTTCGGCGTTCTGAGTGATAAACAATTTGTTAAATGCTTCGTTACCATCCGCCAAAGGATAATCCTTTACCACCGTTTCATTGCGTCCTTGAACGTGATTAGCCTTTTTAGATTCAATCACCTTGTCACAATAATCCACGCACTGCTGATAGTCACTTTCAGAATGTGTCACGCTGGCTCTCCATAAATAGATATCAGCCAGCATAGCATCGATAGCATCACGATTGATCAGTCCTTTGCTTCTCCAGTCAGTATACGCCGATGGGTCCAAAGCATTCTGTTCTGCTTCTATAAGATCATCAATACAGGCTTGCAACACGCTGTCAGGATTGCTCTGGGTAATATTCATGGGTTCGGAACTGTTCATATAAGCATGAGCACTATAGGGCACGTCGCGAAAGTTTCTCACCAAATAGAAATAACAAAGTGAGCGAAGAGCAAGCATCTGCGAACGATCCGTTAGATAATCTCCCTCTGTATAGGAAGGATCAATATCCATCACAGCTTTTGCTTTTGTCAAAACAATATTACAATTGTTGATAACACTGTAGAATGAAGCCCAGTTGGCGTAAGCATTCGTTGTTTGAACGTTTACAGCATTAATTTCTGTAAGTGCTACCGTTGTTGGTGAACTCACTGGAACCAACTCGTCTGAACGATAATCGCCCCAGACAATCAGATTGCTAATGACCGAGGATGAAAGCATGGAATTATACGCACCCATGACCATCTGATTGACATCAGACTTGGTTTTCCAATAATCCTCGTCCACAGTTTTATCATCCGGCAAGAGCACCGTATCCACGCAACTTGTCAGGCACATAAAAGAAAAGAGATAAACAGGTAATAGACGAGATGTCTTAATCTTCCTGACCATTCTTTGAATTATTTTATTCATAGTCTATTGTTGCTTTTTTAGAATCCAATATTGATACTTGCCGTAAACGACTTAGAGCGTGGGGTCTGTGAATTATCCGTCGCAACTCCCCAACCACCAGTGGTTATCTCTGGGTCTGTGCCACTATATTTGGTCCACAGCCATAGGTTGTTTACACTCAAATAGAGCTGAAGATTATTCAATCCCCATTTCTTGATAAATTTCTTATCGAAGCTATAGGCAAGCTGAAGGTTGTTGAATCTAACAAACGAGCCGCTCTCCACATAGCGACTTGAACCCTGATAGTTGTAAGCTGCTGCAGATCCATCCACATAGAGGGCGCGTGGCATTGGGGTGACATCGCCATCCTTACGCCAACGATAGTTCACTGCTGAGGTCTGATTTTGTGTGGAAGACATCTGCTGCAGGGCCATACGGGCTGCATTCACCACTTTGTTGCCAAAACGATAAGCAAAGCGTGTCTTCAGACTCCAGTTGCCATAACGAAAAGAAATATTGAAACCACCTTGCAATTTAGGCAGAGAATTACCAAGATATACGATGTCGAGGGCATTGATCTGTCCATCATGGTTGATATCCTCATAGATGGCATCGCCACCTTGGAAAGTGTAGGTAGACGAACCTGCATCATAATTGTACACCAAGTGTTGCGGTTCTCCATTGCTCGTCATGATGACCTTCCCATTCGATCCGATTGCAATCGGGAATGTATGTCCGGCAGCCAACTGCTCATTTATCCAGCTCTCATATTCAGTTGCAGAGAGACTGTTCTCCTTTTGATAGTTTTGGAGATACTCGTAGCTATACTGGTAAACACCCTTGTAACGGAATCCATAGATGGACCCAAGAGCATTTCCCACCTGAACACGATTAAGGAAAGCACCACGTGTCGTTGCTGTCCACTCAGAGTTCACAGCATCAAGCACTCGCTGATCCATTTCCTTGATTTCATTATAGTTCTGAGCAACATTCAATCCGGCACTCATCGAGAATTTGCCTTTCTTGATGAAGTTGTTGGCATTGATGTTCATTTCCCATCCGTCGTTGGTCATACGTCCTACATTGGCGTAAGCTACCGAGCTGTATCCCGTAGTAGAAGGAATGGCCACAGACTTTTGCAACAAGTCTTTGGTGTCCTTATGGTACCAATCAAAGTCCACTTCGATCTTATCGTTCAGGAAGCCGAGGTTAAATCCAAGGTTCACAGATGTAGTCTTTTCCCATCTCAAATCATCAAGTTTCAGGCCATCAATCGAAGAGATTGCCCAGGAAGAATTACCATTTCCATAATATCCGGCACTCGTGTTATAGGTAGAATAGAAAAGATAATCCGCATCCGGTGCTCTACCCACAATACCCCAACTGGCCCGCAAGGCTGCCATCGAGAGCCATGAATGAAGTTTCTTCATAAACGATTCGTCGATGATATTGTAGCGAAGTGATACGCCAGGGAAATAGGCCCACCTGTTTTTCGGTCCGAACTTAGAGTTTCCATCCGCACGAAGGGAGAAAGTTGTGATGTATCGTCCCTTGTAAGCACCATGAAAATTATATATCCAATATTGTGAGTTGCTGCGGCTATTACTGCTGCTCATCGACTGCAAGTCGGCTGGAACAGTGGGCGACGTGATGCCGTCGGGCAGACGGTTCATTGTGATAGACTGTCCGTTGCTCTTGGAAGTCGTCATCTCATAACGGGCAAGCATCGTAGCAGAGATATCCTTGTTGTGGAAATAAGGTGTGTAGACCAACTCCATCCTTCCACCCATCTGGAATCGGTTGCTCTCACTGTTGCTGCTCACATTGTATGAATCACTGGTCCATGTATTGGTGGCCAAAGCGGCAGGATAGAACGATGGTGTACTACGAGCATAGATGTCGAAGTTCACTCGTCCATTGAATGTCAATCGATGCTGATCACTTCCAGTACCTAACAATTCATATTTCACAGAAAAGTCAGGGGTTATACGATAGGTCTGATCTTTCTTCCATGCCAAATTGGCAATAGCCACAGGATTTCCCAGACTACGCACATCACGCATCTCGTATGAAGAATAGTTGCCTGTGTATGGGCCGAGCAAACCATTGGAGCTACCCGTTGGATTCATGATATAATATTCGTCAGTATCTGTTCCGTCAGCATTCTGACGATAGATGCTCATATTGGGAGCCAGCTGTTGGGCAATACTCAGCAAACTGCTATAGTTCTGGTCATTGCCTGTATAGGTCAAAGCAAAGTTTGTGGAGAAACGAATACGGTCTGACACATTGTAATCCAGCACCAGACGGGTAGAGAATCGGTCGAGCTTCTGCTTGATGATAGAACCGGTCTGATGGTCATAACCTGCACTGATACGGAACTGCGCACGCTGTCCACCACCCGTGAGGTTGAGGTTGTAGGAATGCATCTGGCCAAACTGCTGCACTGCCTTCACCCAATCGGTGTTGTTGTTCCAGTTCTCATACTCCGACCAACTTGTATCGTAGTTCAACTCGGCGATGTTAGTCGTTGATGTAGCTTTCTGCGAAGGATTGTAGAATTCCTCCTTGAGCATCATGGTATAGTCGTCACCATTAAGCAACTTGTATCCTTTGGGTTGCCACGTGCCTGTGAACTTATAAGAGAAGTTGATGCGAGTTTTGCCTCGTGAACCGCGCTTGGTGGTAATCTGAATCACACCATTGGCACCATTGGCACCCCAGATGGCCGTGGCTGCAGCGTCCTTGAGCACTGTGATGCTCGCGATATCCTCCACATTCACCGAAAGCAATGAGGCATACTGCTCATCATTGGCATTGGCAAAGTCGAAAGTCTGGTCGGGGTTGTCAAAAATCTTGTCGTCGACCACAATCAGCGGGTTAGCGTTACCATTGATGGTGGTCACACCACGAAGACGCATGGTCGTACCTGAACCAAGGTTTCCGGAGTTGGACACGATATCCAGACCGGCAATCTCACCCTGCAGGGCCTCGTCGGCACTGGTAAACGACATACCCTCCACGGCATCCATATTGAAAGTCTGCTGTGTAACAGACACCTCGCGCTTAGGAATCATCAGTCCTCCAGAAGAAGTGCGGGCACCCTTTACCACCACTTCGGTCAAGGTATGGTCGTCTGCTTCAAGTGTAATGTCAAATGTTTCTGCGTCACCTATCTTGATAGTCTTGGTTTTGTCTCCCACATAGGTAATCACCAGCTTATTCTTGGTGTTCTTCACTTCCATGGAGAAGTTACCATTGATGTCGGTCTGTGCTGCCGAGACGATACGGTTATTGGCATCGCGTTCAGTAACGTTGGCCATCATAACCGGTCCTTGCGGGTCATTGACGGTACCGGAGATGCGTTTGCTCTGCGCATACATGCCTATGGACATGAATGTCAGAACTACCGCAGCATATATTTTTTTCTTAGACATAGTGTTTTAGTCTTTAGATTGTATTATTAACGTCTGCTTCTCGTTGATGCCAACCTTTTAGCGGATGACGAATTGCTTTCCACCACTTGAGGATCCCAAGAAGGATTTCCCGTACCATCCTTATATATATATAAAGGTGTAGTCAACTCATGGACAGCACAGAATGATGATGTAGTGATGGCCGTAGCTGAGGTACGCTGAGCATTAAACCAATAGTCGCGGGCCATCTGATTGATGAGACGTCCATTGCCCGCCTCCACAGTGTGGCTTTCGCCGGCGCCATCCACAATGGTGATGCGGCCGTCTCCGCCACTGATCGTATAAGGATCGGCCATACCGATGGCATTGGTACACAGGCTCTCGTAGGTGCCTTCCTCAATGGTCTTGTCGGCATAGAGCGATGAACTCTGGAAATGATAACGGCAGAAATCACGAATGGCCTTAATCTTCAGTTTGGCAGCTTCTTTGACAGCAGTTGGCACTTCCTCTGCGGTCTCATAGGCATCCAACTCTGCCTGAATATCGCTCCATCGAGGCAAACCATGCTGATGGGCTATCTCCACAGCGGCATTGTCAGGGGCATAGAGGGTGTAGTTGTAAGTATTAAACATCTTCACGTTCTCGTCAAGACAGGCATTGTCAACCTTGTTGGTACCGGTGCCATAGCTTGAGGTGAAAACGATGTACTGATCCTGCTCACGGGTTCCAAAGCTGTTAACCACATCGGAGATGCCGGCCTTGAGCAACACGTCGGTGGCGGCAAAGCCGGAACACAACTCATAGAAGTCGGAGAACTGCGAATTGTCCTGCAACACGCGGCTCACGCTCTTCTGAGGAGCCTGTATCACGTGGTCGATGCGATAGGCATGACCATTGGCTTCAGTGTAATCTACCTTAATCTTGGCTGGGGTAAGCACAGCGTCGGCATCGATCTGAGCACTCGTTCCCACCGTAGCCCCTTCGCTGCCACCACTTACGTATACTTCACCGCCATGCTTGGTCTGGTAGTAATGGTTAGAACCAATGGTCTCGCCATCCTGAAGTAACAGGGTGTGATAGTTCAAGATATCTACCAACTGAGAAGTATATTTGGCATTACTTGCATTGTTATAGCGTACAGTTTCAATTACATCAGAAGAGACCACGCCTGTTGTTACATTATAAGGATGTACGTCACATCGCAATTCAGAAGCTCCGGTCTTCTCGTTGGTCACATACTTATAGAACTTCAATGCTCTCGGATTGGCATTTTTCAGAGAGGTGGGGTCGATGTAATAATTGGCAAAAGCCGCATCCTCAGGGATAAAGAAGGCGTAGTTGGCACTCATGGCCAAGAGGTAGTAGCGATAGTCTACATTCAGATAAGTACGATCCTGTACGGCCCAGTTCATCACATACATGTCGGGATAGGACGATGACGGTGCGAGCACGGCACGGTATTCATCGGGCGCAATCATCTGATTGGTCACGTAAATAACACCATTGTTGGCTATCTTAATATCATATTTTCCATTGGTCTGACGCAGCATACTCATCGTCATACCCATATTCTCCGAGGCATCGTTGATGATGGTAGAGAATTTGCTGGGCACAGTCTCTACATACGAACTCTGTTGCAGATTTCGTATGAAAGCTGTGATAATGGCAGGGTTCTTCGACTGCATAGAGTCGAGGTTCTCAATGAGGTTGGCCTCTGTATTGGTCTTGGTTCCATAGATGTCTATCAAATAGGCCCCTGCACCACCGGGAAGGAAGTATTTCTTCACGGCATCGTCATCAGGAGCAAAGAGTGCACCCATATCCGTGATGGTATAATCGATGCTTGAAGTGTTGGCATGAGAAGGATAATACTGATTCCATCCGAGGTCATACTTCAGATAGCGTCCATTACCCAAGGTGTTGTTATCGGGATCCTGGGTCAGTGTTGCGTTTTGCGAACGTGAGCTCACATAGCGCATTTCAAAGATAGAGTCTATAAGTTCCGCCCCATTGGCTATAGCCCAGTCGTTATATTGATTGGTGATGGTCTGATTAAAATAGGGAGCCGCGTAATAGTCTACCATACGACTAAACAGCGTGGTCTCCTCCGAGCTACGAAGCACATCTGCCATATTGCCCGGCGGCACCAACACGTCCTGCAACTGCTGAATGTAGCCGTTCTGACAGGTCACGTCTTTCTTGATAATCTTATCATTGAAAATATAGGCAGGACTCTCGTTGGCATCATAGGCCTCTCCAGTAAGAATCTGGAAGTCGGAGTTGTCGCCGGTTGTAGTGATGCTATTGTTCACCATCTGCTCACGGGTGAAATGAACCATCATCGGGCGTGTGCCGTCGCGCACAACATCAATACCCTTGGCATAGAACTTTGTCCACCATTCATTGTTTTTCGGCATCTGAGTCGGTCCATAGAGATGGGTCACTGTATCGATAACACTCACGGAAGTCTGATGTTTCAATGCAAGACCATTTGACACGGAAGAGGTACCGCTTGATACGTTAGACAACATACTCACCAACAAAGCATTGTCAAGCATTGACGAATAGAGCAACAGTTTCTTTTGTGCCAAAGACAACTGCTCATAACTGCTCACACCCCAAGAATTGCTTTGGAAGAAACGCTGGAAAGCCTCGTCGTTTGCAGGAAAAACAGTTTTGCTACCCGTTCTTGACAATGTGGTTGCATAGCCCAAGTCGTCTACCAGACGAAGATACGTAGTGAACGTACCAGAAAGGTATTCTTGATTTGGATTTTGCAATTCCTCATAGATGCTTCCACCTAACCATTCGGGTTTGGAGTCTTCATCTACTTCCGCATTTTTGTCAACGCAGGAAGTTATCAATCCCACACAAATGAGAGAGATAGATAGGAAGAGTTTTTTCATAAATCGTTCTTAGTTATATATTTGTTTGTTTGTTTTAATCGATTTGATAGAATTTGATACCACAAAATTAATAACATTTGTTTAAACAACCAAACCATAATAATACAAAAATTAGCAATTCTGTACGGTAAAAAGGTCAATAATCATTTATCAAAGGTTAAAATCAAAAATATAGCCTCTGTATGTATTTACTTATTATGTAAACAGCTTTGAAATGATTTTTTTACATCAATCTGTTATAAGGGATGATTGCCAAAACATATATCAAAATGTCTGGTACTGTGTTTTTTAAAATTTTCCGTATATTCTGTACAGTTGTCCCTACCCTCGCCTATAACCCAAACTGGGATTTACTGTTTATGGGAAACTATCATGAGCATCCCATTCGCAGGAACAACAAGATGAGAAACAAGCCATAGGTGAAAAACCATTACTTACGGAGCCCCAAACCCTATCATCAGCCAGTTCTATGAAAGATAAGGGAAATCACCATAACAACAACACTGGAGAAGAATAGGAAAAGCTCTCAATATGTCAAAATTTTTATTAAAAAACGTGGGTATTTTTATTATCAAATGAGCTGTGAAAATCGTTATTTTCATAGCCCGAAGATGGAATCGATGGCCCGTTTTGCCTTCATGAACAGGTCAAAACGTGCTTTTGAGGACATTTTTTGGCGCCTCAGCTCACTTATCAGGCCCAAAACGTCGTGCGATAAGGTACTATTCGTGGGACGATTAGATAGTAATCGTCATGCGATTCGATAGTATTCGCAATGCCAGAATTTGTCAATAAAATACAAGACGCTGGTTATCAGCCATTTAATTTTCTTCCAATTTTGCGTTTTTTTTCGTCTTGTCATGCGCTCATTCCTTCCAAAGCCCTGTTTTCGTGGCCTTTTTTCAATTTCTTTCAACATAAATTTAATTCTATTTGACTGAAGACATGAACAAAAGAAATGAATCTGACTCACTCTGTAATTGAATAAAACAAGCCAGACAATCCACGTGGATTGTCTGGCTATATAT
>JAEAMQ010000014.1 GCA_016901395.1 Prevotella sp. | reverse complement strand
AATTTAGAATAAAGCGAGCTGTGTATCGAATGTTCTTTGTACATTGATACACGGCTTCTTTGGGAATAAGCAATATGCAGCAACAGCTCCCAATACATTGACGATGAAATTGTCGAAGCATCTATGTCTGGAGTGTTCTACTTGCGCAATGTTCTTCAGCTCATCGTTTACCGTTTCAATGATAGCCCTCTTTCTGATAAGAAGTTTGTCAGAAACGCTCATCAACGCGCCTTTCATATTGCTTTTCAACTTGGTGATAAGCTGTATTCCGTCGACAAAGAGTTTTTGAAAGAGGTTCTTGCCGAGATACCCCTTGTCACCAACTAACTTTCCGTATATAAATTCCATAAACGCTTTGTATTCCAGAGGCTTACGGTCATCAACATCACCAGGTGTTATCATGAAGTTGAGAAGCTCTCCTCTCTCATTGCAAATCAGATGTAGCTTGAATCCGAAGAACCAACCCATTGAGCACTTTCCTCTTTGAGCTATGCCTTTGAATACCTTGTGAATGTGTATTCTCTGGTTTCTGCAGACACGGAGTGGCGTACTGTCAACAAAGCTGATTCCCGTGCATTTGCCCAGCAGGACCTTCTTGATAAACAACGCCAAGGGGATGGCAGCCTCTCTTTCCAATTCCACAAAACGGTTGTACGAGACAACCCTGGGAAAAAGATGGCGTAGATGCTTACAAACCTTTTCAAGATAGAAATGTTTCAGGCAGCGATAACCGGAGTCGTGGAAAAGAATCATGAGGCAGACCAAGCCGGGGTATAATCTGCAGATTGGCACAGAGAACCAGCTTATCCTTGATTTCGCCCTGTATCCCAACCCAACCGATACGCTGACCTACATTCCTTTCATGCAATCCTTTGCCAGTCGCTACGGCAGGCTTCCATGGAAGGAAATCGCCGATTCCGGATATGGATCGGAGGAGAACTACCGCTATATGGAAGAGCATGGCATGGAGGCCTTCGTGAAGTACAACATGTTCCATAAGGAGCAGCGGATGCATTACGCTCCCAGTCCTTTCCATCAAGACAGTCTCTATTACAATGAGGAACACGACTACCATGTCTGTCCCATGGGGCAGCACATGAACCGCATCGGGACGAAGAGGGCAAGGACGGAAAGTGGATACCATACGGAAAGTGCCCGCTATCAGGCACGGAACTGTCATGGGTGCCCGCTCAGGGGCTTGTGCTTCAAGGGCAAGGGGAACAGAATCATCGAGGTCAACCACCGCCTGAGGGAATACAAGAGGAAAGCCGCCGGTCGTCTGACATCCGAGGAAGGGCGGATGCACAGGGCTCAAATACTTTTCCTGTAGCTATTCTTCTGACAGACAAGTTGGATTGTTCTGCGGATAGAGCCTTTTGACCTCTTCGTTAGCCTTAGGGACTTCCTTATCTATAGATTACCCGATGATATTGAAAACCCCTGTCGGAACATAGAGGAGGATGTTGGGGGGGCTGCTTCTTCCAGTACAAGGAAAGATAAATTCTTGTTGAAAGATTTTGAAGAATGGCGTTAAAAACATAGAGGTGGAAGGAAAATGTGCATGACAGGTCTGAAAAATAGGCAAAATCAGGAATGAGCCAACCGGTTGATAATAAGCAACTTGTAAAATATTGACAAATATTCGCTTTACGATTACTATCTAATCGCAGGACGATTACTATCTAATTGCGTTGCGATTAGTACCTAATCTCATGATGATTTGGGCCTTGTGAGAGTGAAAAAAGCAATAAATCATCCTTAAAAAGTAGGTTTTGACTCATTTATAAGGGTAAAATAGCCTGATGATTTCAGGGTCGGTCCATGAAAACAATGATTTTTTACTCTTACATGAGGATAAGAATGCACATGGTTTCTGATGAAAATACAAGACACATTGACATTAGAAACCTTATCCTTCCCAAGGATGGCTTAGGAAGGATTGGTATAGTGTCTTGTTGTATTTAAGTCATTTGAAAACGCGGACAGGTCTTAATCACTTCCACAGCATGTATCTGTTTAATGCGTAATTGTATCCTTCTATCTATACCATCTGCCCGTAATCATAAAAAAGTTGCAGGTTTTAGCTTCTCTTTTTTATTTAGAACGTTCCAAGCTGCTCCGTTTGGTACGATGGTAACTACGATATTCGTCAAGAGGAATTTCCACATCAGGTTCGACAAGTATGCCCGTATGTGGAAGATGATAGCGCATGTAGCGGATGTTTAGACCACGCTCTATCCACATCGACTCATAGTAGGTCTGAATCGTCAGGATGGGAGACCCTATGAGATTGGCCGGAGTCTGATGATAAAGGTCATCGGTGCAGACTTCCAAAGGCAGGGAGTTTTTCTCTACCATATAGCGGGTATAGGTGAAAAGGAAATTGGAGTCGGTCTTGAGGTGGATCAGTCCGCCGTCGGTCAGAAACCGGCGATAGCGATCCATGAAGAAGGTGGATGTGAGTCGTTTGTGCGGATTTTTCATCTGGGGATCGGAGAAGGTGAGCCAGATTTCCTGCACCTCATCTTCCGAGAAAAAGCGATCGATGATCTCAATGCTCGTGCGCAGGAATGCCACATTGGGCAACTGCCGTTCCTGGGCGAGCTTGGCACCGGTCCACATGCGGGCACCCTTGATGTCCACCCCTATGAAATTGATGTCGGGAAACAGTTCGGCCAGTCCCACCGTGTATTCGCCTTTGCCACAGCCCAACTCCAGCACAATGGGGTTATCGTTGTGAAAATACTCCTCGCGCCAATGGCCTTTCATCGTGAACGGCACGTTGTCGACAACAGAATAGGGATACTCGAAGACGTTGCTCATCTCCTTCATCTCCGCGAATTTGGCTAATTTTCCTTTGCCCATAGCTATATTTTTACGTGCAAAGGTACAATTTTTCTATGTCTTCGCAAAGGTGGAAGACCAATATTTGCGCTATAAAATACGATGAGCGGGCAGCAAAATGATGCAAAAGAAAACAAAAGAAACATCCTGAGCGAACCTATACACGATTCGGTCAGGAGGATTGGGAGACTGCTTGAGTCCCCTTATGATATATGAAAAGAGTTAAATCGCAGGATTGGCGTATGTGCCTCTTTCACGGACGAGGTCCTCATAGAAATGGGCGTGGGCAGTCATGACATAAGGAACGAGCCACAGGAAGCCAATTCCAAGGGTGAGAAGGCAGAGGTAGAACCATCCGATGAAACTGAGGTCGAGCATGAACAGTTCCCACTTGTGACCGTTCATGAGTCTCATGCTCTCGTCGATGGCGGCATTGCAACCTATCTCTGGGTTGTCTTTGTGGACGTAATAGGCCATGCTGTAAGAATAAGCTTTGATAAAACCGGGGATAATCAGCAACAGCGTCCATAGGAGAGTGAAGATGTTAACAAGCAGCGGAAGGATGAAACTTTTGGGAGACCAAGGTTTGTTGTAACCAAGGAAAAGGGCACTGACGGTAGTGTGTTCTTCACGAATGAAGTCGAGAAACAGGACGGTAAATGCCCATGCCAACGGGAGTAGACCCAAATAGACCAGAAGGCCAAAGCCATTGAGCGCAGGCTCATCCTTGGCATTGGTAAGAAAACTGACAATACAGGTGATGGCATAATAGACTAACGTGCACAACACGGGTGCCGTCCATATGTTCTCAAGCGATTCAAGCGCGCGGTTTTTGTAACTGGTAATAGATTCCATAAAAATAAAATGAGGTTAGGAAAAAATAAAAAAAGGTTGCCCTGTCTGTTGGCAAGGCAACCTTGATAGTAGTGTCAGATTAGTCGATAATCACGGTGGTCCAGCCGTGTTTGTCCTCGACGGTACCATATTGGATGCCGCGGAGGGTGTCGTAGAGCTTCTTCGACCACGGTCCTGGCTTCTCTCCGAAGTCATACCGCTTGCCGGTATCCATGTCGTCGAGGTGGGAAATGGGCGAGATGACGGCTGCCGTGCCGCATGCTCCAGCCTCCTCAAAGGAGTCGAGCTCTTCCTCAGACACGGGTCGGCGCTCCACTTTCAGACCGAGATCCTCGGCGATTTGCATGAGGCTCTTGTTGGTAATGGAGGGAAGAATAGAGCTTGATTTCGGTGTCACATAGGTGTTGTTCTTGATACCGAAGAAGTTGGCGGCACCGCATTCGTCCACATATTTCTTCTCCTTGGAGTCGAGATAGAACTCGCTGGCGTAGCCCTTCTCGTGGGCAATGGAGTTGGCCTTGAGTGAAGCGGCATAGTTTCCGCCGACCTTGTAGATACCCGTTCCGAGGGGAGCGGCACGGTCATAGTCGCGGATAATGACGTAAGGATTGCTGGAGAAGCCGCCCTTGAAGTAAGGACCAACGGGAGTTACAAAGATGAGGAAGCAGTATTCGCTGGCCGGATGAACGCCTACCTGTGCGCTGGTACCGATGAGCAGCGGACGGATGTAGAGCGTGGCCCCGCTCTCGTAGGTCGGGATGTACTCCTGATTGAGGCGCACCACCTTCTTCACCATCTCCTCGAATAGCTCCGTGGGAACCTCGGGCATGAGGATTCCGCGGCATGTGCTCTGCAGACGGGCTGCATTTTCGTCCATTCGGAATACACGGACCTTGCCATCGGGACAGCGGTAAGCCTTGAGTCCCTCGAAGGCTTCCTGACCATAGTGCAGGCAGGTGGCAGCCATGTGGAGCTTCAGATATTCGTCTGAACTCACCTCAATCTCACCCCATTTTCCATCACGATAGTAGCAACGTACGTTGTAATCGGTCTTCATGTAACCGAAAGACAAATTGGCCCAATCTAATTCTTTCATATTATTTCTATATTAAAAGTTTTCCCTTTAATTTATTGCAAAATTACGAATAATAGTTGTGCATTGCAACTATTTGCTCTATTTTCTATTCATTTTCGAGCAATTTCTGTATCTCCGCGTCGGTTTTGGTGAGTCGGTCCTTACAGAGTTTGATGAGTTGTTGTGCCTTTTTCAGGTGTTTGGACATCTCGTCAATGTCCAGTTCGTTGTTTTCTAATTTCTCGACAATGTCTTCCAACTGGCGGATGGCATTCTCATATTTGGTTTCTGTAGCCATATTTGATATTGGTTTGAGGGTTTGCTGGGATGGGGTTTGGGGATTATTTCACGACGGAATGGATAGTGCCGTGCTCCACGTGGGTCTCGATTTCGTCGCCGGGCAGCAGGTCGTCGGCATTGCGAACGGCACGGCCCTGATGCAGGGTGATGCTGTATCCCCGCTTGAGCAGTATCTCGGGGTCGAGGGCTTGCAGCCGAAGGTCGAGCTGGCGGAGATGGTGTCGCTCGTTGGTCAGGCGACGCTCCACGGCGGGCCGGATATTGCTGCTGATGAGTTGGAGCTGGTAGCGGCATCGGGTGATGCGGTTTTGAATAAGCGAAGTGATGGAGTTGGAGAGTCGGTCGAGACGGGCTTCCTGTCGCGCTTTGACCATAGAAAAGAGCATGGGAATGCGCTCGGCACAACGGTCCAGCCGGTGACGCTCACAGTCCATGCGATGGTTCACATGGGTGGTGATGCGGTTCTGGCAGTTTTCGATATGTGTCCATACCCCCGCCAGATTGTCGACGAGGAAGGCCGCGGCCGCGGTCGGAGTCTTCACACGGGTGTTGGAGATCATATCGAGGATGCTCTCGTCGCGGTCGTGGCCTATGCCGGTGATAACAGGAAGGGGGAAATTGGCCACATTTTCGGCCAGAGCAAGCGTGTCGAAACCACTCATGTCGGCCGTTGCACCGCCTCCACGGATGATCACTACCACGTCGAAGTCGTCGGCCTGGAGGTTAATGCGGTTGAGAGCAGCTATCACAGTGGGTTCCACCTGGTCGCCTTGCATGATGGCCGGGAATAGCCGCGGGTAGAATTTCAGGCCGTAATCGTTGTCCTCCAACTGATGACAGAAGTCGCCATAACCCGCTGCATTCTCACTGGAAATGACCGCCACGCGCTGCGCAAACATCGGGATTTGCAACTCTCTCTGCATGTCGAAGATGCCCTGCAGTTTGAGTTGCTGGATGATTTCCTGTCGTTTGCGGGCCATATCGCCCATGGTATAAGTGGGGTCGATGTCTTGCACAATCCATGAAAAGCCGTAGGCCTCGTGGAAATTGGCCGTGACCAGCAGCAGCGCTTTCATGCCGGCGTGGAGCGGTTGGCCTGTGATGCGCTCAAATTTCGGGCGCAGTGACATCCAAGTCGACTTCCAGCATTTGGCCGACGCGCGTGCCACCGGGGTGGGAGAGAAGAGGTCTTTCTGAATGAGCTCCAGGTAACAGTGTCCCCTCACCTCACGAGCCTCGGAGAGTTCGGCCTCTACCCAGAAGCCCTGAGAGAAGCTCGACTCCACCACGTCGCGTACCAACGAGTTGAGTTCAAATAATGTGAGCGTTTTCTTTTGCATCGGTTTTATCATCCTTTTATTTCATAAATCCACATGCCCAAATCGTCTTTCCTCAATCCTCACTCCACATTCTTCAGCCCGTTCTGATAGGCTTTCCAGAAGTCGGGGATGCCATATCCGTAGATATTGTCTGGATAGGTGGCGCGGTTGGCCGATTGACGAATGAGGTCCATAATCTGATAGGCGGTCTTTCCGGGCAGTGCCTGCCACAGACAAGCCACCATTCCACAGGTAATGGGTGAGGCAAACGAGGTGCCGTTGGCTGCGGTGATGATACCTGTGCCATCGATGACAGCCGACTGCACGCCCTGAGCAGCTACGTCGGGCTTCACCCTGCCGTCGATGGAAGGGCCTACCGAACTGAACTGGGCATTGATGCTGTCGCTCGACAACGCCGCAACAGCGAGTATGTTTGTGGCATCTGCGGGGAAGTTGATGCGTTTCCACGTGTTGACTCCCTCATTGCCTGCGCTGTTGACAAGTATCATTCCCTTGGAGGCAATCATTGAGGCCGTACAGGAATTGATGGCCGTTTTTCCATCCTGCTCACGGTAATCGTGGGATGCCAGACGGTCATCGAACTTGGTATAACCCAAAGAAGAGTTGATGATGTCAGCCCCAATGGAGTCTGCATACTCCACAGCCTGCGCCCAATAGTCCTCTTCTACGATGTTCTCTGTGCGTCCATCCTCGCTACGCAACAGCAGATAGGAAGCGCGGGGAGCCGTTCCTACAAACAGGCTGTCGGTGTTGGCCGCCATATCGGAGAGCACCATTGTGCCGTGGTCGAGCAGGTCATAGAGGTTGGCGGTATAGGGATAGACGAAGTCGCGGGTGCCAATGATGTTCACATCCTTGAAATATCCAATCTTGTCCACATTCATATATCCGCCGTCGATGATGGCAATGAGCATGCCGTTGCCCTGAAATCCAGCCTCGTGCAACTTGATGCCATTGAACATTTTGATTTGACTCAGCCCCTTGCCATAATGGTTTGTACGTTTGATTTTCATGGCCATAGTGTCTTTCACCACCGCGTTGGGGTGGATGATGGCACAGGAATCGGGGGCCGTGAAAACCTTTACGGTCTGCATGACAAAAGGCATTTGCTTGAGAATGGGCAGGATATTGTCGTCGATCACTTTGACCAGCACCGTGTTATTCCATTTGCTGCCACCGACAACCGATGCTCCGGTCTTGTTGATCTTGTCAATATACTTCTGCGACAAGGGCAGGTCGGTGGAGTCGATGGGCAGATGCTGTCGCTCACGGCGTAGCAATGCTTGGGCTGAAAGAAACTGTTCGGGGTGTTTGAGTGTATAATTTGATCCTTTCTTATCTTTTAATTTAAGTCTATAAATTGTAAATTTCCCATCAGGATAGGCTGCTTTCTTATTGGATTGTGCATGCAATGCCAACCCTCCCATGAGGAAAGTAATAATAAAGAGTATTTTTTTCATCAAAAGATTTTGTTTTTACTATTGCAAAAGTAGTGTTAAAATGGCGAAACTCCAAAAGTTTTTCGTACTTTTGCAATTGTCTTATGAATCATGATAATAAGCAAGCTACACTTGAATTAGGCACTAAACCTGTAGGTCGTTTGCTCCTACAATATGCCTTGCCAGCTATCATTGCAATGACAGCTGCATCCTTATATAATATTATAGACCGTGTGTTTATTGGTCAAGTCGTAGGTCCGATGGCCATCTCCGGACTTGCCATCACCTTTCCTTTCATGAATCTCTCGGCGGCATTTGGTGCTGCAGTGGGTGTGGGAGCGTCTACAGCCATCTCTGTGAAGTTAGGACAGCGCGACTATCAGACGGCAGAACACCTGTTGGGCAACACGGTTACGCTGGCTCTTCTCGTAGGTTTTTTCTTCGGATTGAGCTGTTTTGTCTTCCTCGATCCTATCCTTCGCTTCTTCGGAGCCAGTGACGAGACCATCCCGTATGCCCGTGATTTTATGAAAGTTATACTCTTGGGCAACATGGTTACTCACATGTATTTCTGCATGAATGCGGTGTTGAGGGCGGCCAGCAAGCCCCGTCAGGCTATGTATTCCACGATTGTAACCGTGGGGTTGAATATCGTATTTGATATTATTTTCATCCTTTGGTGGGGGTGGGGGATACGTGGAGCGGCCTTCGCAACTATACTTTCGCAGTCGCTTGCCTTGGTTTATCAGATGCGGTTGCTGACCAATAAGCATGAACTTTTGCACCTGAAGCGCGGCATATACCGACTGAAATCCGACTTGGTGAAGAACATTATCGGGGTTGGTATCTCTCCTTTCATGATGAATGTATGTGCTTGTATCATTGTGATTTTCATGAACAATCAGTTCGTGAAATACGGTGGCGACCTCTCGGTAGGTTCCTACGGCATAGCCAACTCCATCGGAACCATCTTCGTGATGTTTGTTTTCGGAGTCAATCAAGGCATGCAACCCATCGCTGGATATAACTATGGCAGCCAGCAGTTGGACCGACTGATGCGTGTTTTGAAGCTATCTATCATCGGCGCAACGTGTATCATGACCACCGGATGGCTCATTGCCATGTTCCTTCCTTATTTCTGTGCACGAATGTTTACTACCGATGCAGAACTGATTCGATTGGCTGTCAAGGGCATTCGAATTAATATGCTCTTCTATCCCATTATTGGATTTCAGATGGTAGTGACCAATTTCTTCCAGTGTATCGGCAAGGTCAAGATCAGTATTTTCCTCTCATTGTCCAGACAATTGCTGTTCTTGCTGCCGCTGTTGGCCACGCTTCCTAAGCTATGGGGGGTAGATGGGGTGTGGTATTCGTTGCCGTCGTCCGACATTACTGCAGCTATCGTGGCAGCCATTGTGCTGACAATCTATATGAGAAAGTTCCAAAAGCAATTAAAATCAGACAATCATGGATAAACCCAAAATGATTATTAACATCGGGCGGCAGATAGGATCGGGCGGCCGGGTGATAGCCAAGCAGTTGGCTGAAGAGTTTGGTTGCAAGTTCTATGATAAGGAATTGTTGAACCTTGCGGCCAAGGAGAGTGGGTTCAGTGAGAAGTTTTTTGAGCAAAATGACGAGCGCAAGGGCTTCCTCAAATCCCTTTTCCATGTTCATGTACCCTTGCTTGGCGACAACAATTTCTATAAAAACAACTTCTCTCAGGAGAGTCTTTATCAGTTCCAGAGTGATGCTATCCGCAAGGCTGCAGACGAGGGCAACTGCGTTTTCGTAGGTCGCACGGCCGACTATGTGCTGCGCGACTACAAGAATACCATCAACATCTTTATCTCGGCAAATATCGACCAGCGCATCCAACGGGTGTGCAAACGACTTGACATCGACCGCGCCGCAGCCCGAAAACTGATTAGAAACCTGGAGGAAGACCGTTCCTCCTATTATAATTATTATACAGGGAAACACTGGGGACATGCTGAAAGCTATGACCTCTGCGTCAATTCGAGCATGCTCGGCGTGGAGGAGACGGCCCGATTTATCGCGGCTTTCATCCGTCATCGGTTCGGACTGCCGCAGCCCGACTGCGGTTCTCAACCCGTATCCGAATGAAAACGGTAGGCATTATCAGCGATACCCACAGTCATTGGGACGAGAAGATTGAGGCCTATCTGGGCCATTGCGACGAAATCTGGCATGCGGGCGACATCGGAAGCATCGCTTTGGCCGACCGTTTTGAAGCTATGAACCCCCGCTTCCGAGCCGTTTGCGGCAATATCGACGATGCCGAGATGCAGGCCCGATACCCCGAAGTGCTGCGGTTTCATATCGAAGATATCGACGTGCTCATCAAGCACATTGGCGGATACCCCGGTCGTTACGATGCCTCTGTGCGCGATTTGATTCGCCAAGATCCTCCTCAACTGTTTGTTTCGGGCCATTCCCATATCCTCAAAGTGATGCCCGACCGTGTCCTTCACCTTCTCCACATCAATCCGGGAGCAGCCGGTCTGGTGGGCTGGCACAAGGAACGCACCCTGATAAGATTGACCATTGATGGCAATAAATTCACGGATTGCGAAGTTATAACATTGGGCAACCGTTAATATCCGCTTCAACATGAACAGTTTATCACACCAGATACATGCCTATTTAGAGTTGATGAGAGACTCCACCTTGTTGGTCTCTGATCGCGACAAGGCCAACATGGAGATTTTGATAACCATGCTTGGTCCCGTCGACAAGGACATTATCTCAACTCGCTACGGCCTTTTCGGAGCGGAAATGAAACCCCTTGATGCCATTGCCCGGCAACATCGAGTGACACCTCAGACCATCGAGGAAATTCTGGAAAAGGATTTTCGCAAGCTCGCCATCACTCCGGAGTGGCAGATGATGGTGCAGACGTTCTCACCATTGGTCAAAAAGAAAATAGGCATTCAGCAATAACGACAGCACGAATATTCATCATTTTATGAAAAAAATACTTTTATTAGGTTCAGGAGAATTAGGTAAAGAGTTTGTCATTGCGGCCAAACGGGCCGGACAATATGTCGTGGCATGCGACCAATATGACAATGCCCCTGCCATGCAGGTGGCCGACGAGCGTGAAGTTTTCTCCATGCTTGACGGCGATGCGCTTGCCGCCGTAGTGGCCAAACACCATCCCGACATCATCGTTCCGGAGATAGAAGCCATCCGGACAGAGCGACTTTTCGATTTCGAAAAGGCCGGCATCCAGGTCACTCCGTCTGCCCGCGCCGTGAATTTCACGATGAACCGCAGGGCCATCCGCGACCTGGCATCACGCGAGTTGGGCCTTCGTACTGCCAAATACTTCTATGCCAAGACCTTCGACGAGTTCAAACAGGCTGCCGACGAGATAGGTTTCCCCTGTGTTGTGAAGCCCCTCATGTCGTCGTCGGGACACGGACAGAGTTATGTCCACAATGATGACGAACTGCAGGAAGCCTTCCGCGAGGCTATGGAGCAAGGCCGGGGCGACGTAAAGGAGGTCATCATCGAGGAGTTTATCGATTTCGATTCAGAGTTCACCCTGCTCACCGTGACCCAGAAAAATGGTCCCACGCTGTTCTGTCCGCCTATCGGACACGTGCAGAAAGAGGGCGATTACCGCGAGAGCTGGATGCCTTACGCTATCTCAGACGAGGCGCTGAAGGCTGCCGAACACATGGCTGACGAGGTGACTCGGGCCTTGACGGGCTATGGAATATGGGGTGTGGAGTTCTTCCTCACCAAGCAGGGCGAGGTCATTTTCTCCGAGCTCAGTCCCCGTCCACACGACACCGGTATGGTGACCCTGAGCCATTGCACCAACCTCAGCGAGTTTGAGCTTCACTTCCGCGCCGTGATGGGACTCAACATTCCGGCCATTCATCTGGAGCACAACGGTGCGTCGGCGGTGATACTCTCACCTGTGGAGACTGACCAACCGCTCAACTACAACCTACTTGATGTCTGCGTCGAAGACCATGCCCGCGTGCGTCTCTTTGGCAAACCGGTGGCTCACGTGGGCCGTCGCATGGGCGTGGTAGTGTGTTACGACGCGGTGGGCAGCGACATCAATGCCTTGCGCGACAAGACCAAGCGTCTGGCCAAGACCGTGTTGGGCACAGACCCCTATATGGATAAATAACAGAAACAGAGGCTTATGAACTTAGGCGAACTCATAGAACTACCCAAAATCATCGACCCGCGGGGCAATCTCACCGTGGCCGAACAACTGAAACAGGTGCCGTTTGAAATCAGTCGGGTGTACTGGACCTACGATGTGCCCTCCGGTGAGCACCGCGGCGGACATGCTCACCGCCATTGCCGTGAGTATATTGTGGCCGTGAGCGGGTCGTTTACGGTGACACTCGACAACACACACGAGAAGAAATCGTTTCTCCTCAACCATCCTTACCAAGGACTGCTGGTGGAGACGGGCGTGTGGCGCACGCTGGAAGACTTCTCCTCGGGTGCCGTATGCCTGGTTCTGGCCGAAGACCCCTACGAGGAAGACGACTATATCCGCGAGTACGACGACTACGTGGCGTATCTGAAAACCTTGTAATAATCAGCAGCAAGATGATGGAAGTGAGACGATATACGGCCTCCGACGCCGAAAGGTGGAACCTTTTTGTGGCCGACAGTCGGCAGGGCACGTTCCTGTTCGACCGTGGATACATGGACTATCACCGGTCGCGTTTCACAGACCATTCGCTCCTGATCTATCGCAAGGAACGGCTCTTTGCCTTGCTGCCTGCCAATGCAGACGGTGACACGCTGTGGTCGCACCAAGGCCTTACCTATGGCGGACTGCTGACCAACGAGCGTGCGACGGTGGCCGACGTGTGCGAAGCGTTCCATGCCATCAATGCGTACCTCCGCGCCGAGGGCTTCCGACGGGTGGTCTACAAAGCCATTCCCTCGATTTACCACCGTCTTCCCGCCGAGGAAGACCTCTATGCCCTGACCAACATCTGCAACGCACGTCTCACCGTGCGCCACGTTTCCTCCACACTGACCACCCATCGTCTGTCTTTCACGGAGTCGCGAAAGAGCGGACTGCGCAAAGCCCAGAGACTGGGCATCGAGGTGGAAGAAACCACCGACTTGACCGCTTTCTGGTCCATTCTTGAGCAAAATCTCCAACGGCAGTACGCTGCCCGTCCGGTGCATACCTTGTCAGAGATGGAGCTTCTCCATACACGTTTCCCACAAAACATCCGACTTTTCATGGCCTCCCGAGGCGGTTGTCCCTTGGGTGGCACGCTGATCTTCGAGACTCCGCAAGTTGTCCACACCCAGTATATATCGGCTTCGGAAGTCGGGAAGCGTGAGGGTGCCCTCGACGCGCTGTTCGATTACCTGCTCCACGACCGTTACGCGCAGGTGCCCTACTTCGATTTTGGCAAGTCGAGCGACGGCGACGGCCATGCACTCAACCGCAGTCTGATCTTCCAGAAGGAAGGGTTTGGCGGTCGGGCCGTGTGCTATGACTGGTACGAATACGATATTTAATTCCCCCATTTCATCCCATTGCGTTGTATGATAGACTATCTGAGTTTGCAAAAAGTGACCGCCATGCACCATGATGAAATCATGGATGCTGTGGCCCGTGTGGTGGACAGTGGCTGGTATCTGCAGGGCGAGGCCAACGAGCGGTTTGAAACGGACTATGCCAGGTATATCGGTACGACCCACTGCGTGGGCTGCGCCAATGGCCTCGATGCCCTGATGCTCATCTTCCGCGCCTATAAGGAGATGGGCGTTATGGCCGATGGCGACGAGGTTATCGTGCCGGCCAACACCTATATCGCCTCCATCCTCTCCATCACCGATAACGGGTTGAAGCCCGTATTGGTAGAACCGTGGGTGAGTACGCTGGAGATCAATGAGACCTTGATAGAGGAAGCCATCACCGACCGCACGCGTGCCATCCTGCTCGTGCACCTCTATGGGCGCAACGCATGGACTCCGGGCATACAGGATCTATGCGAACGCTGGCATCTGAAACTCATCGAAGACAATGCCCAGGCGCAGGGATGTGGCAATTCAAAATTCAAAATTCAAAATTCAAAATTAGCTGACGCGGATGAATTTTCTACCTCGTGTGGGGATTCAACAGACATTATGCGCCATTCAAAATTAGCTGACGCGGATGAATTTTCTACCCCGTGTGGGGATTCAACAGACATTATGCGTCATTCAAAATTAGCTGACGCGGATGAATTTTCTACCCCTTGTGGGGATTCAACAGACATTATACGCCATTCAAAATTAGCTGGCGCGGGGGAGTATGCTATGGAGAATATCCAAGATGATGCTACTTCTCATGCCACACAACCTGCTGCGGAGTCCATCCCACAGTGTAATCATAATTCTCAATTGTCAATTCTCAATTGTCAATTCCCTCGCACCGGTTCCCTCGGTCATGCCGCGGCCCACTCGTTTTACCCCGGAAAAAATCTTGGGGCGATGGGCGACGCCGGTGCCGTGACGACCAACGACGCAGAGTTGGCACGCATGGTGAGGGCGATGGGCAACTATGGTTCCACCGAGAAATATGTCTTTCCCTATCTCGGGCGCAACAGTAGGCTCGACGAGATACAGGCGGCTGTGCTCAGCGTGAAGCTCAAATATCTCGATGAGGACAACCTCCGACGCAAGCAGATTGCCAATTATTATTATGCCAATATCAACCATCCGGACATCTATCTGCCCGGCAAGATGGAGTGGGAGATAGCCAGCCCCATGGCCGGCAGAGCCGATTGTCGGGACGAGGACTGCATCTACCACATCTTTCCTGTGCTCAGCAGTCATCGCAACCAGTTGCAGCAGCATCTACGAGAGCACGGCATTGGTACGATGATTCACTATCCCATCCCACCACACAAGCAGCATTGCTACGCAGGATGGAACGCTCTCTCGCTGCCCATCACGGAGCATATCCATCAATGTGAGCTAAGCATCCCTTGCAATCAGACCATGACCGATGGCGAAGTGGAAGAGGTAGTGAGACAGGTCAATGCCTTTCGGCCAAAAAGATAATAGACCTGCCCCACAAAAGAAAAGTCAGAGTGTAGCCTGACATCAACCTGAGAATCGTGTCTGGACTTTATCCGCTCTCCAACAATACCGAATACTTGTACAAGGGATGATAAAAGCAGACAGTTGTTTTTGTGAGAGAAATACGATGTCATTTCGTGGATTGGCAAAAGCTGTCTCCCCATTTGTTTCCAACCATCGGATGTATTTGATGATTTCTAATATCCTTGTTAAGATTGAATGAGAGGGTGTAGGATGGTGTGCTTGGTATTGATGGCCTGAAAGGAATGCCTTCTTGTAACAGGCTTTAGAGAGGTCATGATAAACCTCTCCTTTTAGTTTGTCATTTTTTTTCATCAAATTCTTGCGCTTTTTCATTTTCATTTGAGCGTTAAAAATCACCTTTTTCATAGTTTGCAGATGGTATTGTCGTACCATTTAACCCCTATCCGATGAGTCAAAACATACTTTTTGGGGCTTATTTTGTTATTTCCATGTGATTATAAGGGCCAAATCGTCGTGAGATTAGATACTAATCGTGATGCGATTAGATAGTAATCGTCTCATGATTCGATAGTATTCGCAAAACCATTATTTGTCAATAAATTACAAGCCACTGGGTATCAATAGATTAAATTTTGTCTGATTTTGCTTCATTTTCCATCCTGACACGTGCCCATCTCCTCCACGCCTCTATTTTTATTGCATTTCTTCAAATTCTTTCAACAGCATTTTCTAATTGTTGTTTGATGAAACGGATGGGTAAAAACAACGGCTCCTCATCTGTTATCTAACGCTTCAACGAGGTATCCTTATGCCATTCCTCCTCCAAATCAAAGCATACTTATCTTGGACAAATCAGGGAGAAAGCGGGGAGGGCAAGATTGAAGAATGGGCTTGAAATAAATAAATCCAAGAGACTGAAATATCAGAATCTCTTGGATTTAGTAACTTTTAGTAGGGACAATCGGGCTCGAACCGATGACCTCTGCAATGTGACTGCAGCGCTCTAAACCAACTGGGCTATGCCCCTGTCTGTAACAGGCGTTTGTTACGGTGGTACAAAAGTATAAATTTTCTGTATAACAGCAAAATTTTAAACGCTTTTTTTTACATGATAGCCCTTATTTCTTTCTATAAGCCCTTTATAAATTTAATGACATCATCTACTATTGTCCCAATGCTATGAGACGTGGTGCTGTCTGTATTCTCATTAATTTGTTTTTTTACTTGTTGGCCGACATGGTCTATAATGACATTACCTATCTGTCGGCTAAGAGTTGTGGTATCTTCTTTTAGGGCTTGATCGGAGGACGTGTTGTCTTTATTGTCGTTTGCATCTTGTCTGCCAGTAGGGCCTTCCGACCCGAATACTTGTTTGGAGATACTGGAATCTGTTGCTGTAGAGATAATAGATGCTATCTTTTCTTCACCTGCGGTAAATACCTTACCCATGACACCATAAGAGGTAGTGACGTTGCCATTCTTGGTTTCAATGGTGGTGGTGGAGAAGAAAAGGAAGTTGTGGTATTGTAACATGTTGTCAAGGACGGCATTGACAACAGTACCAGCTAACATCTGGCTTAACATTCCCATGCTTTGAGATAGGAAATCACTGTCATGATCTGTTAATGCCTGACTAAGACCTTTAGTGATATTTTCTTTGATCACCATTCGATGATCATCTTTGGAAGGATTGGTAACTCCCATGAACAATAGCAGTCCCACCAAGACTATGGCAACCCAGATCCATGGAGAACCGTTCTTTTTATCAGTTACCGAAGGTTGGATATTGTCTTGAAGGTGAGAAACGTCGCCACTGCTTTTAGGGGTATGGGGGGCCTCAGCATTTTCAGAATCAAGAATTGGAGGTGGGGGAGGTGTCGTTGTGGTATGTGTGGGAGAACCTTGCCCATATAATAAGGGCTTCAGTTCGTCCATCTGCCACGCCGGAGTCCACTGCGCCATGCCTTCTGCCCATACCAACGTTTCTGAAGTGATTGCATGTTGCTGCAGCTCCTCAATAGTGAAGGGACCAAGCTGAACCCCATTGGTAATGATAAAATATTTCATAACCTGCTGATATTATTACTCTACAGTCACACTCTTAGCTAAATTTCGTGGCATATCTACATTGAGACCTTTCTCCACTGCGATATGGTATGCCAGAAGTTGAAGTGGGATAACAGAAAGTAACGGGGCCAATGGAGCCAAGGTCTGGGGGATGCAAATACATTCGTCTGCAATCTTGGTCACTTGTTGATCACCCTCTGAGATGACAGCAATAATACGTCCTCCTCGAGCCTTCACTTCCTGCATGTTGGAGATAATCTTCTCATACCCCTCATGATGTGTTGCTATAAACAAAACAGGCATCATGTTGTCTACCAATGCAATAGGCCCATGTTTCATTTCAGCAGCAGGATATCCTTCAGCATGAATATAACTTATTTCTTTCAGTTTCAAGGCACCTTCCAAGGCAACAGGATAATTCCAGCCTCGACCTAAATACAGGAAGTTTGTGGCATAGGTATAGATTCGCGCCAGCTTCTGAATCTGGTCGTTATTAGTCAGTACCTTCTCTATTTTGCCAGGAATAGATTCCAGCTCTTGGGTTAGAGCCGTAAACTCATCATGAGAAATGGTACCCTTGGCATGTGCTAACGCGAGTGTGAGCAAGGTGAGACAAGTGAGCTGTCCTGTGAAGGCCTTGGTCGATGCCACACCTATTTCCGGTCCAACATGGATGTAAATACCTGTGTCGGTCGTTCGGGCAATGCTCGAACCAACGGCATTGACAATACCAAAGATAAATGCTCCACTCTCTTTAGCCAGATTGATGGCTGCCAAGGTGTCTGCCGTCTCTCCACTCTGCGAAATGGCAATGACCACGTCGGTAGGATAGATGACCGGATCACGATAACGGAATTCTGAGGCATAGTCTACTTCCACAGGAATTTTGCAGAAATGCTCTATAAGCTGTTTGGCAATGAGGCCTGCATGCCAACTTGTGCCACATGCTACAATAATAAATCGCGTAGCTGAAAGCAGGCGGGCCCGATTGTTACGGACGGCACTCAAAATCACTTCGTCGTCGAACAGACGGCCACTCATACAATCATGCAGACAATGAGGTTGGTCGAATATCTCTTTCAGCATGAAATGAGGATAGCCACCTTTGTCAAGCATGTCAAGGTCCATGTCAATCTGTTTGACATTGACATCTATCTGATTGTTCTTCAGGTCGATGATCTCTAACTTCTTACCGGGTTGGCAAACAGCAATCTGCTCATCATCTAAATATACCACTTCCTGGGTGTATTCCACGATAGGGGTAGCATCGGAAGCCACGAAGAATTCTGAATTATCTTTCCCGACACCTATCACCAAAGGTGAACCTTTGCGTGCAGCAACCAAAGTTTGAGGGTCACGACGGTCGATTACAACAATGGCATAGGCTCCGATACAGCTTCTTAGCGCCACACGTACAGCCTCGCTCAAAGTACATTGATGACTTTCCTGTGCATACTCTATGAGCTGGACGAGCACCTCTGTATCTGTTTCAGAATGGAAATGATATCCTCGTTCAGAAAGCTGATCACGTAGCAGTGCGTAGTTCTCGATAATTCCATTGTGAACTATCACCAAATTTCCAGACTCAGAAACGTGGGGGTGGGCGTTTTTGACAGATGGAATGCCATGGGTAGCCCATCGTGTGTGAGCGATGCCGAGTGTTCCGGTGCAGTCTTTACCTGCGGCTGAAGTCTCCAAATCGTTGACTTTCCCAGTGGCTTTGTATACATGTAGGTCATCTTTGGGATTGATGAGAGCTACACCGGCTGAGTCATAACCTCTATATTCAAGGCGATGAAGGCCTTTAATTAAAATGTCGTAAGCACCGCGAGTGCCTGTATATCCTACTATTCCACACATAGTCTTATATTATTGTTGTATGCGGCAAAGTTACAAAAAACTATCCATTCACAATATCTCATAAGCAAAAAAAATGAAAGATATCGTTAATACTTACTAAGTTGATGGTTTGGTTGACTTTTTAGCAGGCTTGGCTGAATAAACTTTTTTATATCATCAAGCACAGTTAACTTTGCGTTGAATATCAAGATCATGAGCGATGATCAATGACTTATTATGATAGTTTAGGTTATTCATTGATAGTTAGTACTTTTTTGCATAGATTCTCTTACAGTCCATTTTCCGTGAGGAAAGTGGATTGTTTTTTATATTATATAAGGTGAAATCCGAGCCGTCACAACGATTCCCGAACATCGTGGTTAAAGCCTCTGGGCCTGAACTGACGTTGGATCAAACTATATACGTAGCCATGTTGGCCTAAATAATTCTTGATATCAGTGGGGTTCTGATTAAAATTGTAGCATAAAGACTCCAAAGTGTCAAACTCTTCGTCTCTTAACAACATATTGATACTTGACACCAAGATAGCTGGGTCCTTGGGTAAAATTTCCATATTGAAGCATTTTTTAGAATAGATGCAAAGTTACTCTTTTACCGTTTTAATGCAAAATAATTATTATAAAAATGAAGTAATATTGTAGACTTTCAGATGCATTTACTTGATTATCATTGAATTCTGAATGATATATGGTACAATTTTCAAAAAAAAATAAGGATTTTTATAATTTTATATTATCTTTGCAGCGTAATTCATTAACATAATATTGATTTGTGCTAATATCATTCTAAAATACGAATGAGGGCATGTGAAGGATAAATAACAAATCCAAAGTAATATCTTGGGATATTCTGTACTTCAATTCTTTTACCAAAATGAAGTCTATTGAAATAATAAAACAGTAATAAAAGATTATTATTATAGTCTTCGGGATGTTTTAGACTTTTAATTTTTATATAATGGACGTATTTAGAAAATTAATAGACTGGTATTTTACTAAGAATGCTCTTCCTTACTGGAGCATTTTGGTGGTGGATTGTATAATCTGTTATTTTTCTGGTATTCTCGTATTCTGGTTCTACTATCGTGGTGCAATCACATTAGGAAATATTGTTTTACTTTCTAAAACGATATTGGTGTATATGTGCTTCAACTTTATAGGGTTTAAAGTTTTTCATACATATAGTGGAATTATCAGGTACTCTTCCTTTGTCGATTTGCAAAGAGTGGCATACGCAATGGCACTAAGTTGTGCTATTGCAGAAGTTGCTCATTACATCGTTTATTACTTAAACCTGGACTTTGTAAGGCTGCAGGGACGACAAATATTCCTGATGTACTTTGTTGCAGTAATCCTTATGTGGGCCTTACGAATATTTGTAAAGACCTTATACGATGTGGCATTTGGTACAGAGAAGGGGCAGCGTGCTTTCGTTTATGGTGTCCATGAGGGTGGTGTAGCCTTGGCAAAGATGATCCGTAACACGAAACCGGCCATGTTTCAGTTGAAAGGTTTCATCATGCATGATAAAACTTACAGAGGGCGGACAATGATGGGAGTTAAGATTTATGAGCCAGATGAAAAGCTGCCTGGTATCTTAAAAACCATGAATATACAAGCTTTGTTAATCTCTCCATTGCAAACAGAATATTTCCGAAATAATCAAAAGCTTCAAGATCTTTTTATCAATGCAGGAGTACAGATATTTATGACTTCCAGCCAAGAATGGAAGGAAGGTGACGAATTAACTCCTGTACAGCTTAAGGAAATCAAGATTGAGGACCTTTTGCCTCGTAATCAGATTCAGGTCGATATGGATGCTATCGGGAAAATGCTTACTGGCAAACGGGTAATGATTACTGGCTCTGCTGGAAGTATTGGGTCGGAGATGGTAAGACAAATAGCGGTCTATCATCCTGCCAATATGATATTGATCGATCAAGCCGAGACTCCTCAGCACGATATAAGGCTTATGATGGCTAATAACTATCCTGATATTCCATGTAAGACTATCGTTGTAAGTATCACTCAAAAAGAAAGGATGAACGAAATCTTCATGCGGTATCATCCTGAATACCTTTTTCATGCCGCAGCTTACAAGCATGTACCCATGATGGAGGACAATCCGAGTGAGGCCATATACAATAATATATATGGCACAAAGATTATTGCTGATCTAAGTGTGAAGTATAATGTCAGGAAGTTTGTCATGATTTCGACAGATAAAGCGGTAAATCCGACCAATGTTATGGGGTGCTCTAAACGTATTTGCGAGATTTATTGTCAAAGTTTAAATCGTGCGATTAATGCTGGTCAGATAAAAGATGGACAGGGAAATGCTGCCATTACCGAATTTGTGACTACAAGATTTGGTAATGTCTTGGGTTCTAACGGTTCTGTTATCCCACTGTTTGAGAAGCAAATAAAATCGGGCGGTCCCGTTACTGTTACGGATCCGAACATCATTCGGTTCTTTATGCTTATTCCGGAAGCCTGCAAACTCGTTCTTGAAGCAGGTACTCATGGCAGAGGAGGACAGATATTTGTCTTTGATATGGGAAAGCCTGTCAGGATTGCCGATTTAGCTATGAGGATGATTAGATTAAGTGGAGCCCAAGGGGTTAAGATAAAATATACCGGACTACGTGCTGGCGAAAAACTTTACGAAGAGGTTTTATCCAACACAGAGAATACTTTGCCAAGTTTTCATAAGAAAATCAGAATATCCAAAGTACGTGAATATGACTTTAAAGATGTTCAGGAAAAAATAGATAATCTTATCTCTGTTTCAGAGACATTTCAGGATATGGAAATAGTGAAAAGAATGAAAGAGATGGTTCCTGAGTACCATCCCAAGAACACAGTATACTCAGTTATAGAAACGAATTAAAACACCTGATCTGACAACAATGACAGAAAACGACAAGCTTTTTGCATTATTAAAGTCTGAATTATGGCAAATTCCAATGCCAAAAGAAGTAGAAATAAACTCTGATACATATCAGAACTTGTCAGAAATAGCTCAAGTTCAGGCTGTTGACGGATTGTTTCTCAATAGTTTGATGTTCAACGGCATTACTTTAGATCGTTATAATGCTGCAAAGACTTTTGCTTTATCTGCACGTATCAGCATGGAAAATGACATGCTTAATAAGGAAATAATAGCCTTGACTCAGTTGTTATCAGCTCATCAGATAAAGTTCTTTTTTGTCAAAGGCCAGACTATCGCCGCTCTGTACCCCCATCCGGAGAGTAGAATTAGTGGGGATATTGACTTTTATGTCTACCCAGATGATTTTGAAAAAGCATGGAAAATCATTCAGGATCATTGGCAGGTGGAGATGGAAGAAGACAAGGAGGGAGAGCAGCATCTGAATTTTCTGCATAATGATATTGTATTTGAAATGCATTATAATCTTATGCATTTCTCTTCCAAACATATCCAACGGGTTTTTGATAATTTTATCAAAGATGCATCAATAGAGTATCGATTGATTGATAATGTGCAAGTACCTGTGATAGAGGAAGATTTAAATCTGGTGTACTCTTTTCTTCATTTATACCACCATCTTATAGAGGTGGGGGTAGGATTGAGACAGTTTTGTGATATACTTGTTCTGATAAAACATCTCTCACCCACGCCTGGCCGAAAGAAACGCATACGGACTATTCTGCGACAATTAGGCTATTTAAAGTCTTTTTACGTGATAGAATCCATCCTCTTCCGCTATTTAGGGTTACCCTCAGAATTGCTCTTATCCCCAGACCCGGCAGCATATCAACGTTATCAAAACTATATTTTGCAAATTGTATTCAGGGGAGGTAACTTCGGTAAATATGGAAGAAAGAATGAAGTAAGGTCCGGCTGGAGATACAATATGGAAATGTTAGGGGTAAAATTGACCAATCATTATAAATTGTTTATACTCTCTCCAAGAGAGAATACTGCTTTTTTGCTGAAGACCCTTCCTAAAAAAATCCTTTATTTCATATAATCAATGGATTAGTTTGTGTATCTTTGCCTGTGATTATCGGCAAAAGTGTAAGAGTGTAAAAATCATTATATCATTAAAGAAAAAAAGTCTTGGATCCTGTCAAATTAAGAAATGAACGCTTGGCACAACGCCTGATTAAGAATTTAAGACGTCGCCATTACAATGTCTATTATTGCCATTCTGCGCAAGAAGTGCAGGAGACGGTCAAGCAATTAATCCCTGCGCAAAGTACAATCAGTTGGGGAGGATCTGCTTCCATCCGTTCTACAGGTGTCACCACGATGCTGAAAAACGGACCTTATGAGGTCTACGACCGTGACGATGTGACCACTCAGGAAGACAAAATCCGCATTTACAGAAAGGCATTCGAATGCGATTTCTATCTGGCAAGCGTCAATGCGATGAGCGAAGATGGCGTGCTGGTCAATGTAGATGGCAACGGCAACCGAGTGGCTGCTATCACCTGGGGCCCCCGTCAGGTCATCCTCATTGTCGGACTCAATAAGGTTTGTCAGGACACCGAGGCCGCCATCAAGCGTGCCCGGTCCACCGCCGCACCCATCAACATGTCGCGTTTCGACTTCAAGACACCTTGCCAGACCGATGGCACCTGCCACGATTGCCTTTCTGAGGACAGCATTTGCAACTACATCTCCATCCAGCGCATGTCGCATCCGGCCGGAAGGCACACCGTAATCTTAGTCGATGAAACGCTTGGCTATTAAGCCATTTAAAAGCCATTACACAAAAATTATTACGAAAATGGAACAAATTTTGAGCAAAATCTCATACACACGACGCGAAGAACTATGGAATTCCTGGAGCCATGCAGCAGGTATTCTCCTCGGGGTGGTGTTCGGAACCATCTTCCTCATCTGGTGTTTCCGCGAGCACAACGGCTGGGCAACGGTGAGTGTCTTTCTCTATCTGGGGGGCATGCTCGGTTCCTACGTGGCCAGCACATGGTATCATGCCATGAACCCCATGAGCAAATGGAAGGAGCGTTTGCGCAAATGGGACCATTCCGCGATATACTGGCACATCGCCGGCTCATATTCGCCCATCACCCTTCTGGCTATGCGCGATCAGGGATATTGGGGCATCGCGCTGTTCATCTTTGTGTGGACTTGCGCCATTGTCGGCACGTTCGTCTCCTTTCACAAACTGAAAAGCCATAGTAACTTTGAGACCTTGTGCTATATCGGCATGGGACTCTGCGTGCTGGTAGCCTTCAAACCCCTGTTGGCGGCGGTATCCACGGCCACGGTTTCATGGATTATCGCCGAGGGAGTGTCTTATATCACCGGCGCGTTGTTTTATTCTTTCCATCGCCGCAAATACATGCACACCGTGTTCCACTTCTTTGTTCTCGGTGGCTCCGTGTGCCATATCATTGCCGTCTGGAACATCCTGATGGCTTACGTCTAACCCATTTCCCCCTCCATAACACCCTTTGTCATGACCCTTCAGCGCATCGACCATCTGGTAATCACCACCCATGACCTGCAGTCCTGCCTCGATTTCTATGTCGGACTCCTGGGCATGCGACACGAAAGCCATGCCGGTCATCACAATCTCTACTTCGGAGACTGCAAGCTGAGCATCCATACGGTGAAGGGGGAGTTCACTCCCGCGGCCACCCATCCTACCTACGGCAGTCATGATTTCTGCCTCATTGTTGACGATATCGAGTCGTTTCGGCAACACATCGAACAACAACGATACCCTATTGTCGAAGGCATTGTCGACAGAAACGGTGCCCGCGGTCCCATCAGAAGCCTCTATCTGTACGATCCCGATGGCAATTTGGTGGAACTGAGCCAATACGCTGAATAGTCTTCCCCAGCCACTTCCACCTATATATTATAGCCCGTCATCTTTCCATATCACCGTTTCCGTGGGTGGAAAGACGGTATTGTTTGGGCGCAATACCCACGATTTTCTTGAACAATCGGGAGAAATAATAGCAATCGTCTATGCCAATCTTTCCACAAATCTGATTGATTTTCATGTCGGTGGTCTCCAGAAGCTCGCAGGCTTGCTTGATTTTCACCATGTTGAGATAGTTCAACGGCGAGTGCCCGGTGTTGTTTTTAAACACCAGCGAGAACTGCGACACCGAGTACCCGGCATAGTCTGCCATCTCCCGCAGCGAGAGTTTCTTCTCGATATTCTCCATCATGTATTGGATGGAAGCACTCACCATGTTGCTCTCGCTCATGCGCTCGTCCTTCTTGTGGTATTTCCTGAAGAGATGGAGAAAACGGAAGGTCGCAAGATAATTGTAGAGCAGGATGCTGCTGTAGCGCAGATTATCCATGTCGTAGCTGTCAGACAGGGTGAGGAATATCTCCTCAAAGATCACGTTGCGGTCCTTGATGCGTGAGTCGTTACCGGGAGTGATATTGTGGGGTTCGTAACAATCCTCCCCAAAAAACGCAGCCTCGGTGCCCGTGAAATGCACCCAATAGATGGTCCACGGGTCACTATTGTTCGACGCATAGAGGTGAGGCTCATGGGCGGGAATCACGAAAAACTGGTTCTCGCCAATCTCATACCGTCGGTTTCTCACCTTGTACCACCCACTGCCCTTGGCACAATAGATGAGGATATATTGCTCCACGGGCTTCGTGCGCTCCCGATAGTGATAGGTGGCATGGGGATAATAGCCCATGTCGGTGATGTAGAGTTGTCGCAGAAAGGGGTCGCTCTCGGCAATGTTTCTGACCATTGTCGGCAACACGATGGAACGTTCGCCCGTAAATCCTTCTCCTAATCTAAGCATGCGGTGTAGTGTTGGTGATGGTGCAAAGTTACAATTTTAATTTTTAAATCGTAATATTATCCATCTTTTATCATCTATTCTTCTATTTTCCAACTCTCGGAGAATAGCTAACTTTGCCTTATCAATTCATTCAACCTGAAAATTTGAAGACCGATGTCAACATTTAATCGACGATTTGTATATTTCATTTGCTTAGTCTCGGCGATGGGCGGACTGCTCTTCGGCTACGACTGGGTGGTCATAGGCGGTGCCAAACCGTTCTACGAACTGTATTTCGACATTGCCCACAACGCCTCGATGCAGGGTCTGGCCATGACGGTTGCCCTCCTTGGCTGCATGACGGGGGCCATGCTCTGCGGTTGGCTGGCCGATCGTATGGGCCGCAAACGCCTGCTCATTCTGGCCTCACTCATCTTTCTGCTCTCCTCATGGGCAGTGGGAGCGGCCCACACCTTCAGGTTCTTCTTAGTGTCGAGGTTAGTGTGTGGCGTAGGCATCGGCCTGGCTTCGGGGCTCTCGCCCATGTATATCGCCGAAGTTGCCCCCACGTCGATACGCGGGCGGCTCGTCTCGCTCAATCAGCTCACCATCGTGCTGGGCATTCTGGCCGCACAGATTACCAACTGGCTCATAGCCGACCATATTCCCGCCGACTTCACCCCGGCACAGATTGCAGCCTCGTGGAATGGGCAGATGGCATGGCGGTGGATGTTCTGGGCGGCGATGATACCCTCCGGCGTGTTTTTCATCCTTGCCCTGCTCATACCCGAAAGTCCCCGATGGCTCGCGCTGAAGGGGAGAGACGCTGAGGCCACCGGCATCCTGAGCCGGATTGGTGGTGACGATTATGCCACCACAGAACTGCATGCCATCCATGCGGCCCACCTCTCCGACGCGTCACAGGGCGGTCTGCGATTACTCATGGGGCATCGCTATCGTCGGGTGCTGCTAATCGGAATTGTCATCGCCGTGTTCCAGCAGTGGTGCGGTACCAATGTCATTTTCAACTATGCGCAGGAGATTTTCCAGTCAGCCGGCTATCAGATTGGTGATGTGCTGTTTAATATTGTTGTGACCGGCATTGCCAATCTGCTGTTCACCTTCGTAGCCATCTACACCGTCGACCGCTGGGGTCGCAGGGCACTCATGCTGTTGGGTGCGGGCGGACTCTGCGGCATCTACCTCACCCTCGGCACCTGTTATTATTTCCATGTATCGGGTTTCTTCATGGTGGTGCTCGTCGTGGCAGCCATTGCCTGTTATGCCATGACCCTCGGCCCATGCACCTGGGTGCTCCTGGCCGAGATATTCCCCAACCACATCCGGGCCGCTGCTGTCGCCACCTGCACCTTTGCGCTGTGGGTGGGCAGCAGCACGCTCACCTTCACCTTCCCGTTGCTCAATGCCGCTCTGGGCAGTTACGGCACGTTCTGGATTTACAGTGGGGTGTGTCTCGCAGGTTTCTTGTTCATGCTTCGCCTGTTGCCCGAGACCAAAGGGCGCAGCCTGGAGGAACTCGAAGAACGGCTTTGTCCTGAAATGTCAAATAAAAAGAATGACAATTCTGAGGAGTAAATCAAGCGAGGAAGATGTTCGGTAGAAATCGAAAGAATATCTCATTAAGCATTGTAAATCAAAATGTTACAACGTTTAATTCGAGTAATATAACAGAATAATATAGAAACAAAATGCCCTCAATACCTAATGCCGTTGCGATAAGATAGTAAACGCGTTGAGAATACTATCGAATCGCGACACGATTACTATCGAATCGTAAGGCGATAACTATCTAATCGCAAAGGCATGATGCTGTGTTAAGATTTTTGATAAGCATTTCTGGATTTTCGTTCCTGCTGTTTACTCAATCCAACCAGCCAGCATGAGGGCCAGACAAACAACAAAACAAGTTATGGTCAAAGCATGGAGAGAAAGCACGGTCATACCGACCTATGAGATTGGCGAAGCCGAGAAGAACCCCATTTTTCTGGAGAAGCGTGTCTATCAGGGGTCGAGTGGTGTGGTCTATCCTTACCCGGTCGTCGAGAAAATCAGTGATATGCCCACCGATCACACGTGGCAAGCCATCTGGATGGAAAACGAATACATCAAGGTGATGATACTGCCCGAACTGGGCGGAAGGGTGCAATATGCCTACGACAAAATCAAACGGCGGCCGTTTGTCTACTACAACCATGTCATCAAACCGGCACTGGTCGGTCTGACAGGACCGTGGATCAGCGGCGGCATTGAGTTCAACTGGCCCCAGCACCACCGTCCGAGCACATATCTGCCCATCGATTCGGCCATCGAGGAGCACGAGGACGGGTCGGTCACGGTGTGGGTCAACGAGTACGAGCGCATGTTCCACCAGAAGGGTGCTGCAGGTTTCACACTCCGTCCCGGCTGTGCCTATCTCGAAATCAAGGGACGGCTCTACAACGGGACGAGTCTGCCACAGACTTTCCTGTGGTGGGCCAATCCCGCCGTGGCAGTCAACGACCATTATCAGAGCGTCTTCCCGCAGGACATCAATGCAGTGTTCGACCACGGCAAACGGGCCGTGAGCAGTTTCCCCATCGCCACCGGCACCTATTATAAAATGGACTATTCGGCCGGAGTAGACATCTCCAACTACAAGAATATCAAGGTGCCCACATCGTATATGGGTGTCAATTCGAAGTACAATTTTGAGGGTGGCTACGAGAATGACACCCACGGCGGCATGCTCCATGTGGCCAGCCATCATGTGTCGCCGGGCAAGAAGCAGTGGACCTGGGGTAATGGCGACTTCGGAAAGGCCTGGGACCGTAATCTCACCGATGCCGACGGGCCTTACATCGAGTTGATGGCGGGTGTGTTTACCGAGAACCAACCCGACTTCTCGTGGCTCATGCCCTATGAGGAGAAGCGTTTTACGCAGTATTTCATGCCCTATCGTGACCTGGGTATGGTGAAGAATGCGTCTAAAGATTTGATGATGAACATTGAGGTGGAGAAGGGCAAGGCCCACCTCATGGTCTATGCCACGAGCCGGCAACAGGTGAGACTCATCCTGAAAAGTGACATTGGCGATGTGTTTTTCGAGGAGGAGAGGATCGTCTCTCCGGAGCAGTTGTTCGACGAATGGATTGCGGTGGACGGGTGTCAGCTGCAGGAATTGGGGCTGACAATAGAACCGGCGCAGAATGTGCCAGACTATATCCGCCACACGTCCTTGCTCACCTGGCATGCCGAACCAGACGAGATCAGGCCCATTCCCGACCCGGCGGAGGCGGCGCTGCGACCGCATGAGATAAAGACCAACGAACAGTTGTATCTCACCGGACTCCATCTGGAGCAATATCGCCATGCCACTTATCATCCCGTGGACTACTACGAGGAGGGGCTGCGTCGCGACCCGCTGGACTATCGGTGCAACAATGCGCTCGGGCTTTGGTATATTCGCAAGGGACTTTTTGCCAAGGCCGAGGGCTATCTGCACACGGCAGTCAGAGTGCTGAAGCAGCGCAACCCTAATCCCTACGACGGCGAACCGCTGTTTAATCTGGCTCTGGCGCTGAAATACCAATATCGGTGGGACGAGGCTTACGACCTGTTTTGGAAGTCTACATGGAATGCGTCCTGGCAGGATGCGGGCTTCTTCGAGTGCGCGCGTATCTCGGTGAGACAGCATCGGCTGATGGATGCCTTGGAGGAAATAGAAAGTTGTCTGGTGCGCAACGCCCACAACCACAAGGCGTTGGCGCTGAAGGTGACTATCCTGCGGTTGCTCGACCGGCGGGACGAAGCCCTGACGCTGGCGCGGGAGAGTCTGAAGGTAGACTTGTTCAACTATGGATGCCGGTTTGAAATCGCCCTGCTGACGGGCAGTAATGAGGCGTTGACGCAGTTGGACAGTCTGCTCCACGGTGAGCCCAACAACTATGACGAACTGGCCCTCGACTACTGCGCGGCAGGCCTCCACGACGAGGCGTTGCAGGTGTGGGATAGGGCTGTGACAGCCGGTGCGGTGACACCAATGACCTATTATTATATGGGGTGGGCCGGATGCGGCGAGGCTTACGAACGGGGAAGGACGGCCAGTCCAGACTATTGTTTCCCCAACCGTCTGGAAGCGGTGCTCGCTTTGCAGGCCGCGCTGCGTTGTCAGCCTGCGGATGCACGTGCCCATTACTATCTGGGATGCCTCTTTTATGCCAACAGACAGTATGTCGTGGCACGCGAACACTGGCTCAAGTCTGCATCGCTGGACTCCACGTTTCCGACGGTTTGGCGCAATCTTGCGCTCGACGAGTACAACAAGGAACGCCAACCCGAACGGGCGTTGGATTGTATGGAGCGGGCTTTCGCCCTCAATCCCGATGATGCGCGGGTGCTGATGGAACTCGACCAGTTGCGCAAACGGATGGGCGTGGAGCCGGAATCGAGGCTGGAAAAGTTGGGAAAATACGAACACTTGGTGGCCCAACGAGATGATTTGTTGTTGGAAAAGATTATGTTGCTCAACCAGACTGGCCGTTTTGACGAGGCCATGCGGTTGCTCGATGCCCACCGTTTTCATCCCTGGGAGGGTGGAGAAGGCAAGGTGAGTGGCCAGTATCAGTTCTCACGGGTGGAACTTTCCAAGGTGGCGTTGCATCAGAAACAATGGGGCGATGCCATCAGATGGCTCGAAGAATGTCTCGTCTATCCTCCCCATTTGGGCGAGGGAAGGCTGGAAAATGCACAGGAAAACGACTTCCATTACTTCCTCGGCTGTGCCTACGAGGGATTGGGACAGCACGAACGGGCCGTGGAATATTGGGAGAAGGCCACGCTGGGTTCTCAGGAGCCGGCGGCCGCGATGTATTACAACGATGCCAAACCCGACAAAATCTTCTATCAGGGATTAGCTTTGTTGAAGCTGGAACGGCAGGATGAGGCCAACGGAAGGTTTTATCGGCTCATCAATTACGGCAAAAACCATCTGTTCGACCATATTGTGATGGACTATTTTGCAGTGTCGTTGCCCGACCTTCAGATATGGGAAGGAGACCTCGACGAGCAAAATGTCATCCATTGCAAGTATATGTTGGCATTGGGTTACAAAGGATTGGGCGACATCAAGCATGCTCGCCGCTATCTTGATGACGCCCAATCGCTCGACAAAAACCACATGGGAATCAGGGCTTTTGTGAGTTGGATGGAGAAGGAACTATAGGTTTCTTCTCAATCTTTAATCCTAATCAGCGCATTGGCAACGATGGCTGCCAGTCCGCCGGTGGTGATACCGCTGGAGAAAATGCTGCGAACGATCTCAGGCATCTTATCCAGAATGTTGGGCACCAGCTCCACACTCAGCCCCAAGGAGAAGCTGATGGCCATGACAAGCACGGCCTTGCGGTCAATCTTTGTTGCCGCGACGATCTTGATTCCGGCTGCGGCCACGGTACCAAACATGAGCAATGTGGCTCCGCCCAGCACGCTGTCGGGAATCAAAGAGAACAGTTGGCCGACCACGGGAAACAGTCCGAGGATGAACAATGCGCCCGCAATGAAGTAGCCCACGTAGCGGCTGGCCACGCCGGTGAGCTGTATCATGCCGTTGTTTTGGGCGAAAATGGAGTTAGGAAACGAGTTGAACACACCCGCCAGGAAAGAGTTAAAGCCGTCGGCAAGGATGCCGCCCTGTGCCCGCTTCATGAAAACCGGACCCTCGACAGGTTCGCCGGAGATGAGCGAGTTGGCCGTAATGTCGCCAAAAGCCTCCACTGCCGTGACAAGATAGATGAGTCCCAATCCGATGATGGTGCCGAGATCAAAGTGTACGCCGTATTTGAACGGGGTAGGAATGTTCAGTGATTGCGCTCCGCTGAGTTGTGAAAAGTCGATCATTCCCATGCAGAAAGCCACCACGCAACCAATGATAAGGCCCAGCACAATCGACCCCATGCGCAGATAACGGTTGTTCGAACGATTGAAGAAAATGATGCTGACAAGTACCAGCAAGGCCAGTCCGAGGTTGGCCATAGAGCCAAACTCGCCCGCGTCCATAGCCTTCTGACCACCGCCGCAGGAGTTGATGCCCGCCTTGATGAGGCACATTCCGATGAGGCTGACGACGATGCCCGACACCAAGGGAGTGATGATCTTGCGGGTGTAAGGCAGCAGTCGGCTCACGGCCATTTCCACCACAGAGGCCACCATGCACGCTCCGAAGATGTAACTCAGGGCCATTTCCACATTCATCCGGCCTCCGACCATGCCCAGCATGCCCGCACCGATGATGGGACTGATAAAGGAGAAGGAGGTGCCCTGTATGCAAAGCAGTCCCGCGCCTATCGGACCGAAGCGCCGACACTGTATAAACGTGGCGATGCCCGATACAAACAGCGACATGGAAATGAGGAAACCAGTGGTCTCCAAGTCAAATCTCAGGGCTGAACTGATGATGAGTGGTGGTGTGATGATGGCCACAAAGATGGCCAATAAATGCTGTAATGCTGCAAAAAGGGTCTCTCTCAGGGGTGGGCGGTCGTTGAGACCGTAGATGAGTTCTGGTGTCTTTTCCATGAGAAGCTTAGTCTTTCAGTTTGATTTGACAGTTGTCCAGCGACTCCACCACAGCCAGACTCTCCACTCGGATGCCCGTTTTTTCCAGTTCATCACGACCATGCTGGAACGATTTCTCAATGATAAAGCCCATGCCTTCGAGCTTGGCGCCGGCCTGTTGGCACAGGTCCACGATGCCCTTGGCGGCATTGCCGTTGGCCAGGAAGTCATCAATGAAAATCACACGGTCGTCGCTTGTGAGATACTCCTTGGAGACCACGACATCGTAATTGCGCTGTTTGGTAAACGAGAAAACCGTCGTCGATAGCATGTTGTCCATCGTCGACGGTTTCTTTTTCTTGGCAAAGACCACAGGAACATCCAGCAGAAGGCCAACCATAACGGCCGGAGCGATGCCGCTGGCCTCAATGGTGATGATCTTGGTGATGTTGGAAGACGCAAACCGGCGGATGAATTCCACCGCAACCTGACGCATCAGATTGGGGTCCATCTGGTGATTTACAAAACTGTCTACTTTGAGTATTCCCCCCGGAAGACTCTTTCCATCCCTAAGGATGCGCTCTTTTAATGCTATCATTTTGTATTTTTATTAATGGTGCAAAAGTACAAAAAAAATGCCAAAATGAAGCTTTCCCTGCGTCTCTTTTAGTCTGAGAAATTCATATTTGATGCCAATGCGTCGGCCCCATAGAGCGCAAAGTCTCCTCTCGCGGGGTCACCGGGAAAGACTTTGCCCATCTCCTGCGTGAGGGCTACGGTGGTGGACCATGATGCCGTGCGTGTCTTGACGAGCCGAAGCTGGCGTGCAGTCTGCAGCACATGGGTATCCATCGGGATGAAAAGTGACGACTTGCTGATGCGATCACTCCATATTCCGAGGTCCACGGGGGAGTTGTCGCGCACCATCCAGCGCATGAACATGCACGGACGCTTGCACAGAGAAGCGACGGGTTGGGGCACAATGCCCACCAATCCCTGATTTTTGAAATAGGCATTGAGGGCTATCAGCACATTCAGGGTGTCGCCGAGCGACGGGTCGCCCTCCTCAACGGCGATGCTCGCAAAGTCGGCCAGCGTGTCGCAAGACAGGAAAAGCAGGCGCAATGATTGCAGAAAGACATACATCGTATGGTGAGTATAGAGCCTGTAGAAGCACCGCTGGTCGTCGGGGATGATGGCCTCGAACGCGCCACTCCTGACCCATTCGTATGGCTCACCCTCGCTGGCATCAAGCAGCAACTGTATCTTAGGCAGGAATTGCTTGCGTGACCCGTAACTCATGCAGCTTGCCAGAAAAGCCATTGTCTCCTGATTTTTCCGACCTTTGACCTGATGCATGAACCACGAAGGGTCGCCTTCGAGAAACGCAGGTGTCTCGTAGCGATTGGCATAACTGGTCAATAATTCTCTGAGGACCTTTTTCATGAAAAGAAGATTAAATTATGATGAGGATAGCACGGCGTATCAACGGGTTTTCATCTCTACAGAAAACCACAAAGACAAAACAGCATGACCCTTACAAAAATCATATTGTTTTGTCTTTGTGGGATAGGAATGGTGTAGGGGCAATGCCTCTGACCCATCTCTATGAGATATCAGAGATTTTCCAATTCCTCGGGCATCTTAAGCGAATCGCAATGGACGTGGTCGAGCATTTCCATACCTTTCTTCGTGATATGGAACTTTTGGCATCGGCTGTCCTCCTTGCATGCCTGTCTTCTGATGAGTGCCTGTTTCTCTAACGAGGCTATCACCTTGGACGCATTAGAGCGCGTAAGCCCCAGCTGGTCGGCAATTTCGCCAGACAACCGACGCTCACCGTCAGAGAGAAGGCAGAGCAACATGGCCTCGTTGATATTCAGCCCTGTTGCTGCTCCCAACTGGTTTTCAAAGTTGATGATAGCTCGATAAACGTTTCTCAATTTGAGAAGGCAGCTATTATCCATTCTTACCTTATTTAATTAATACCTTCTGAATAATTTCCTCAAACTGACCCTTGCCCATAGCGCCAACCACCTTCTGGGGTTGTCCGTCCTTGGGGATGAACAGGATCGTGGGGATAGACTGAATGCCAAAGAGTCCGGCCAGTTCTTCCTGCTGGTCAACGTCTACCTTATAGACATCGATCTTGCCATCATACTCGTTGGCAAGGGCCTCCACCACGGGAGCCGTCTGCTTGCAAGGACCACACCAGGTAGCGTAGAAGTCGATGATAGCGGGTTTGTCACCCTCAAATTTCCACTGCTGTGGATTGGCTTCGTAGTCCATCACTTTCTTCTTAAACTCTTCCTTGGTCAATTCAACTACTTTCATATTCTTATTCTCCTTTTTATTAACGTTTGCTACTGGATTGCTTTTTTTAACCTTTTCCTTTTGTTGTGCTGAGCAAGACGTCAGAGCAATCGAAGCCAACGCCGCCAACAACAATACGCTTTTAAGTGTATTCATTGGATGATATTATTTGATTTCCTGTGGAAAACAATGCAAAGATAAAATATTGGTCTCAACCTTACAAATAGTTGATGCAAATAATCCAATAGTATAACTTTTATTAACCAAAGGCCAGACTGTTTAACGTTTTCCAACGGAAAACAAATGAGGGAGGGGAGAAATAGGAGGGAAGAAAAGCCGAGAGCCCTTGCCCCTACAGCCTCTCCCCCTGGCCCCTCCCCCGAAGGGAGGGGAGTAAAATGCGGGATAAACAGTTGATTTTGTGTGGGAAAGATGTGGCAAAGTAGGGTTATGTGTGGGACGTGGCTGCCAAGTTATATGCAAGGCCCCATTGGCCCGATTTGGAATAAGGTAGTAATCGCGATGCCTTTAGGTACTAATTGACTGACGATTGCTACCTAATGGCGCGACGATTAGGTGTTGGAGGCTTATGCATGGGATAGGCTCCGGAATCAAGCCACTATGAAGACATGGAAAGACGGGGTTAGAATGGCAGGTGCTGAACGATGAGCATATAGCATAGAGTGCCCCCGGCAATGCTCAGAAGCATCTGCCTTTTCCACAGGTGGAGCACGATGGTGACCACGATGCCGATGGCTTCGGGCAGGCCATGGGCACCCGATGCGAGGTCGACATCCTTGAGACAATAGACCACAAGCATGCCGAAGACTGCTGCCGGAAGCACCGTGCCGAGATACTGCACATAGCGAGGGGTGCGCCGTCCCTGAAAGAGGGCGAAGGGAAGAAAGCGAGTGAGCATCACGCCGATAGCCATGACAAGCACCGTGAGGATTTGTTGAACGAGAGTCATGAGGCTTGTTGGAGTTGAGGTCGGAGGGCCGTGAGGGCAAGAAGCATCATGAGCATGGCAGGGACCACGAAGTGATCGGGCCCGAACAGCAGCAGACTCACCACCGAGAGCACTATGCCCAGCAAGGCGCTGACGTGAGACCGGTCTTTCATCCACTGTTCCATGAAGATGACAACAAACATCGAGGTCATGACGAAATCGAGTCCGCGTGTGGAAAAACGGATATACGAGCCGAAGATTCCCCCCAGCGTAGCTCCCGACACCCAATAGAGAAAATTGAGCACCGACACCCAGAGCATGAAGCATCCGCGGTCTATGCCCTCGGGGATGCGTGCTGTGTAGTTGATGGAAAAGGTCTCGTCGCACATGAAATAAATGAGCAACGGCTTCTTCCATCCGGTGTGCTTAAACCGGTCGAGCATGGAGATGCCATAGAACAGATGGCGTGCGCCGATCATCACAGCGAGGATAAAGGCCTGCAAGGGGTTGAAGGCGGCGAGTAGGGTGGGCACGGCAACAAACTCCACGCTGCCGCTGAAGATAATCATGGCCATGAGCATGGGCCAGAGAAATGAGAATCCGCTGACATTCATCAGGATGCCATAGGTGAGACCAAGAAACCAGAAGCCAGCAAAAATGGGAATGGTAAACGGAAACGCTGCCCGTAGGGCGGTGCTCCATTTGCCATTCCCAATATGTAGTCTGCGATGTTGCATGATTATCCTGAGTGTCTCGCCATGGTGCGTCCGGCTCGCTTGGGGCGGTCTATGATGGGGAGACGGAGTGAGTAGAGAGATTATTTGCCGAGAATCTGAGCGGCATGCTCCTTCACCTTGATGTCCTTCGGGCTAAAAATTTGCTCGATGACACCATCCTCGTTGGTCACAAATGTGGTGCGGAATGTGCCCATATAACTGCGGCCATACATCTTCTTCTCGCCGTAGACACCCAGCGCATTGACCAGCGTGAGGTCGGTGTCGGCAATCAATGGGAAGGGCAACTCATACTTCTCAATAAACTTCTTGTGCGACTTCTCGTCCTGCACGCTCACGCCCACCACGGCAAAGCCCTTGTCGAGCAGTTGCTGATAGTTGTCGCGCAGGCTGCAGGCTTCGCTGGTGCAACCCGGTGTGGAGTCTTTGGGATATGTATAAAGCACAAGTTTCTTACCCTTGAAATCACTCAGTTTAATCTCCTTGCCGTCCTGGTCCTTACCCAGAACTTCAGGCAGTCTTTGTCCAATTTCCATAGTTTGTGTATTTAATTATTCCCCACAAAATTACGAGATTCTGCAGATTAGTCCAAGAAAACTCCCTAAAAAGTGAGCCATTATACCATATTTGTGGGAGGGTGTGAAAGGATTTAACCGTATTTTATACCTATTTTATCCTATTGGTAATGAAAAAATCTTTATCTTTGCAAAAGATAGGCGGCACTCAGCCATCCGCGAACAAGTTCTCATGGCACTTGTTTGAGCAATCTATGCAGATGATATATACAGATTTTATATAAGCATTATTACGAATAAAGATAAGAAATTATGGATGTAAGCAATCACGTTGTAATCATGGCGGGCGGTATAGGCAGCCGTTTTTGGCCGATGAGCACCCCACAGTATCCCAAACAATTCATTGATGTGATGGGGCTTGGGAAGTCGCTCATTCAGCTCACCGCGGAGCGTCTCTCCGACGTTGCACCCATGAGCAACTTCTGGGTAGTGACCAGCAAGAACTACGTTGACATTGTGAAGCAGCAGCTGCCAGACATTCCCGAGCAGAATATTCTGGCCGAGCCCGAGCCGCGAAACACTGCGCCCTGCATCGCCTATGCTTGCTGGAAGATCAAAAAAAACTATCCACAGGCTAATATCGTGGTCACGCCATCGGATGCACTGGTGGTGAACACCACTGAATATCAGCGTATCATCAACGAAGCGCTGGCTTTCACGGCCCACAGCAACAACATCGTGACGATAGGAATCAAGCCTTCTCGTCCAGAAACCGGATATGGTTATATCGCATCTGCGGGACAATTGGACAATAGAGAAATACATAAAGTGGAGGCATTTAAAGAGAAACCCGACCTCAAAACGGCTGAAAAATATCTGGCAGCAGGTAATTATTTTTGGAATGCCGGGATATTTGTGTGGAATGTGAATACCATTACTGATGCACTTCAAAGGTATACTCCAGACTTAGCAGACAGGATGGAGGAGATGAGTCATGATTTCTATACAGATAAAGAAACGGACACTTTAGCTAAGATATTCCCGACATGTGAGAAAATCAGTATTGACTATGCTGTAATGGAAAAGTCTGACCGTATCTATACATTGCCGGCAGAGTTTGGCTGGAGCGACTTAGGAAGTTGGGGATCATTGCGCACGTTGCTCCAGAAAGATGAAGCAGGCAATGCTCATGTGGGTGAAAATATCAAGCTTTATGATAGCAAGAATTGCATCGTTCACGCTCAAGATGCTAAAAAAGTGGTGGTTCAAGGCCTTGATGGATATATCGTAGCTTTAAGGGATGGGTGCCTGTTAGTATGCTCTCTTGATAACGAACAGATGATAAAGGAATATTCCCAAGAATAAACACAATAGAGTTATGAGATTATATCCATTTCTTTTTGAGCCTAATCTCCACTCTGTTGTATGGGGTGGGGATGCTATTACCAAATGGAAAGGGCTCCCCGATGTACAGGAACCTATAGGAGAATCGTGGGAAGTGAGTGCTGTGCCGACCAGCACAAGCATTATAGCCAATGGCGAACTTAAAGGAAAGGATCTCATTTCTGTCCTCAACGAGTATCCTGAAGAGATTTTAGGAGAAGAAGTTTCTCGCCAGTACGACAGACAGTTACCGCTCTTGGTTAAATTTATTGATGCCCGGAAGGACCTGTCTATACAGGTTCATCCCAATGATGCTATGGCCCAACGGCTACATCAGAAACGTGGAAAGACCGAGATGTGGTATGTTATTGATGCCAAGCCAGGAGCGTTTCTATATGCCGGCTTTGGAAGTCCTTTGGCACCGTTGGACGAAAACGGCGAGGTGACAGACCGTGAAGCCGCCATGGAGGCCTATCGAAGACACGTGGCCAACGGAACCATTACCGAGGTGTTGGCCAAACATGAGGTGAAAGCTGGAGACGTATTTTATCTGCCAGCTGGGCGTGTTCATGCAATCTGTAGTGGGATATTGTTGGCTGAGGTTCAGCAAAGCAGTGATGTGACCTATCGTATTTTCGACTACAACCGGCCGGGAATGGATGGTAATCCACGGGAACTCCACACAGAATTGGCCGCAGAAGCTTTGGATTATCAGGTGGTGGACACTTATCGTACTACCTACGACTACCAGCCGGAACGTGCAAACTTAGTGATAGATAGTCCTTTTTTTAACGTCCGTGTCATTGATGTGAATGGCCCGTTCCATCGCAATCTGATCAAATATGATAGTTTTATCATTACCATGTGCATACATGGCAACTGCCGGATTAGGATGCGCGATACAGGCGATGAGATTATGCTGAGGGAAGGCTACAGCACATTGATATCTGCTTCGATAGCCGATTACGACATCATTCCCGACAATATAGAAGGGAAAAGCCAAATTCTGGATGCTTTTATCGATAATAAGACCCGTGATCTGGGTAGCAGAATCTCACGTTTCCTCCATCTCACCCGCAAATAATACGGCCCTGTAATCAGAGCCGATAAGGCCTTGTTAATGGGCGTAAGGCTCGTTTTCAGCAAACCCTTCGTCCTTTATTTGCTGATACGACGCAAGAGATCTATGAGGCTTTGAGGGTCTGTCCACGAGAAAGTGGGGAGCGAAGTGACTATCTTATAATCATACAGTTTACTTTTGGGTATCCGTCTCGTAATCTCCCGCTCGTGTACAGGGAAGGTCTTTCCATTGTAAACATAGAAGTAAACATTAATAATGGGATATTCGATATCATCAAGTGGGACATCTAATGTTGTTGTATTGAGCATGCTACTGCTCAATTCTAAATTGGTCATCGACCTACTATTGAGCATTGCGTTGCGTAGAGAGGCTATGTCTATCTTTGAAACGCAATATAAAGCATTTCTCCCCACAGTGTCAACACGCCATGCGAGCATAGTGTCGATGCGCTCATAATGGCGGTCGTCAAAATCAACGGATTTGATATTTGATAGTCTTGCTTCCATATTCTTCCCTCCAAGGCTATGGTATATGAGGGAGCTTCGCTTTAAAAAGATATTGGCTAAGGGCACTGTAACTACTTTCCCATTCATTAAAGTAATAGAAGCTGGCTTGAATTGGGGATACACTAAGATCCGATGAGTGCTGTTAGTGGTTTGTGCCTGAAGGCCTCTGGCTATGAAAGCCAATAAAATCAAGACTATAATCTTTTTCATTTCTTTTCCCTATAAAGTGGTTGCATTGATAGTTGACTATTGCAAAAATAAGAAAAATAATAATCACTTCAAAAGAATTTTACTAATTTTGTATTATGCAGAAACCAAGTTGGATGGAGCGAACTAATCTCCATAAGATTATTTTTGAATCGGACACCCCTATGGGAAAGACCTATGATGTCGTTCTGATCATAGCTATCTTTTTGAGCATCATTGTTGCTTTTGTCGAAAGCATCAGGACTTTAGCGCTTACATACAAGCATTTTCTTGAAGTGATTGAAGCTATCATGACGGTTCTTTTCACCTTCGACTATGTAGCTCGCCTGTATTGTGCTCCCAAAGCCAAGGATTATGCTTTGAGCTTCTTTGGTATTATAGATTTTATCTCGACTATTCCACCTTACTTAGCTATAGTGTTCCCGAGTGCAAGATACATGTTGTTGCTACGTTCGTTCAGATTTATCCGTATCTTCCGTGTATTCAAACTCTTCAGTTTTCTCAACGAGGGACACCTGCTGTTACAGTCTCTTCGTCGCAGTTTGAACAAGATATTGGTATATTTCATGTTTGTACTGATCCTCGTCACCTGTATGGGAACACTGATGTATCTTGCTGAAGGCAATCGCCCCGGCACCTCATTTACCGACTTAGGTACATCCGTTTATTATGCCATAGTGACCATGACAACTGTTGGATATGGAGATATCACCCCAATAACCCCCGTCGGTCGTCTGTTGTCGGCATTTGTCATGTTGTTAGGTTATACCATCATTGCCATTCCAACCGGTATTGTCACTGCAACTTTTGTAGATGAAACCAACCGAAAAGTGGAACACAACGAATGTCCACGATGCGGCGGAAAGGTAAATCCCAAAGACCGATATTGCTCACATTGTGGTGAGAAACTATAAAAAAAGAACACCTGGTCGCTATTTCCAACGGTTAGTATCCACAGTCTGCTCCACATAGGCTTCGATGCCATCCGGCAGATTACAGAAGAAGTCTATTCCCGTTCGATTCTCCAATTCATCTATTGTGATATACTCGGTGATGCTTCCTCCGGCATGAGGAGACCATATACCAACAGCTGCATAGG
>JAEAMQ010000013.1 GCA_016901395.1 Prevotella sp. | reverse complement strand
TCGCTCTTTCTTCCCCAAGGGCTTTTGGATTACTTTGACATCACTGAAGCTTCCAACATGGGTGCTTATTATATGCTATGTCTTGTAGAAAAGGACATCATTCCGGAAGAGTTCTCATACCTTCCTTTAGTTTCCATGGGTTTCCACGCTCCCGTCACAATTACGGACTTCCCGGTTCGCGACCATACGATGTACCTCCGTGTGACCCGGCGTCGCTGGCGTGACAAGTCCACGGGCAAGTCCTACAGCCGCAACTGGAACCTTGTAGCCGCCGGCACCCGCATCACAGCGGAGTTCGGCGCTTTTTTAAAAGAACTACCTTGACACCCATGCGGTGAGCATCAAGAGCGTTGCGGACTTCACCCACCTCAAGCCAAACATCCTGAACGATTATTACAAGAACCACCTTAGCGGTTATCCAACATGGAATCAAAGGGGCCACGCCGAGGAATATGTTCTCTACGGGTACAACCTGGGCGAGCATCTGGCCATTGATGAGACCTCACTGAGTAATGGCGAGCTTTACACCGTCCTGACCAACAAGGACGGACACGGCAGGCAGGGAACGCTGGTCGCCATGGTTGAGGGTGTCAGGTCGGAGGATGTCATCAGGCGCCTGCTACGCCTTCCTGCAGGCAGGCGTGCAAAGGTCAGGTCGGTCACCATGGACATGTCCAACTCGATGTATAAGATTGTCCGCCGGTGTTTTCCAAACGCACAGCAGATTGTCGACAGGTTTCATGTCCAAAAGCTGATGAATGATGCGGTGCAAGACTTGAGGATACGTCACAGATGGGAAGTTATGGCACAGGAAAACAGGCTCAGGCAAGAGTACAGGGAGAAGGGGCTCAGGTATGAGCCGGAAGTGCTGCCCAACGGCGACACCATGCGGCAACTCATGGTAAGGTGTTCCCGCCTGCTGGTCAGAAAGCCCAACGACTGGACTCCGTCCCAGAAAGAACGTGCGGAGATACTCTTCCAAAGACTGCCCGACCTGAAGGAATTCTATTATCTGGCCCTGAGACTTGGAAAGATCTACAGCGATTACGACAGCAAGGATGTGGCAAGGGCGAAGTTGGCGTTGTGGTTCAACCAGGTGGAGGCTTGGCACTATGAAGAGTTTGATACGGTAATCAAGACGTTCTCAAACCATTATGAAAGGATACTCAATTTCTTCCATGAGAAAAGAACCAATGCCAGTGCAGAAGCATTCAACTGCAAGCTCAAAAGCTTTAGAGCGGAATTTAGAGGGGTTAATGATCTTAGTTTTTATCTATACAGGGTCAAGCAATTATTTGCATAATACAAAGTGTTAAAAACACAGGAATATTAAGTGAGCCAGCAAGCATCCCCGACGCCATATGCAAACCTGGCCGTGCCCATGAGCGATTGGAAAGTAAAAGCAAAAAAATAAGCCCGCTATACTTAGCGGGCTTATTATAAACTGTTGGGATACCAGGACTCGAACCTGGAATGACAGGACCAGAATCTGTAGTGTTACCATTACACCATATCCCAAAGTCATTCGCAAACCATTTCTGAATTGCGGTTGCAAAGTTACTGCTTTTTTCGTAATCTCCAAAATTTTAAAGCACTTTTTTGGCCTCATACCCTGAAAAACACAAAAAAAAGAGGCCCTATGGTCTACAAAACACGCATATTCTAATGGCAGGAGCCATGCTGACTGCTAAGTCTACGAACGCCTCCTGCCCCCTAAAATTTACAAATAATGGTGGAAAACACGCATTTTCTCAATTATTCCATGTATCTTTGCGCTATAAACAACAGATGATTATTAATAAGGTATAACTTATTTCAAGTTTTTCAATGACAGTAGCAACACAACTCGTAGAAACCATTACCAAAGGAATACAAGAAAAGAAAGGTCAGGACATCGTTATCGTAGACCTCAGTCATATAGACGGGGCCATCGCCCGCTATTTCATCATTTGCCAGGGCGGTTCGCCCACACAGGTGGAAGCCATCGCCGAGTCGGTGGGCGACCTTTGCCGGAAAGACATGGGCGAGAAGCCCGTTGGGGTCAACGGTCTGGGCAACAACCAGTGGGTGGCCATCGACTTTGTAGACGTGCTGGTGCACATCTTCCAGCCCGAGGCCAGAATGTTTTACAATCTGGAGGAACTTTGGGAAGATGCTAAATTAACTAAAATTCCGAACGTTGACTAATCTTTGGCATATCGTTTGATAGTCCAACAGATATCACTTATATATTTCCAAGATGGACAACAACAACAGACAATTCCCCAACAGTGGCGGCGACAACCAACCGAAGATGCCCAAGTTCAACATGAACTGGATTTATATCATCATCGCGGTGTCGTTGGCCATCATGTTTTTCACGGGTGGCGGAGATTCCTTGGCCAAGGGAGCGGGAGCCAGCAAGGAGACCACCTATACAGAATTCAAGTCGTATGTAGAGAAGGGCTATGCACAAAGCGTGGTGGTCAACAAGACCGACAACACGCTGAAGATGTATGTCAAGCCGAAATTCATCCGCAACGTGTTCAACATGTCGGCCCAGCAGGTGGGCAACAACCCCTATGTGACCGTGCAATTCGGCTCTACCGACGAATTAGAGCGCTATCTCACCGCCGAGCAGAAGAGCGGCAAGTTGGCCGATTTCAGCTATAACAATGAGAAAGGCAGTGACTTTGTGACTCTGCTCATCAACCTTTCCCCCTTGTTGCTTTTCTTTGTCCTGCTCTGGTTCTGGGGCCGCCGTATGGGCGGAGGCTCAGGCGGAGGCGGCGTGTTCAGCGTGGGCAAGAGCAAGGCCAAGCTCTATGAGAAGGCCAACGAGCTCGGCATCACGTTTAAAGATGTGGCCGGACAGGAAGGCGCCAAGCAGGAAGTGCAGGAGATTGTGGAGTTTCTGAAGAACCCGCAGAAATATACCGACCTCGGCGGAAAGATTCCGACGGGTGCCCTGCTCATTGGTCCTCCGGGAACAGGAAAGACCCTTCTGGCCAAGGCTGTGGCCGGAGAAGCCGGCGTGCCATTCTTCTCGATGTCGGGTTCCGACTTCGTAGAGATGTTCGTCGGCGTGGGCGCAAGCCGCGTGCGCGACGTGTTTGCCCAGGCTAAGCAGAAAGCTCCGTGTATCATCTTTATCGATGAGATCGACGCTGTGGGCCGCGCCCGTTCGAAAAACCCCGCTATGGGTGGCAACGACGAGCGTGAGAACACCCTCAACGCCCTGCTGACGGAGATGGATGGCTTCGGCACCAACTCGGGTGTCATTGTGCTTGCCGCTACCAACCGTGCCGACATGCTCGACAAAGCCCTGTTGCGCGCCGGACGATTTGACCGCCAGATCAACGTAGACCTGCCCGACCTTGCCGAGCGCAAGGCCATCTTCCAGGTGCACCTGCGCCCATTGAAGACCGACTCCACACTCGACATCGACTATCTGGCCCGCCAGACCCCGGGATTCTCGGGTGCGGATATTGCCAACGTATGTAACGAGGCAGCCCTCATCGCCGCCCGTCACGACAAGAAAACCGTGTCGAAACAAGACTTCCTCGATGCCGTAGACCGCATCATCGGCGGTCTGGAGAAGAAGACCAAGGTGATGACTGCCGCCGAGAAAAAGAGCATCGCCATCCACGAGGCCGGCCATGCCACCATCAGTTGGTTCTGCCAGCACGCCAATCCGCTGGTCAAAGTGACCATCGTGCCACGCGGCCAGGCTCTCGGTGCCGCCTGGTATCTGCCCGAGGAGCGTGTCATCACGACCAAGGAGGAGATGCTCGACGAGATGTGTGCCATCCTCGGCGGACGTGCCGCAGAGGAATTGTTTATCGGCCATATCTCCACCGGAGCCATGAATGACCTTGAGCGTGCCACCAAGAGTGCATACGGCATGGTGGCCTACGCGGGCATGAGCGAGAAGCTGCCCAACATCTGCTACTACAACAATCAGGAGTATCAGTTCCAGCGTCCCTACAGCGAGACGACGGCAAAGGTGATGGATGACGAAGTGCTCAAGATCATCAACGACGAGTATGCGCGTGCCAAGGACATCCTGACCGAACACCAGGAGGGTCACAAGAAGCTCGCCGAACTACTCTTTGCCAAGGAAGTGATCTACGCTGAGGACGTGGAAGCCATCTTCGGTAAGCGTCCGTGGGTGAGCCGTACAGAGGAATTGCTCAAGGAAAACCAGGCTCTCGAAGCCTCGAAAGCCAAGCTCGAAGAGCCCAAACTCGAAGACATGCCCGACGAGGTGAAGCAGGCTCAGGCCGAGCACGAGGCTGCCCAGAAGGATCAGGAGGCTTCCCAGCCGAGTCTGGACACAGAGGAATAAACCCAACAAAGAAGGAGTTGAAGGCAAGGCTCACCCCTGCCTCCACTCCTTTCTTTTGTTTTTCCACCCCCTCATCGGACCATTTTCTCCAATCCAGCGCTCCCCTTCCCTCTCACATTTGCCTCACAGCGCCTCCTGCGCCTGTCACATTCCATCAGGCATTTGTCCTTTAACTTCATTAACTCCTCTAACTTCTTTAACTCCCCCAAAAACCAAACAGACATGTGTCTTTAACTTCTCAGCGAAGCGATAACTTCTATAACTCCTTTAACTTCCCAAGAGGCCTAACAGACATTTGTCCTTTAACTTCTTTAACTTCCCTAACTTCGTTAACTCCCAGAAATCCCCCTTTAACTCCTTAAATAGACTCCTTTAACTCCCCAAAAATCTCCCCTCCAAAACAATATGACTGAAAAACAAAAGAACCTCATCGTCAGAACCATCACCGGACTGCTCTTTGTAGCCATCATGGTATGCGGATTTCTCAATCCCCGTGCTATGGTGTTGCTCTTTTCCATCATCACCGCCCTTGCCCTTTGGGAATATTCCGGGCTGGTGAATGAGGAGGCCGACAGTGTGCAAGTCAACCGATTTATCTCCACCGTGGCCGGTGTCTACATCTTCGTCGCCGTGGCAGCCTGGCGTACCGGCATCGTCAACAACTTCGTAGTGATGGTGCCCTACATCCTTTCCGTGATTTATCTGCTTGTGAGCGAACTGTACACCGGCAACAAAAACGCCATCAACGACTGGGCCTACACCATGTTTGGCCAAATGTATATTGCCCTGCCCTTCTCGCTCATCAACATTCTCGCCTTCGAGATGGCACCCGACGGCAGTGGCATTCACTTCGACACGCTCCTGCCAATGAGCGTCTTCATCTTCCTCTGGGCCAACGACACGGGGGCCTACTGCTCTGGTTCGCTCTTAGGCAAGCACAAACTCTTTCCCCGCATCTCCCCCCACAAGTCGTGGGAAGGTAGCATCGGCGGCGGCATCCTTGTGCTCATCGTGGCCGCCATCATCGGATATCTGGCCAACAAGGGCACCGAGACCCACACGCTCAACCTCTATCAGTGGCTCGGCCTCGGCCTCGTCGTGGTGGTCTTTGGCACCTGGGGCGACCTCGTGGAGAGCCTGTTCAAGCGCACCCTCGGCGTGAAAGACAGCGGAAACATACTCCCTGGCCACGGCGGCATGCTCGACCGTTTCGACTCGTCGCTCATGGCCATCCCCGCAGCAGTGGTCTATCTCTACACCCTGCAGATTTTCTAAACCGCCGACCAGCGTTTTACCATATCGTTTCCAAGGTTTGGTAATCCTGTTACCAGACTTTGGGAACGTCATTTCCACCCTTTGGGGACACCGTTCCCACGCCGTGGGATTACTTCCCTTCCACCCTTTTCACCTTTCTACCCCATCACTATGAAACGACTACTCCTATCTTTCTCCCTTCTTTTCGCCATGTTCTTGTGCCACGCCGCCGGCCCTGTGAAGCGGTGGGGACAGCTGCAAGTCAAAGGTTCTCAACTCTGTGACCAGCAGGGACAACCCGTCGTGCTGCGGGGTGTGAGTTTCGGGTGGCACAACCTCTGGCCCCGGTTTTACACGCCCAAGGCAGTGCGCTCGCTACACCGCGACTGGCATGCCACAGTGGTGAGGGCGGCGATGGGCACGCGCATCAGGAACAACTATCTCGAAAACCCCAAGTTTGCCCTGCAATGCGTGGAGAATATCATCAAGGGGGCTATCCGCGAGGACGTCTATGTCATTGTAGACTGGCATTCACACGACCTTCTCACCGAGGAGGCCATGACATTTTTCGACTACATTTCCAAAAAATACGGACATTATCCCAACATCATTTACGAACTGTATAACGAACCCATCGACGACAGCTGGGACGACCTGAAAGTCTATGCCAGACGGGTGATGGACGTGATTCGGACGAACGACCCCGACAACATCATCCTCATGGGTTGTCCGCATTGGGACCAGGACATCCATCTTGTGGCCGCATCGCCCATCGAGGGCTACGCTAACCTGATGTACACCCTGCATTTCTATGCCGCCACCCACGGCGACGACCTGCGTCAGCGCATGACCAAGGCGGTGGCAAGTGGACTTCCGGTCTTTGTCTCGGAGAGTGGGGCGACAGAGGCGACGGGCGACGGGCGCATCGACGAAGTGGCTGAACAACAGTGGATTGACCTCTTGGAGCAACTGAAAATCAGTTGGCTCTGCTGGTCGCTGGGCGACAAGAACGAGTCGTCGGCCATGCTCCTGCCCGCTGCCCGCGCCGGTGGACCTTGGCCGGACAGCGTCATCTCACCCTACGGGCATCTTGTCAAGTCCTTGCTACTAAGGTACAACCCCTGACGACCTCGGCTCAGCAACTCTGGGGATTTTATGGAAATCAGACAAAATGCCATAGATTTCATTTCAAAAAAATGGTGAAAAAGTTGCGATTTGTCTATATATTTCCTAATTTTGCAAAAGATAATCTCGACTCACAACATTTCAAACCATAAACAAACACATGATGAAAAAAATCATCCTGACAGCACTTGCTGTGCTTTCAACCTTCGTTTCCTACGCTCAACACGCCCCTGGCACCGTTACCGTGCAACCCAAAGTAGCCCTTAACGTCGCCACCTTAACCAATTCTGAAGGGGCAGATCCACGCATCGCACTGGCTGCTGGTGCCGAATTGGAGTATCAGATGACCGACATGGTGAGTCTTTCTGGAGGACTGCTCTATTCGATGCAAGGTGTGAAAGGCACCGAAGGCGGCCTCAACGGAACCGTAAAACTGGACTATATCAACATTCCTATCTTGGCCAATGTCTATGTTGTCAAGGGCCTTGCCGTGAAGGTGGGCTTGCAGCCAGGCTTCATGATCAACAATAAGATTAAGATTTCGCAGGGCAGCACTTCTGCTGAGGTGAGCCTCGAAGACGCTCTGGCCAATGCCGGACTGGACGATGCGGTCAAGAAATTCGACCTCTCGATTCCCATGGGAGTATCCTATGAATTCAACAATCTGGTGTTGGAGGCTCGCTACAACTTTGGTCTCACCGAGGTTATTGCAGACTCTAAGGCCAAAAACAGCGTGTTCCAGCTGTCATTGGGCTATAAGTTCGGTTTGTAGACACAGGCCAACCTACCCATTAGTCAATAATAACTATACAGGCTCAAAACCCATTTCGGGTTTTGAGCCTGTATTTGTTTTTGATACAAGAGGAGGATTTCAAAAGGTCTATACACCTTTGTTTTAGAACTAAAGCGGTCTGCACATTGTCAGCCCTCGCCTGAATCGCCCAAGGAAAAACTATTTTTTTAGCAGCGACACCATAAGCCGTGCGGCATTCTCTGGGGCTATGGTGTGGCCGAGGCGGGCATGGACATCCTGATAAGCACGCATCATGGCGTCGCGACCGGGCTGTCCGGGCATGATCTTGCCCAGTTCGGTACGGATATTGTCCACCGAGAAACGGTCAGCCATGAGTTCCTGCACAATCTCCCAGTCAGCAATGAGATTGACTAAACTGATGTATTTGCACTGGATGATATGGTTGAAAGCAAACCGGATGAGATGGGGCACAGGGGTTTTATAGCATACCACCTGCGGCACATCAAACAGGGCCGTCTCCAAGGTGGCGGTGCCGCTGGTGACCAATGCGACCGTGGCGTGGGCCAGCAACGGATAGGTTTCATTGTCCACCTTGGCCACTGGTGTATCCGACAAGAATTGTTGATAATATTCATCATCAATAGATGGTGCTCCCGCCACCACCAGCTGATAGCCAGACCGCTCACCACAATACTCCTGAGCAGCCTTGATCATGGCCGGCAGATTGTCTTTGATTTCCTGTTTGCGACTACCGGCAAGCAGGGCGATGATGCGTTTGTTGGCGTCGAGATGATGGCGGATGGCAAACGACTCGCGCGTCTCGTGATAGTCGTCGAGAAAGGTAGTGACTTCCTCGGCGGTGGGATTTCCTACATAATGAATTGGATAATGATGTTTCTCCTCAAAGAAAGGCACCTCAAAAGGAAGAATGGAGAATAACTCGTTGACATCCCGACGGATAGCCTTGATGCGCCATTCCTTCCACGCCCAGATTTTCGGTGAGATATAATAGTAAACGGGGATGGATGTGTGGGCATGAAGATATTTCGCAATGTTCAGATTGAAGCCGGGATAATCCACCAGAATGACCACGTCGGGTTGCCACTCCACAATGTCACGTTTGCACAAAGCCATGTTCCGGAAAATGGTTCTCAGATGGAGCAACACAGGGATAAAACCCATGTAAGCCAACTCCTTGTAATGCTTCACCCGATGTCCTCCGACAGCCGTCATCAGGTCACCGCCAAAGAAACGAAACTCCGCCTCTTTGTCTTCTTTTTTCAAGCATTCCATCAGTCGACTCGCATGCAAATCTCCTGATGCCTCGCCAACAATCAAATAATACTTCATGCTTACCTTTGAACTTTGAGCATTGAACTTTGAACTTTATGATTACCGTATAGTCCTTTGAACTTTGAGCATTGAACTTTGAACTTTATGATTACCATATAGTCCTTTGAACTTTGAGCATTGAACTTTGAACTTTATGATTACCGTATAGTCCTTTGAACTTTATGATTACCGTATAGTCCTTTGAACTTTGAACATTGAGCTTTGAACTTTATGATTACCATATAGTCTTTTGAACTTTGAGCATTGAACTTTATGACTACCCTTCTGGTTTGTTTATCCCGGTAATCACTCCCCTCCCTTCGGGGGAGGGGCAGGGGGAGAGGCTTACCCTTCGTTGGAAGGGTTGGGGGTAAGGTACTGCCTGAGTTCATCCATATACTCATACGCCGTCACATCAATGCGTGTCGGCGTAACAGCCACATATCCATGGTTTAAGGCCCACTGGTCAGACTCCTCTGCATCGGGTTCGTCGTTGTGATATTCCCCCACAACCCAATAATAGTCGTAGCCACGGGGATGGTGTTCCTTCACAATCTCATTGATCCAGCGCCCCATCGTCATGCGGCACACGCGCACCCCCTCGAACGACCCACGTGCCGGGAAGTTCACATTGAGACAGATGCCCTTGGGCAATCCGTCGGCCAACACCTTCTTGACGATATGCGTGATATACGGGCGCAGTGGCTCCAGATTGGCGTTCTCATCGTAATAACAACTGGAGAAAGCCACCGACGGAATGAATTTCATGCAACCTTCGAGGGCCACACCCATCGTGCCGCTGTAATGATTATTGACCGAGGAATTGTCACCGTGGTTGATACCACTGAGGATAAGGTCGGGACGGCGGCCATGACAAAGCTGGTCGAGAGCCACTTTCACACAGTCTACCGGTGTGCCGCTGCACGACCACACCTCTGTATCGCCCAGATTATGACGCTGCTTGAGACGCAGATAGTCGGTAGCCGAGAACGCACAGGAAAAACCCGAGCGGGCGCTCTCAGGTGCCACCACCAGCACATCGGCCAGAGGCTTGACGATATCCACCAACTGCCGGATGCCCGGAGAGTGGTAGCCATCATCGTTGGAAATCAATATGAATGGTCTGTTATTTTCCATATTCTATGTTTAAATGCCTTGCAAAAATACGAAAAAACCTTTAATTATCTTCTTTCTCGCATAAATTACCTATCTTTGCAATCAAAACTCATGTCGTCCTGGCAGTTGGAAAATAGACCGATAACTTCCAATAAGCTACGCTTTGGCGACAGAAAACCATAGGAACAAATGGCAAAAATCATTGCTTTAGCCAATCAGAAGGGTGGCGTGGGAAAAACGACCACCACCATCAACTTAGCCGCTTCGCTCGCTACGCTGGAGAAATCAGTCCTCGTGGTAGATGCCGACCCACAGGCCAACGCCTCCAGTGGATTAGGAGTGGACATCAGTGAGGTGGACTGCTCGCTGTATGAGTGCATCATCGACCATGCCGACGTGCGCGACGCCATATACACTACTGACATTGAGGGGCTGGACATCATTCCCAGCCACATTGACCTGGTGGGAGCAGAGATTGAGATGCTCAACTTGGACAATCGCGAAAAGGTAATCAAAGGCATCCTTGAGCCACTGAAAAGCGAATACGACTACATTCTCATCGACTGTTCGCCGTCACTTGGTCTTATCACCGTAAACTCTCTTACGGCAGCCGATTCTGTTGTCATCCCCGTGCAATGTGAGTATTTTGCCCTTGAGGGAATCAGCAAATTGCTCAACACCATCAAGATTATCAAGAGCAAGCTCAATCCGAAACTCGAGATAGAGGGATTCCTCCTCACCATGTATGACTCTCGCCTTCGCCTGGCCAACCAGATCTATGACGAGGTGAAGCGCCATTTCCAAGAGTTGGTGTTCAAGACGGTCATCCAGCGTAACGTGAAACTCTCAGAAAGTCCCAGCCACGGCCTGCCTGTCATTCTCTATGACGCAGAGTCCACAGGTGCCAAGAACCATCTGGCCCTGGCGAAGGAAATCATCAACAAGAATGATAAGTGACGAGTGTGGAATGACAAATGTGGAATGACGAATTAGATTTAGGAGTGTGAAGTAAACCATGGCAGTAAAAAAGAAATTTAATGCGCTGGGGCGTGGACTCGATGCCCTGATCTCTACGGAGGCCGTGCGCACACAAGGGTCATCGACCATCAATGAGATTCCCCTTGACCAGATAGAGCCCAACTCTGACCAGCCGCGCAGCCTCTTCAACGAAGAAGCCCTGCAAGAACTGGCCATCAGCATCAGAGAGATAGGCATCATTCAGCCCATCACTCTCCGACAGATAGCAGAAAACCGCTTCCAGATCATTGCCGGAGAGCGCCGTTGGCGTGCTTCGCAGATTGCCGGACTCAAAACGATTCCGGCCTATATCCGCACCATAAAGGACGAGAACGTGATGGAGATGGCTCTCGTGGAGAACATCCAACGCGAAGACCTCAACTCCATTGAAATCGCATTAGCCTACGAACACCTGCTCGAACAGTCGGGCATGACACAGGAAAAAGTGTCGGAGCGTGTGGGCAAGAGCCGCACAGCTATCACCAACTACCTGCGACTGCTGAAGCTGCCCGCCCAGGTACAGATGGCATTGCAGAAGAAAGAGATCGACATGGGACATGCCCGTGCGTTGCTGGCTATCGACAGCCCGTCGCTTCAGTTGAAACTCTTCAAGGAAATCCTGAAAAACGGATGGTCGGTGCGCAAGGTGGAAGAGATGGCGCAGCACCTGAAAAACGGCGACGACATTGAGAGCGGGAAGAAGAAAATCATGGCCAAGGCCCAACAGCCAGAGGAATTTAACATGTTGAAAGAGCGACTTTCGTCATTTTTCAACACCAAGGTTTCTCTGTCATGTACGAATAAGGGGAAAGGCAAAATCAGCATCCCGTTCAGCAATGAAGAAGATCTGGAGCGCATCATGCATGTGTTTGATAAACTCAAGGAAGAGAAATAGGTGAATACCCGGAATTCGATATTGGCAAACATCTGTGTTTCGGCAATAATGATGGCGTTTTCACTATCGGCCGTAGCACAGACCACCACAGGTTCAGTGCGCCACCTCACGCCACAGGAAATTGGCGAGGAAACCGAGTACGACAACGCTCTGGAACTGAAGGATACGCTCCCGCAAACACCCGGCCCTGCCCTCTTGGAGAAGGCCGACACCACCATAAAGAAGTCCAAACGCAACTGGGAGACATGGCGGCCCAATCCCAAGCGAGCTATGTGGCTGGCCATGGTCATACCAGGTGCCGGACAGATATACAACCGCAAGTTTTGGAAACTGCCCATCATCTATGGAGGTTTTGTGGGGTGTGCCTACGCTATGCGGTGGAACAACATGATGTATCGCGACTACAGTCAGGCCTATCTCGACATCATGGACAATGATCCGTTGACCCAGAGTTACAATCAATTCTTGCACTTGGGTAGCACTATTACATCAGACAACATTACCCGGTGGCAAGAGATTTTCCGCAAGCGCAAGGACCGTTACCGCCGATGGCGTGACCTGAGTTTCTTTACGATGCTGGGTGTTTACGCCATCTCTGTGATTGACGCATACGTGGATGCCTCCCTGTCGGAGTTTGATATATCGCCTGACCTGAGCCTACATGTTACTCCTGCCTTCATCAACAACAAAACTCTTGCCGGAAACGCCTTCAATGGCGCTGGCATCGGACTGCAATGCAGTTTGGAGTTTTAGGTGGTAGATGGCAGGTGATAAAGATTAGAAGATTAACTCCGTGGTTCGCAGGAAAGAACTCGCTGTTTATTGAAATTGAAAATGAAGAATTATAGAAACATACTGATTGCCGTAACATTGTTTGGTAGCGTTTGCACCATGCAGGCGCAGACCGACCAAAAGACCATTACAGCCAAAGGGACAGATGGTGTCGAGGAAGAGATTGAACTTCCCGAGTCGATGACTCAGGAACTTGACAGTCTGCTCAACTTATACAACTCTAAGACATACCTGAGGGCTGATGCCGACTGCAACATGCCCGATGTCAACCCGACATACGCCCCAGCAGTCTACAAGGAGCGTTTGGCCAAGTTGCCGACAATCATTGAAATGCCTTACAACGACATTGTACAGAAGTTCATTGACCGCTACAGCGGGGAGCTACGTCACTCTGTAGGCTATATGTTAGGGGCACAAAACTTCTACATGCCCATCTTTGAGGAAGCCCTTGACAGCTATGGTCTGCCATTGGAACTAAAATATCTTCCCGTTATTGAGTCTGCCCTCAACCCACAAGCAGTGTCAAAAGTGGGAGCAACGGGGCTCTGGCAGTTTATGCTGACTACCTCGAAACGATATGGGCTGGAGGTAAACTCGCTGATTGACGAGCGCAAGGACGTAGTCAGGGCCTCCTATGCTGCCGCTCACTACCTAAGCAACCTTTACAAAATCTTTGGCGATTGGAATCTCGTGATTGCAGCCTATAACTGCGGACCGGAAAAAATTACCAAGGCCATTCACCGTGCCAAGGGCGAGAAAGACTATTGGAAGATTTTCCCGAAGCTCCCCAAGGAAACCCGTGGATATGTTCCCGCCTTCATCGCGGCTAACTACATCATGAATTATTACTGTGACCACAACATCTGCCCACTAACCACGACGCTACCTGACAAGACCGATACCGTGATGGTCAACCGTGACGTTCATTTTGAACAGATTGCCCATGTTACAGGCATAGACATCAACCAGCTGGAAGACCTCAACCCGCAATATCGCCACAAACTCATAAATGGTTATTCCAAACCATCGATATTACGCCTTCCGGCCAACCTTGTCAACAACTTTATCGACGAAGAAGACTCCGTATACGCTTATCACGCAGACACCTATCTCACCAAACGCAAGGAAGTAAAGATTGATGACAATGCCAATTACATTGTCAACAAGAACCAAGTTACAAGAGTGGCCAGCAATTTAATCAACGGCAATGAGATTGGAAACGAGGACACGGAGGCCAGTGTCAGGAAAAGCTCCAGCCGCAGAAGCAGCCGAAGTGCAAGGAGTAGCAGGTCTTCCAAAAAGAAACAATCCCGCCGTGATCGCAACAAGAGTGTAACCATCAAACATGGCGACACCTTGAGTGAAATAGCAGAACGTAATCACACTACAGTGAAAAAACTCCGCAAACTGAATGGTATTTCAGGCAATACCATTCACCCCGGTAAGAAGATCAAAGTGAAATAAGGCCGTCACACACCATATTTTATTTCCATCAACATGGACGAACAAGAGCAGAAGAATAAAGATAGAGAAGCCATAGACAACGAATTGATTACACAAGCCTTCAACCATCTGTTGGAGACTTACCTCAATTCGCGTCATCGCAAGAAGGTAGACATCATCACCAAGGCGTTCAACTTTGCCAAGCAAGCCCACAAGGGCGTGCGGCGACTGTCAGGAGAACCCTACATTCTCCACCCGATTGCTGTCGCCCAGATAGCCTGCGAGGAAATGGGGTTAGGCTCAACGAGCATTTGCTCTGCACTGCTGCATGATGTCGTCGAGGATACCGACTACACAGTAGACGACATCCAGAACATCTTTGGCGATAAGATTGCACAGATCGTCAATGGTCTGACTAAAATCAGTGGCGGCATCTTCGGCGACCATGCATCTGCTCAGGCCGAGAACTTCAAGAAACTCCTGCTCACCATGAGCGATGACATTCGTGTCATCCTCATCAAGATTTGCGACCGTCTGCACAATATGCGCACGCTCGCCTCGCAGCCGGCCAACAAGCAATACAAGATAGCGGGTGAGACGCTTTACATCTATGCGCCACTGGCCAACCGATTAGGACTCAACAAAATCAAGACCGAGCTTGAAGACCTCAGCTTCCGTTATGAGCATCCGGAGGAGTATGCCGACATCCTGAGCAAACTCTCATTCACCGAGGAACAGCGCAACAAACTCTTTGAAGACTTCACCATTCCCATCCGTGAAGCACTCGACAAGATAGGAATCCAATACCGCATCAAAGCCCGCATCAAGAGCCCCTACTCCATTTGGTGTAAGATGCAAAACAAACATGTCACCTTTGATGAAATCTATGACATCCTCGCCGTGCGCATTGTCTTCACGCCACAGGAACGGGAAAACGAAATCAACGACTGTTTCCATATCTATGTGGCGTTGAACAAAATCTATAAAAGTCATCCCGACCGCCTGCGCGACTGGGTGAACCACCCCAAAGCCAACGGCTATCAAGCCCTTCACGCCACCATGATGTCACGTAAGGGACAATGGATAGAGGTTCAGATTCGTTCCGACCGTATGGACGAGCTGGCCGAGCAGGGCTTTGCCGCCCACTGGAAATACAAAGAGGGAGAAGCCAAAGACGATGACGAAGAACTCAACAACTGGCTGAGCACCATCAAGGAAATCCTCGACGACCCACAGCCAGACGCCATGGACTTCCTCGACTCTATCAAGCTCAACCTCTTTGCATCGGAAATTTTTGTCTTCACGCCAAAAGGAGAAGTGAAGACCATGCCGGCAGGATGCACCGTGCTTGATTTCGCATTCCAGATTCATTCTTACTTAGGCAGTCATTGTATCGGTGCCAAGGTCAATCATAAACTTGTTCCGCTGAGCCATAAGCTTCAGAGTGGCGACCAAGTAGAGGTATTGACATCAAAGTCTCAACATGTTCAGCCTTCGTGGGTAACCTTTGTCTCTACGGCTCGCGCCAAAGGCAAAATTCAATCTATCCTCCGTCGCGATCAGCGCGAAATGCAGAAGAAAGGCGAAGCGATTCTCAACGATTGGCTTCAGAAAAACGGTATAGAGCTTTCAGCCTCTGTGTTAGACCGGCTCTGCGAGTTCCACGAAGTGCAAAACCAAGACGACCTCCTCTTGGCCTTGGGTGAGCATACTGTTATCCTGGGAGATAAAGATGTAGAAGAGCTGCATGGCAAAGGCAAGAAGGAATCGGGGTCGTCCAGATGGCGCAAGTTTGTCCCATTCCTTGGTAAAAGTAAGAAAGACAAACAATTAGAGACACAGGGAGTAAAGCCCCACGAGCTTTTAGTGGTAGGCAAAGATTTTAACAAGAAAATACCATGTGTCATTCGTGAAGACACCATTCACATGTACATCTTCCCCCGATGCTGCCACCCCATTCCCGGAGATGACATCCTTGGGTTCATCGATGGTAAAAACCGAGTGGAAATTCACCAACGCTCTTGCCCTGTGGCCAGCAAGCTCAAGTCGAGTTTCGGTCCTCGCATCCTCGATGCCAAATGGGATATGCATAAAGAACTCTTCTTCGACGCAACAATAGAGGTTCACGGCATTGACCGTAAAGGCATGCTCCATGATGTAGGCGATGTGATTTCCAATAAGATGAATGTCAATATTCACAAGGTTAGCTTCACGGCCGACGAAGGTATTTTTGAAGGAAAAATTGAGATACGTGTTCACGACCGCGCAGAGGCGAAGCTCATTGTCGAACGCCTGAAGAAAGTTCCCGACCTCAAAGAGGTGCAACAAATTCTATAATTGATGAGAAAACTACTGCTGATCCTTACATCCTTGTTTACCGTCTTGACACTTCCGGCGGCCAACAAATATGACAATCCCGACACACTCTTTGTGGCTCGTGACGGGAGTGCCGAGTTTCGCAACATCGACGATGCCATAGAGGTGTGTCGTGCCTTCATGGAATACCATAAGGTCATTTTCGTGAAAAAAGGGATTTACAAGGAGAAACTCATCATTCCCTCATGGCTCACCAACATTGAAATATGTGGCGAGGATCGCGACCACACCATTATCACCTACGATGACCATGCCAATATCAAGCGCGAAGACACCCAAAAGCCTATGGGTACATTCCGCACCTACACACTCAAGATTGAGGGCAACGACATCACCCTGAAGAACATCACCATCGAGAACAATGCCGCTCGGCTGGGTCAGGCTGTGGCTTTGCACACCGAAGGCGACCGGCTGGTCTTTATCAACTGCCGCTTCTTGGGCAACCAGGACACTGTCTATACCGGTGTTGGTGGCACTCGTCTCTACTTCAAAGACTGTTACATCGAAGGCACTACTGATTTCATCTTTGGCCCGAGCACCGCATGGTTTGAACGATGCACCATCTTCAGCAAAATAAATAGCTACATCACCGCAGCTTCCACACCAGCCGACCAACCCTACGGATACATCTTCAGTCACTGTCATCTGACTGCTGCACCCGAGGCCACACAGGTGTATCTCGGCCGGCCTTGGCGACCATACGGCTATACCTTATTTATATATTGTGACATGGGGCCACAGATCAGACCTGAAGGTTGGTTCAACTGGAACAACACCGATAATGAAAAAACAGCCCGTTATTACGAATATGGCAACACGGGCGAAGGGGCCAAGACCATCCAGCGTGTGGACTGGTCACACCAACTCACCAAAAAACAAGCCTCATCCATCACACTCTCTAACGTGTTCAGACAGAGAACAGAATGGATTCTTGGCGAATAAAACATGAAAACATCGTTATTCTAAATAATTTCTGATAAATTGTTATGGAATAACGATTTTTTTATATAAATTTGCAAGCGAGCTATCTAAAATAAATCGATTAACGACCTACACGCCCTGATATTGGGTGTGACTTATTTATATTTACTAACAAATCCAAAACAAAGCTTATGAAGAAACTATTTACACTCATTGCAGCTGTTGCTATGGCAACAAGCATGAATGCCCAGGTCATCTCTTTCGGTGAGGTGGCAGTAGCTAATGCCGATCTGCCAGCCTATTGGCAGAACGGTGATGTGAAGCTGACACTCGCCAATGACGGCAAGCCCAGCATTGACACCAACACTGCCAACTTCGGCACCGCAGATGAATGGTCAACGTTCAACACCCGTTTGAAAACCGGTGGCAAATCGAGTTCCTCTCGCTTTCTCACCCTCACCGTTCCCTCTGATGGCACTGTGAAGATTGCAGGACGCACAGGTAGCAATACGGACAACACCCGTACCATTGTACTCACACAGAATGACACAGAACTTCTCAATTATACTTTCGATGAAGCCAATGCCGTTACCGGTTCTGATGGTGCCACCAAGGTGTATCCATACGCTCAGACTGACGTCAAGGCTGGCGACATCGTGATTACGTTCCCCATCAATGGCATCAACATCTATGGAGTTGAGTTTATTGCCACCACAACAGGAATCAACACCGTATCTTCGGCCCAGTCTTTGGGTGACAATGCCGTCTACAATCTCGCAGGCCAGAAGGTAGACAAGAACTACAAGGGTGTGGTCATCGCAAATGGCAAGAAAGCCATCCAGAAGTAACAAGACACAAACACATACAGATTATTTTGAGGATACAATGGGAGACACACTTTCGCCTTTGGCGATGGTCTCCCATTTTTTGATAAAGACAGGCAAATCTGAAACTATTCATTGATAATGAAGACAAAACTTTTGATGGTCATTGCTGCATCAGCTTTGTGTGGCACAACATTAGCTCAAACCCAGGCTCCAGCTTTCCCCGGTGCCGAGGGTAACGGGCGCTACACCACGGGAGGCCGCGGCGGCAGCATCATTCACGTCACCAATCTCAACGACAACGGTATAGGTTCGTTCCGCGCAGCTGTCAGTGGCGGCAGCAAGAAGATCGTCGTTTTCGATGTGGGCGGTGTCATCCCTTTGGCATCCGACCTAAAGATCGGAGCCAACACCACCGTTCTGGGCCAGACGGCCCCCTACCCAGGCATCACCCTTAGATACTACACCGTAGAACCTGGGGCCAACAATATTATTCGATTCATCCGCGTGCGTCGCGGTCAGGAGAAAGATGTCAACGACGGAGCCGACGCCATCTGGACACGCAACATCACCAATGCCATCATCGACCACTGCTCATTCTCCTGGAGCATCGACGAGGTGGCGTCATTCTACGACAACAACAACTTCACCATGCAGTGGTGCACCATCGGCGAGAGTCTCAACAACGCCGGACACAACAAGGGCGCCCACGGCTATGGAGGCATCTGGGGTGGTAAACTCGCCAGTTTCCACCACAACATGATTGCCCACACCAGCAACCGTGCACCCCGGTTCAACGGTGCCCGCTACAACTGGAGCGGCTACACCTCCAACACGCTCTATAGCACATATAACTGGGCCAACGCGGTGCAGGCCGAGAATGTAGACTTCCGCAACTGTCTCATCTTCGATTGGGGTTCAGGAGGCTGCTATGGCGGACCCGGCGGAGGCTATATTAATATGGTGAACAATTATTATAAAGCCACACCCGAGACCAGCAACAAGAACCGCGTCACACAGATTTCGATTGCCAACAGCACCACATCCGACGATCCCACCTACATGAACATGACCAGCCGATACTACATCAGCGGCAACTACGTGTATGGCTACGGTGCCAACTACGACTGGAGCGGCGTGAAGTATGATTCTGGCATACAAACCATCAATGGCGAAAGATACACGCTGGATTCCATGTACTATTATGGAACCAGTGTTGAACACGTGAATAATGCCGCAGGAATACCCTGCGTTAAAATCAAATTGGATGCCGAGACTGCACCTGCCGGCGATGTCACCACCCACAGCGCAGAGACGGCCTACGCCAAGATTCTTTCCTACGGCGGTGCTTCGCAGTATCGCGATGACGTGGATGCCCGCTACATGACCGAGGCCACCAACGGTGCTTCGACCTACACGGGCTCGGTGACCGGTGTCCTCGGACGCATCGACGTGGTGTCTGACGTGGACGGATACACCGAAAGCAATTTCCCCACCGGCTCCCGTGCCGCAGGATATGACACCGATAACGACGGTATGCCTGACATTTGGGAAACCGCCAACGGACTCAACCCCAATGATGCCTCCGATGCCCAAACCTATTCGCTCGACCAGAAAGGCTATTATACCAATCTCGAAGTCTATGCCAACTCGTTAGTAGAGGACATCATGAAAAGTGGAAATGCAGATGCCATCTCAACAGTAGACGAGTATTATCCCACTACTGTCAAGGCCGACGGACTCGATTACTACTCAGGCATAATTGTAGAGCGGGTCACCCCCGACACCACCCAAACAGACACCACAGAGGTAGCCCCACTGACAGGGACCCAAGGTAGCCTTACCTGGGCCTTTACTTCCGGTGCAGCAGAGAGTGCCACTTACACCTCTGCCGTGGCCGAAGGTGTAGCCTCTTCTACCGTTTCCATAGGCAGCAATCTCTCCTATGTTGGCACCAAAAGTGTGAGTGGTATCACGGAGACTCTCCTCCAACCTACTACCCTGCAGTCGGCCGCCGCTTCTGACAATGCCGTCACATTCAGTTTCACCCTCAAAGATGGCTACCTCTTTCAGCCTAACAACGTGTCCTTCTACGCATCGAGGATTGGCACAGATGGTGGAAAGATCGACGTGTCCTACAGCACCTCTACTGCTTCGACCACACTGACCACCGGACTCCAGCCCGAACGCAACAGCATCAGCCCCTACTACACCTCCTTTAACCAGTCCGTGACAGACATTCCGGCTGCCGAAGGTACCCATAGTCTGACATTCAATATCTACAATCTGGCCAACACCAAGCAATATGGCTTCAACAGTATCGTCATCGACGGTGTCATCAACACGACCACTGGCATAAGCCGTCCGGCAATCCTCGTGATCAGTTCCGATGCCCCATGCTATAATCTTGGAGGTCAACGTGTCAGCGCTTCCTATAGAGGCTTGGTCATCAAGAATGGAAAGAAATATATCCAAAAATAATTCTTTAATTCAAACAACTACTTTATCCAATTCTATTTAACATGAACAAAAACCTATTCCAGACTGCATGGATCATCCTGATGCTCATGATAAGCGTCGTGACCCGTGCCGCAGACGTAGTTGCCACGTGGGATTTCCAACACATGGCAGCCGGAGCCGTGGCCCTGCAGGGCACCACAGGTACCGTAACATCTGATGTCGAAGGCATTGTTCTCGATGTCGATGCCACCCAAGGCAAACTCCAGAGCCGTGGCAGCGATGCCCAGTTCAATACCGGCACCATCATCCGTGTGCCTGTAAAATCGGCCAAAGACTCGGTCTATGTGACCTCCTACCCCAAGTACCACAACTACACCGTAGGCGGAACAGCCGCCACCGAGGATGTCACGGGCTACAAGGCATCGTCGGCCGAGGCCTCTCAGGGTTATGTAGAGATTGTCGGCACAGGCTCGTCCTATCTCTATTCCATCAAGGTGGTACAGGTGAGCATGATTGAGGAGAAACTCCTCTACTCCACCACCTTCACCGACTGGACCAGTGCCGCTGCAGCGACCACAGAGTCTACAGTGGCCCAGAGCACCAAGTACAGTCACGAGGCACTCAATTTCGCCATTTTCAACACGCAGATCAGCTCCACCAATCAGAACACCGCCAAGTTCCCCAACTGGACCGGAGGTTATCTCATGTGCAGCAAATCGGGCGATCCTTACATCATCACCACGCCGCTGGCCAGCATCACCAAGGTGCATTTCCTGCACGGAGCCACTGGCAGCAACCGTGGCTGGATGCTTGAGGCCAAGGGCGACGGCGATGCCGACTGGATTGTGATCAGCTCGGCCGTGGCCACGGTAGCACAGGGCACCGATGTCGATGTAGACATCAACCGCACCAACTGCCAGCTCCGCTTCACCAATCTCAACAGTTCACAGAATGCTTACCTCTTCCAGCTCGACATCTATGGCAACGTGGATATGAGCAAGACACCTGCCCTGGGCACTTTCGATGTGAACGACCAGACCTATCATGCTGCCGATGTTTTCACAGAGAATGCCGATGGCAGTAATACAGGTACCATAGAAATCTCCAAGGCGCAAGCCATCATCTCTGCCGCTAATCCGCTGACCAATATCACTACGGCCAACGGAACGGTGGATACCATCACATACGCCACCACCGACAATGGCACAACAGCCACCATCCCCGTCATCGCCAATGGTGACACGGTGAACTACATCGCCACGTTTATCTATAAGCCCGACTACACTCTTACCTACTACAACACCGACGGCACCACGGTCATCGGCACCCAGCTGGTAGAGAAAGATGCAGCCATCAGTACCTTCAAATATTCGGCTACCGATGCCAACGTTGCCGATGGTTCTGCCTTCCGCGGTTGGTTTATGGCTCCCAACGGCTCCAACAACCGCAAGTTTGACACCACAGATGTCATCACGGCCAACACCGCCCTGTATGCTCTGGCAACAGAAATCGAGACACAGAGTACCACCAAGCGCTATTCCTTCCGTCTCACCGACCAGTATTTCTACGACGAGGACCACGAAGCGTTCAATCTCGTGGGCAGTGGCAAGTTCCACGACGGCACCCACGGATGGCAGTTTGCCAAGGGCGACTCGCTCCATCTCCTCGTGGGTGGCAATGCCTACATCGTGAGCCAGCTCTGCCGCTATGGCAGTGCCGCCACCATCAAGATTGTGAACAGCAAGGGCGACTCGCTCGCTACCATCAACACTCCCTCGTCCACCGATGGCGAACTGAGTTCTTACTACTATCAGGGGCCGGCCGATGAGCTGACGCTGGTCTTCAACGGCGCACCCTATCTCCACGCCCTGACCATCGTCAACGTGCAGGATCAGCCCATCGCCCGCAATGAGGCCGGCTACTATATTGTGAAGGCCGGCGATGCCGACAACCTGCTGAGCACCATCGAGGTGGCCAACGCCAATGCCGGCGACAGCCGTTCTTACATCTTCCTGCCCAAGGGTACCTATGACCTGGGCGAGACCGTGCTCACGCCGATTTCCGGCAACAACATCTCCATCATCGGCGAAGACCGCGACGAGACCATCGTGGTGAATGCTCCGAAGGTGGCCAACGAGGGTATCGGCACCACCGCCACCTTCCTCATCACGGGCCAAAACACCTATTTCCAGGACCTCACGCTGAAGAATGCGCTCGACTATTATGCCAGCGGTTCGGCCGGACGTGCCGTGGTATTACAGGACAAGGGCAACCGCACCATCTGCAAAAACGTGAAGATGCTCTCCTATCAGGATACCTATTACAGCAATTCCGACGGTCAGTTCTATTTTGAGGACGGCGAAATCCACGGCACCGTAGACTACCTCTGCGGCAGTGGCGACGTATACTTCAACAAGGTTCGTTTAGTGAATGAGTCACGCTCGGCCACAGGCAAGGACGGCGACGATGTCATCGCAGCCCCCTATCCCGGCTCAACAGTGAAATATGGTTATGTGTTCAATGGCTGCACCATCGACAACCTGGCCAAGGACTTCTCTCTCGGCCGTTCATGGGGTGGCGAGTCTAAGCTGACTTACCTCAACACCATCATCCTGCAACCCTATGAACTGATAGCCACCCGCTTCACCACTGCAGGCATGAACGTGCCCGCTTACCAGTTTAAGGAGTATGCCTCTGTAGACAGCACCGGAACCATCGTTACTCCCGTGAGCAACGTGCAGACCTTCACCAAGGACAAGCTGAGCTACACCTACAACACCACCATGAGCGCCGACTCTGCCCTGCTCTACTCCATCGACAAGGTGTTCTCCGACTGGGCACCGATGACGCTGGCCGAGCAGGCCGTGATGGGCACCCTCACCCTCTCGGGCACCACACTCTCTTGGGATGCCGTAGCCAATGCACCGGCTTATGCCGTGTTTGCTGACGGCACGTTTACAGGTATCGTAACCGGCACTACCTTCACTGCCGATCCCACCGTGCAGACCTATAGCGTGAAGGCTGCCAACACGATGGGCGGATTTGGTGAGGCCGCACTCACCGCCACTGCTACCTCTATCAACGGTCTGTCCACAGACAACGTTGTCAAGACGGAGTATTTCTCAGTCAACGGCATGCGCCTGAGCCAGCCCCAGCGCGGCGTGAACGTTCGCGTCAACCAGCTGGCCAACGGTCAGAAGACCACCGAGAAAGTCATCGTGAAATAATCTCAAACTCGTCAATCCATCATCGGATGGCGAGCTATATCAACTCTAAGGACGAGGCCTCACCCCCTGCGGGTGGGGCCTTTTTTTGTTGGTGGGGTGGTGAG
>JAEAMQ010000012.1 GCA_016901395.1 Prevotella sp. | reverse complement strand
AGTAGTAAAAGATGTTATTATGTTACTATGTCTTTACTTTACTACGTCTTTACTTTACAATTATACTATCCGATAGTTGGTATTAACCACAGATGAGAACAATGAAAAACAATGATGGGGCAGTGGTGAAACGAGAGGACTTCTTTTGTGCATGCATAGAGAAGGGGACGTTTACAGGGTCGGTACAACTGTCCATCGTGTAGCGAGCAGCGTAACCTCTGCGAAATTTCAGACATCGCGTGAGCCAATCTGCGCCATCTGCGATATCTGCGAGAAATTAAAGACTGCGTTTCATGGCGTTTATGGCGAGAGAATCCCCTTTCCACTACGGGAGATTATTTTCACAACAGATTGATCTGATTTATCAGAACCATCCGGCATGGCATTCCCCGAAGCATCGGACAATCGCGGGCGATTGTTCGGATGAACCGGAAAGAGCACACGGAATGCGCAGGGTAATGGGTGGGGCAGGGGTGTTGTGAGGCGTTATTACTTGCACTGATCATACCATTCCTTCAGCGCAAGCTTGGGCGTGCCCAGACGAACAATGGCATCGAGGTCGGCGCGGGCCTTGTCGGGCTGTTTCAGTCGGATGCGGATATCGGCACGCGAGAGCAGGTAGTCGGCATTGTCGGGGTCGAGGTCGAGGGCCTTGGAGTAGTCGTATTCGGCCAGATCGAGCATGCCCTGCTCGTTCTCGATGCCGCCACGGGCAGCCCAGGCCAGCGCGGAGTCGGGATGTGCCGCCACCAAGGTGTTGATGCCGTCGAGGGCTTCGGTGAAGTGCCGGTCCTTCTGGTTGAGCAGGGCAAGACCCAGACGAGCCTCGAAGTTGCCGGGAATCACCTCCAGCAGGTTTTCATAGTCCAGACGGGCAAAATTGTATCGATGGAGACGCTCGTTGACAAACGCCCGATAATAGAGCGCAGCCACATTGCGAGGGTGCATGCGGAGCACGGCATCATACTCGCTGAGGGCATATTGCCACTGTTCCAATTGCACGTTCCACGATGCCTTACGTAGTCTGAGATCGATGGAATCGGGGTGGTAGGAGAGTTGCTCGGTAGCCCGTGCAAGACTGTCTCTCAGAGGGTTAATACTGTTTTGGGCGAGTGCGGAGCACGTGGTCAAAAGACCTATGCCAGCTGTGGCCATTATCTTGAGCATCATCTTTCGGTTGTGTTATAATATGCCGCAAAGGTAAGACATAGTTTGCTAACCACCGCCAGAAGCAAGTTAAAAAAAGGAAACGATTGCATTTAAATAATTAGTAAATTCTTATTGTAAAATTTGGAAGCTATTATTTTTTTTATTATTTTTGTAATATACATTATTACTATGATTAGATGGAGCGGCTCTGCCAATCCTGAAACACTAAACAATATGTGAATGAATAACGGCGAACATAGACACATCGATCAAGCTGAGTTAGATAAACAGGAACGGTTTAGAGAGCAAAGGCATGCTGCAATGGCCGACAGGTACCTCACCATAGTCTTCACCCTCCTTGCTGTTGCTGTGATAGCCTTTCTGGTCTGGAGCCATGTGGCAGATACCGCATGATCTATTCTTTGATAGACTGTTCTATATGAGTGGACCGACAAAACAGGAACTTTTTTCAAATTAGATAGAGTTATAAAAAGGTTCATTATCCTGTAAGTTTATGATTTATAGGTATGAAAAAGAAGGGAAGTGCATGAAAGTGCACTTCCCGGGATTGTCATTTCTGTACGAATGAATGTTTTTGTTCAGCCTATTCCTTTTTAGATAGCCGCTGTTTGGGGTGTCTTGGCATCCCGTTCCTACCTGGAACAGGATGCTTATAGGTTGTGTTTCAGAAGGTGGGAGCGACGTGACCTCGCCTGAAACTGGCCTCCTGATGCACATAATTGGTGATAAACAGCTGCTCGCCATTGCAGAACGAGAAGTTGTGGATGGTGACATACTGTGATTTGGTGAAAGCATCGGGGTTGTTGTGATGGTCGTTCCCCGATGTGTTTTCGTCCGCATAGATGATGAGATGGTCGTTATCGCCTTCCTCGCCCGCCTTGAGCCCCCATCGGCCGGAGATGGTGTCGTTGATGATGTAGCGGAACATGCCGGTCTGTTTGGGCTTACAAACCGTACCGTCCTTGCCCGTCACACACTCCTGCCAACTGAATGAGATGGAGTCGTTGGTGCCCATTCTCACCTCGCCGGTCATCTTGCCGCTGGCGTAGAGATGGTAGTGTTCGTAGATTTTAGTGTCCTTGGTTGAGTCCACCAGACTCTCGTGACTCCATTCCCCCACTATTTTGTCCCAGTATTTCTCACGCAGGGCGAGAGTCTCTGGGGTGGGAGGGTAGGCGGGACGAGGGTTGAGCCCCTTGCATGCAGACAGCAGCGTGAGGGCCAGCAGAGTCATAATAATGATGTTTTTGCTTTTCATGAAATGGTGTTTTTATTGTTGTTTTTCATGAAAAGTAACGCCCGATGGCGCGGGATATTGTGTAAGGACGGGGAAAAAGAGAGATAGGGGAGCAGACAGTAGGCTCCCCTATCTACCTTATAGTCTTGTTCCCCTGTTGGCATCAGAACCGATAGAGGAGTCCTCCCTTGATTTCAAAGGTCTTCGCCCTGACATCGTCGTAGTACTTGTAGTGGGTCTGTCGGGCGTAATAGCTACCTGAGATCTCGAGGCCAATGTTGTGTTTGAGGTGTACGACGAACAAGGGGTTGAACACCAGAAGCTGTGCATTGCCTCGGTCACCCTGTGCATTGAGCATCAACGGATTGATGGTGGAGAGGTCCTTGCCCTCATAGCCTTTCCAGGTGAAGATGCGGTAGTATTCGATGTTGAGTACAAACATTCCGAGATGGGGAAACTCCATGCAGGTGTTCGACTTGATGGAGAAGCCCGATCCCATGTTGTAGTCGCGGTCGATGATGTTGTAATAGTCGCTCTTCGTACCGCCGAGGAGGATGAGGTCGGCAAAGATGCGCTGCTCCAGACGCGACAGATTGCCCACCCGTGGGAACTCCCAGAAGATGCCCGGACCGAAAGCGGCAGCCTCTGAGATGCGATAAGGCGTGAGGTTTGTGCCGTCTTTGATGGGTTCCGAGTCGTAATAGTTGAAATGTTGGAATAGTCCGATGAGCGTCTGCCCTTCCTTTCCTTCGTAGACAATGTCGCTCCACAGTCGGCCGAGGAGGTGCACCCCGTTGATGAAGGGTTGCTTTCCGGAGAGACTCATCGACACTTTGGCCGTGAAATAGTCGTAGGGCTGGGTGTTGTTGTCGTTGAACGCGTCGCCATAGTTGAGATAGAAACTCAGGTAGGGAAGGCGCACGCCACGGAAGAGTCCGCCGTCGTCGGCCAGGAAGCGTACACCCGTGGTGACGGCAAACTCCACGGGGATGCGGCTGAAATCGTGGTAGAGAAACTTCTCGCGGCGCACTCTCGCGGCATCGCCATCGACGATTCGGGTGAAGCCCTGCATGGGATTGATGACCGTGGCGGCGGCTTCACGCAGGAAACGACGGAATCCACGGCTGCGGTCGTTGAGGATAAGGGCAGAGATGCGATGGGTGATTTCGCCGAGACAGATACCGCCAAAGGTGGTGGCGATGAGGTCGTTGATGGCCGGTGGCTCCACCTCGCCGCAGAATTCCCACATCAGACTGCCGCCGAGGGCAAAGGGTGTGCTCTGCCAGAACGACAGTCCGTTGCTGCGGGCAGAATTGAAATAGAGGTTGCCGTGGTAGGGATGGGCAAAGAGATTGGTGGAAAACTGGTCGTTGTCCCACACGAAGGCGTGTCGCCAGTTGGCTGCGATGGACTTGAAGTTGACCTTAGCGAAATCCTCGTCGAGCACAAACCGGTCGAAACTATGCACGAGCACGTTGATGCCTGTGGCCGTGGCGATGGCGCGTCCCCAGCGTCGGCGGGTGTAGTCGGGGTCGGTGAAGCGGTAGAGTTGGTCCTCGGGTGTCTCGCTGAGCTGTCGCAGATGGTACTCCATGTCGCGCTCTCGCTCGGCCATCCAGCGGTCTTCCTGACAGTCGTTGCGATGATAGCGGAAGGTGAGACCGCCCTGCAGGATGAAGCCCGTGCGGTAGTTGTGGTTGGAACCATAGTGTCGGGTGGTGCCGTATCCGGCAGAGACAAATGCGCCGCAGGTGGGATTGATCTGGTAATCGAAATTGAGATGGGTCTGGAAGGAATAGAGTTGGCGTGGTGCATCCTCAGAGTTTTTCTTGAAACTCTCCACATGATAGAAGCCCACATCGCCGCCAACCGACCACCGTGGCGACAGGCGGAAGTATTGTCCGATGCGATAAAACAATGCGCCGGAGAAGTCACCGTCGAAGCCGGCATAGTGGGTTCCCAAGCCGAGTATGCTGTAGGTGCTGCGGTTGCGGAAGCGGAAGGCGAGGTTGAACTTCGAGGTGTTGCCGCCAAAGGCCATCAGGTCGATGCGCGTATTAGGGTTGATGTTTACGAGTCCGACCTTGCGGGCGATGGTATCTCCCGTGTAATTGATGATGCCGACCTGCACACCCTTGGGATGATTTTGCGCTACGTTGATGAGACCCACCTGTGACCCGTTGAGCGTATCGGCGTAGTTGTAGGCGCTCAGCTGCAGACCGTGCATGTAGCCTGAGCTGATGTTGGCCGCGCCAGCAACCTGTATGCCGCATTTTACGCCCATTGCGATATTGGTCAGCGTACTCAATTGTATGCCGCGCATGGGCGTAAACACGATGTTGCTGTAGCCGCTGAGCTGCAATCCGCGCATGGCGTGGGCGGCATTGGCTACGCCGGCCATCATCATGCCACGGGCATCGTAACGGATGCCGCCATAGAACACACCGAGCTGGAGTCCGCGCAGGCTGTCGACCTCGGGTCGGAGGCCGATGTTGAGATGACTGACGAGCATCGAATCGTGGTGATGATTTAGTCCGATGGCGATGTTGGGCAGGCGATATCCGCCCGGACGGTCGGTCTGGGCATGTGCCGAAGGAATGGCGAGTGTAGCCAGAAGCAGCAGAACGGAGAGACGCATGGGTTAACGGGTGATGGCTATTCGGGTGAGGTCCACTGCGTTGCCCTTGCTGCCATAGATGGTGCGGCTCTTGTCGGTCCAGTTGGGTCGCATGGGCGAGGCGGTGATGATGAGCGTATATTTGCCTTTCTTCAGTGCGGGAGAAAGGTAGCGCAGTCCTTCGGCGGGGGCTGAACTGTAGAGGTCGATGGTCTGTCGGATTACCTGTTTCTTGCCCTTTCTGATTTCAATATCGGCATAGCAGCCGTGGTCGTGGGTCTTGCCGAAGATGGCAATACGCTGGTTTTTGTGAAGTTTGAGGCGTAGGGGACGGCCCAAAGCGGGTTTCTCGCTGACCGTGGTGGTGGGGAAGTCGGGCACAACGGTGTGCGACGACGTAGAGGCAAGCACGTCCCAGCTTTCCAGATATTCGGGAATGGAGAGGCGTGTGCCTTCGGTCTGCAGTGGCAACCAGACGTAGGTGGCCGCCGACCGCTGCTTGGGGAAGCTCCAACGGTCGCCCATATACATGGCGATGGTGTCCTGTCCGTTGACGATGGGCAGCACAAACGACGACTGACTGTTCCATGTGAGCGATCCCTTGGGGCAGAAAAGGCCTTGGAAAGTCCACGGTCCGTGCAGGTCGGTAGCGGTGAAATACTTGTTGTCGTTGCGCTCCCAACTGGTCGTGTTCGATGAAATCCAATAATAAATGCCGTTTTTCCGGAACATGGTGGGCGACTCGCCGACACCCTTTACACCGTCGACCACACGCTCGACGGCATAATGATAGTTCTGACTCAGGCGGTAAATGGTGCCATGATGAAGCAGAAGATAGCCCGTTCCGTCATGGTCTACGAAGCTGCCGAGATCCCATTTGCGGATGGGTTTGCCCTCAAAGAGCAATGGTCCTTGAAAGCGATAGGGGCCGGTGATGGTCTTACTGGTAGCGTATGCCACACAGGGGGCTTTGTAACGGAGATTGTCTGAGTGGATGATCATGACGTATTCGCCTGTCGAGGGACACCGCATGACCTTCGGACGCTCACCGACACGTCCCGGTCCGAGGCGTCCGTCGCGTTGCTGGGCGAGTGCAATGCCCTCCCAGCGCCAATGCTCCAGGTCGGCCGAACTGTAGCAACTCACCCCCGTGAAAACATTGGCGGAGTCGGTCTTATACTCGCCAAAAAGGTAATATCGGCCGTTGTCGAGCACGATATTGGCTCCGTGGGCACTCATCACCGAGTCTCGGTTGTCGGTCCAGGGAATACCATTGCGGATGGTCTGGGCCGACAATTGACCGGTAAAAAGACAGAGAAACGACAGCAGCGTAATGATTTTGGTCATTACTCAGCGTTTTTCTGTTGGATGTATTCGGCGAAAGCCTTGTCGTAAGCGGCAAATTGGTTGTCGTTGAGATTGCCCAATGCCTTGCGCAATCCTCTGTAATAGGTCTGCACGCGCTTGCGGATGGCGGCGGCACCACCCCCCTTGGCGTAGAGTTTGTCGATGTCGATGTGCATCTGCGGCACCAGATTGTTCATGAATACCAGCTCTCCCGTGTACTGCTGGGCGGCGTTGTCGGCCGGTGTGAGCTGTTGGGCAGGGGCAGCATTGTCTTGCGAAGCTGTCTCGTTGGCGGCGGGAGCGGCCGTTGCCGGAGCCTCTGCGTTGGTGTTCTGTGTGCTGTCTGTCACCTCGCTCATGGGTTGTGCGACATCGTTGCTGCTACTGTTGCGGTTGAAGAACACCAGCGCGGCGATGACAAGGAGTGCCACGATGGTCGACACGAGGACGGCTGCTTTCTTGTTGCTGGCAGTGGTGCTGTTTTCAGGAGAGCTGCTTCGGCGGGAAACGCGATGGTGTTCAAAGGCTTCGAGAAAGGAGTCGATGTTCGGAAAACGGTCATTTCGGCCGAAGCTGCAACTGCCCGAGACCACATTCTGATAGTCATCGCCCAGTCCCATCTCCTTTAAAATCGTACCCAGTGAGAAGACATCGGTTCGGGCATCAAGCGTCACCGTACCGTCTTTGGCCTCTGGAGCACGAAACTTCATGCTTGACATTGGCTCGTAGAGATGGTCGGCGAAGCGCAGGCGGAAGTTTAGAATCTTCACACGGTCGCCCTGAGAGGTGATATATATGACCGACGGACTGAGTGCTCCGTGCACCAATCCGTTTTGATGGAGGAAGCCCAAGCCTTCGGCTATCTGTCTGATGATGTTTTTTTTCTCCTCGTCACTGTGGTTTTCCTGAATATAATCGGCTAATGTGCGTGCCGGTTCCCATTCCATTACGATACAGTTTCCGAAGCCTTCAACCTCCTTTTCTTCTAAATATTTCAGGATGTTGGGATGCTCGATTTCATGGCATGTATCATATTCCCGCTTCAGTGATTTCTGATACTGAGGCTTGTTCTGATAAGCTGTTTTCAATCCAACGAGCAACACTTGTCGTCCGCCGTCGGTCCCCGTCACCAATGTGTTGATGCTGGGTGTCTTGATTTCTTTTGTTTCTGTCATGCTGTTTCGTATTTAATTTCTTGGAATGAGCCTGCTGTCAAACAGCAGCACACAGTAGCGTTGGCTCTCATGCCGCGGTGCTGTGTGGGAAAGTAGTTTCAGAGTTGTTGCTGGGGCTGGTCGTCCATGGGGAAGAGACCATAGAGATTGGCATCGATCATGTCGGTCACCTTGCGGAAATCCTCGGGTGTGTCCTCAAAGCTGAGGTTGTCTCCGTCGATGATAATCAGGTCGCCCTTGTAGCTGGCAATCCAGTCTTCATATCGTTTCTGCAGTCCGGTGAGGTAGTCTATTCGGATGCTTTGCTCGAAAGAGCGTCCCCGCTTCTCTATATGCTTCACGAGCGTGGGTATCGACGACCGGATGTAAATCATGAGTTGGGGCAGCTGCACGAGCGACATCATCAGGTCGAAAAGGTTCGAATAGTTGTCGAAGTCACGGTCGCTCATATATCCTTGGTCATGAAGGTTGGGCGCAAAGATACGTGCATCCTCGAAGATGGTGCGGTCCTGGATGATGGTTTCGTTGCTATGGGCAATCTCCACCACCTCTTTAAATCGCTTGTTGAGGAAGTAAACCTGAAGGTTGAACGACCATCGGTTCATGTCCTTATAGAAGTCGTCGAGGTAGGGATTATTGTCTACGGGTTCGTAACGGGGTGTCCAGCCATAGCGTTTGGCGAGCATTTTGGTGAGCGTTGTCTTGCCGCTGCCTATATTTCCTGCGATTGCAATGTGCATGATTGTAGTGGGTTTGTGGGGTGGTTTGTTAGTGAGTTGCTGGGATAGTGGGGTGGTAGGTGGGGTGGAGGGTTTGTCGGGGTCAGGTGTTGAGGCTGAAAAGCGAGTGGTCCACGTTCTGAATGTCGGCCAGTTCGCTGTCTATCTGCTTGATGATCGACGCGAAATCCTCTCGCGAATAGAGGAAATCCTTGTTGTCTACATCTATGGTCAGCACGCGCCCCGTGTATTTGTTGTTGATGAAATCCTCGTAGCGGGCATTGAGATTTCTGAGATAATCGAGCTGCATGTTCTGCTCATAGTCGCGCCCCCGACGGTGAATGTGTTCCACAAGATGGGGCACCGATGCCCGGAGATAGACCATAAGGTCGGGCTGGCGGGCAATCATCATCATCGATTCAAACAGTCCCATGTAGGTCTCGAAGTCGCGATCGCTCATGTTGCCCATGTCATAGTTGTTGGCTGTGAAGATGTAAACTCCCTCGAAGATAGACCTGTCTTGCACGATGGTCTTCTCCGACTTGGCGATATCGAGCAGGTCTCGGAACCGCTCCTTGAGGAAATACACCTCCAGATTGAGCGACCATCGCTTCATGTCCTTGTAATAGTCGTCGAGGTAGGGGTTGAACTGCACGCTCTCCAACCGTGGCTCCCACCCATAATGGTGAACGAGCATGTTGGTGAGTGTGGTCTTTCCACTACCTATGTTTCCTGCGATTACGATGTGCATGTGCTAAGCCTTTCTCAGTGCGAGGTTATAATTGTAATAGTCACGGTCGCCCGTGATATCCTTCACCACTTTTATAAATGGTGGGAAATTCACGTCCTCGGTATTGGTGATGCCTTTGGTTTCGAGGATAATGATGCCACTGAGCTGTTCGAGATAGGTGTCCAGCTCAAAATACTGGCCTTTCCAGATGAAACTGCGACGCTTCTTGTGGATGGTGCGGCGGTAGGGGTCGGCCTGTGAGAGCAGCGACTCATAGAGCGCGTTGCTCACCTGTCGCTCGGTCTCCACCTGCTCATTGCCGCCCACGGCCTTCTTCATCGTGTGCACATTCACACGTTTTCCGTTGGCCCACAGGCGTTTTCTCAGTCTCACCTCACTGTCGGGCTCGGCCACCAGATACGTCTGGGTGATGTCGCTGTCGATGGTGGCGGGCATCTCGCCGCTCACTTCGACAATGTATTTGCGCTCCTCGGTGATGGGCTGTGCCAGTCCGAGCACGCTCGAAATCTCCTTGAGCACACGGTTGAGCTTCGTGTCGAAGTCGTCGTGGTTGTTGATCACGCGCAGATGCGGGTGTCCGCTCCACGCGTTGATTACCTTCTTGTCCAGCTCGCGGGCCAGCTCGAGCCCTTCGGTACGCTCCTTGTTGGTGCTGGTGGTGTAGAATTGCTCAGCACCATCGGCTGCCGACACTAAATGGAGCACGGCATCATAGCGGTTGAGCAGGGCCTGCGTGGTGGTGTCTACGAGTCCGGTGATCTCCTCCCACATGGCGGGTTTCATATAAGCCGATATGTCGAGCGCGCCCCGGTCGCAGATGATGACAGCCGGTTCGTCTACCTGTTCGGCCATCTTCAGGAACTTATCCTCCAGCTGCAACTGTATTTCCAGCGTGGCCTTCTCACCTTCGTAGAAGAAGTTGAGATTCTTGGTGAGATAGTCCATGCCTGCCTGCAGAAAGAGGGTAGGCACTTCGGGTATGGTGAAAACCTTAAATCCGAGACTCGAAAAGTGCTCGATGATCTTCACCAGAGCAGTGGTCTTTCCGGCACAGGGACCTCCGGTCAGTACAATTTTCTTGATTTTATTCATTTTGTCAGCGTACCATGACTAACGTTAACATTTTGTGGCAAAGTTAATGAAAATCTTGCGTCTCGCCAAAAAATGCCGTTATGTTTTGGCTGGCAGTGCTTCTTTTTTTGTTTTCCCAGCCCCGCTGATGGGACATCCGAGGGCAGTGGCATAGACTTCCGGCTCCTCAGCCCTTGGCACTAAACCTTCTTTCGCCCAAGGGGTGATATCGTATTTTCTTCTTGAATTTTGTGTTTTTCTAAAAAATTCCGGTTGTTTTTGGTGTCATTCGTACAAATTTAATTATCTTTGCCGCAAGTATCTGAATCACAACTATCAATAAACATTACCATAAACCCAAATCATGAAACCTACAAGACTACTTTTGCTCAGTGCGGCCCTGACCTGGTGCTCCACGCAATCGATACAGGCCCAGAGCGAAATCTATCCCCATCACTTCAATCTCAGCGAGGTGACGCTCCTCGACAGCCCCTTCAAGACGGCGATGGACCTTAACATCCGTCAGCTCATGCAGTATGACACAGACCGCCTGCTCACCCCTTTTGTGCGTCAGGCCGGACTCAACAGCGGCGCCTATGCCAACTGGCAGACGCTCCATCCCAACTTCACCAACTGGGGCGGCAGCAATTTTGACCTCTCCGGACATGTCGGAGGCCACTACCTTTCGGCTCTCGCGCTGGCCTATGCAGCCTGTCACGACGCTGCCACGAAGGCCCAGCTCAAGACCCGCCTCGACTATATGATAGGTGTGTTGAAGGACTGTCAGGATGCCTACGACACCAATACGCAAGGTCTCTACGGCTTCATCGGCGGTCAGCCCATCAACGAGGTGTGGACCAAGCTCTATGCCGGCGACCTGTCGGGGTTCAACAATGTGCGCGGATGGGTGCCGTTCTACTGCCAGCACAAGATACTCGCCGGACTGCGCGATGCCTATCTCTACGCCGGCAGCACGGTGGCCAAGGAACTCTTCCGCAAGCTCGCCGACTGGAGTGTGAACGTGGTGGCACGCCTCTCAGACACCGACATGCAGAACATGCTCAACACCGAGCATGGCGGAATGAATGAGAGTATGGCCGACGCCTACTCGATTTTCGGCGACCAGAAATACCTTGATGCTTCGCGCAAGTACAGCCACCAGACGATGGTGAGCAACATGCAGACCGTGAACACCACCTTCCTCGACAACAAACACGCCAACACACAGGTGCCCAAGTACATCGGATTTGAGCGCGTGGCCGAAGACGACGCCACGGCCAACGCCTACAACGTGGCGGCCAACAACTTCTGGACCGACGTGGCCGAGCACCGCACCACCTGCATCGGCGGCAACAGTGTGGGCGAGCATTTCCTCTCCATCGGCAACAGCAACCGCTACATCGACAATCTCGATGGTCCGGAGAGCTGCAACTCCAACAACATGTTGAAGCTCTCGGAGATGCTCAGCGACAAGACTCACGATGCCCGTTACGCCGACTTCTATGAGTACACCATGTTCAACCACATCCTCTCCACACAGGATCCGAAGACCGGCGGCTATGTCTATTTCACCACACTGCGTCCGCAGGGCTACCGCATCTATTCGCAGGTGAACCAAGGCATGTGGTGCTGCGTGGGCACAGGCATGGAAAACCATAGTAAATACGGACATTTCATCTATACCCACGACGGCGACAAGACGGTCTATGTCAATCTCTTTACCGCCAGCAAGCTCGACAATGCCAACTTCTCGCTGACCCAGGAGACGGGCTATCCCTACGAGCAGCAGACCAAGATCACCGTGGGCAAGAGTGGCAGCTATACCATCGCCATACGCCATCCGTGGTGGACCACGGCCGACTACGCCATCAGCATCAACGGCACCCGCCAGACCATCAGCGTTACGCCGGGCAAGGCCAGCTACGTGAGTCTCAACCATGAGTGGTCTGCCGGCGACGTCATCACGGTGAACCTGCCGATGACCCTGCGCACCGTCGACTGCCCCAACTACACCGACTATATCGCCTTTGAGTACGGTCCCGTGCTGCTCAGCGCCCAGACCACGGCCGTGGATGCCGCCGATGCCGACACCACCGGACTGAATGTGGAGGCCCTGCAGAATGAGTATGCCGGCGAGGGCCGTATGGATCATGCTCCCGGAGCCGTGGGATTGGGCAAGTCGCTCACCACCGCACCCCTGCTCATCGGCCAGCGTGCCGACGTGCTCAGTCGGGTGAAGGCCAAGGATCTGGGCCGACTGCGCTTCACTATCGATGCCAGCCGCACCGATGCACCCGACTATGCCTGGTCGACGCTTACCCTGCGCCCGTTCTATGAGATACAGCATGCCCGCTATATGGCCTACTGGTATCAGCAGACTCCGGAGAATTATGCCAACAGCGACATGGCCGTCGTAGAGCTGGCCAACAAGAAACTTGCCGAGCGCACCATCGATTTCGTGGCCACCGGCGAGCAGCAGAGCGAGGCCGGACATGAGTACAGTTACTCCCTCGACTCCTCGACGGGCAGCTACAACGACGAGACCTATCGCGATGCCAAGGCCAACGGCTATGTGCAGTTCTCGCTGTTCAATCCCAAGGGAGTGAAAGATTCGCTCTCGGTGCTCTTCCGTTTCACCACGGCCGACACCGGACGCATGGCCACCCTCACCGTAGACGGGGTGAAACTGGCCGACATCACCATCCCGTCGTCTATGAAAGGCGCAGTCAATGGGTTCTACAACATCGAGTATCCGCTGCCCGCGTCGCTCATGACAGATGCCAACGGCAACGCCAAGGAGAAGTTTGTGGTGCGCCTCACGGCCTCTGCCACCACGCCTCTGCCTGGTATCTACTACCTGCGGCTCATGAGTGGCTACACCGACAACAAGTATCAGTTTGTGGCCGACAACTGGGTGACGGGCGATGCCGCACGTGTCACCGCGGCGAACATCAAGTATGATGCCACCACCAACGCCATCACCGTGACGCAGGGTGGCAGCAACAATGTGTGTCTGATGCTCGACTACAACAATCTCGACTACTACATCACGCCCGCCCAGAAGTATCTCATGGTGATGGGGCGCAACCTCAGCCTCTCTGCCGGAGCCTCCTACCTGTGGTGGCTCAACGGCAGCAACAAGGGCACGCAGGTGGTGCCGACGGTCGCCAAGAACGTGACCGTAGACGGCACCGACTATCAGGTCATTGCCTGGGACATGACCAAGAGCGGCATTGCCGAGAACTTCTCCACCACGGCCAACACGAATATCTGTACGGGTCAGACCATTTTCGGTCTGACCTCCACCACAGGCACCACGTATATTTCAACCATCAACTTTGTGGCCGATGTCGATGCCACGCTCACGGGCATTGCCACCTTGTCCCAACCCGCGGTCGACGATGATGGGTATTACTCCATTCAAGGCATAAAAGTCGGTTCGCCACGCCATGGTGTCTATGTCAGAAAAGGCCGCAAGGTGTTGCTCTGATCTGTTTTGATGCTGCGTAACCCCATCCCACTTGGTTGATGGGTGAGGAGCATGCTTAGGCGGGGGTGTCTTCGCCGTGCCCGTCTGTCTCGACTTATCTGCAGCAGAACACCTGCGACGTACCTCCATAGTCGCTCATGGCATTCCTCAACGGTAACACCTCGTGTCCTGCCCCATCCACCCATCCCATGTTTACCAGACTGTCCGGAGAATGTATTTTTAGCATTCCCATCCTTCCAAAGGATAAATAAATTCATGTTGAAAGATTTTGAAGAAAGGTCAAAGAAAACGGGATGCGGAGACAATGACCGTATGGCAAGGCGGTAAATAGAGAAATTTGGCGGTTTTGTTAATCGGTTGATAGCCAGTATCTTGTAATATATTGACAAATCATGCTTTTGCGATTACTATCTAATCGTCTTGCGAATACTATCTAATCGTGACGCGATTAGTACCTGATGGCACGACGATTTGGGCCTTCTGGGTATGCAAAAAGGCCCCAAAAAGTCCTAAAACGCATGTTTTGCCCCATCTTTAAGGGTAAAAATCGATGCAAAATCCATCTTTGGACCATGAAGATAACGATTTTTTCGGCTCATGTGAGAATAAGAAAGCACACGTTTTTGTTGAAAAAACCGGACATCGCAAGGGGAAATCTCCCAGCCTTCTTGCTGAGGTCACAGGATAGCCGTTGGTGTTTTGACCATCAACCCCATCTGTGGAGGCTGATAGCCGATAGGGTTTTGTGCTACTCTGTTGACCGGGCTGTGTAACACGGTGGGCGCTAACCTCTCGGGATGGGGGCGGAAAGCGTGGACCTTTCCTGACGAACCGTCGCTTGTAAAAACAACAGAAGGCCAACTTCGCAGTCGGCCTTCCTTCACGTACAATGTAAAATGTGTTGGTATGAAAGTTTACATTTTACTGATTATGCCTTTTTGTGAGGCATTGATAAAATCTACAATGCTACGAATCTCGGTGCTGTCGGGCACCTGATCGTTGATCTGAAGCACGGCATCGAAGACACTGTTTTGTCCATGGAAGACCAGCCGGTAGGCGTTGGCCACATGTTTTTGTATCTTCTCGTCGATGTTCCACGCAGTCATCATGGTGTTGTTGGGGCCACCGTAGCCCACGGGTGTTCCTCCGGCAATGATGAAGGGGGGCACGTCTTTGGAGAAAGTCGTTCCGGCCTGAATCATCGCCAGATTGCCCACGCGGGTGCCTGCGTTCTCGATGACCGATGAGGAGAAGATCACCCCATTGCCAATCTCGCAGTCGCCGGCAATCTTGGTGCCATAGCCAAACACGTTGCGGTTGCCTATTTTGGTGTCGTGGCTGATATGAGTTCCCTCCATCAGGAAGTTGTCATTGCCAATGACGGTCTGACCGTCGGAGTGGGTGGCACGGTTGATGACCACATTCTCGCGGATGATATTGTTGTTGCCAATGATGAGTTGGGTCTTTTCTCCGGTAAAGGCAAAGTCCTGCGGCTGTGCACCGAGCACGGTGCACTGGTGAACCTTGTTGTCTTTTCCCATCTTTGTACCGCTGAGAATGCTCACGAAGGGGAATATGACGCAGTTGTCTCCAATCTCAACATCGTCTTCGATATAGACAAACGGGAATATCTTGCAGCCGTCTCCGATTTTCGCTTTCGGGGATATTTCGGCTTTAGGGCTGATATCACTTGACATAGAATTCTGTTTTATGCGTTTGAACTGTTAACTATTTGGCACCGCCACCCAGGGCTTGATAGAGGTTGACCACGGCCTGCATCTTGTAGAAGTCGTCGGACACCTTAGAGAGTTGCACGTTGAGCAGGTTGCTCTCTGCGGTGATCACTTCAAGGTATGTGCTGCCGGCCATGTTGAGAAGTTCGTGGGTGTCTTCCACGTTTTTCTTCAGCACTTCGATTTGTTTGGCCTCAATGGCGCTTTTCTGTGCAGAGGTGTTATAGAGCACAAGAGCATTGCTCACTTCCGAACCGGCTGTCAAGACACTGTTCTGCCACGTGTTGTAGGCTTGCTGGTATTGGTCTTGGGCCACCCGCAAGGCTGCTTTCAGCTGACCGTTCATGAAGATGGGCTGGGTGAGAGAGCCCACGGCCGAGAGCAGCCACTTGCCCGGATTGACCAGTCCGGAATTATTGCTGAAGCCGCCGGTAGCGCTGATGTTGATGCTGGGATAGAAGCTGCTGCGCGCTTTCTCCACGTCATAGAAGCAGGCAGCCAAGGCCATCTCATAGGCATGGACATCTGCGCGGTTGCGGAGAAGCTGGATTGCCACGCCGGTGGAGAATTTCTCGGGCAGCTGTTGGTCGGCCAGTTTCCCGCGGGCAATGGCCTGTGCCGGTTCGCCGAGAAGCAGGCTCAGAGAGTTTTCTGCCTCGCGTACCTGTCGTTTCAGGTCTGCTTTCTGTGTCAGCACAGAGTAATAGCTCGACTCTGCAGCCTCAATGGAGGTAGACCGGTATCCTGAACGCCCCTCCTTCAACGCCACCATCTGGTCCCAGGTCTGCTTGGTCAGTGTCTCCATGTCGCCGACAAGTTCTATCTGCTGGTCGAGCATGAGCAGCGAATAGTAGAGATTGGCCACGCTTGAGATGAGAGAGGTCTGCACCGATACCTGATAGTCTCTCGTCTGGATGAGCTGAACCTGTGCCGAACGCTTGGCTGCAGTGAGGCCGCCAAAGAGCGACGCATTCCAGCTGGCTGTAACCGGAAGCGAGTAAGACTTAGTCGTGTTATCGTTAAACCGCGTGATCGTTCCCTGCGGTGAGAATACGAGCTGTGGCAGGAATGCGAGTTTTGCGCTTTTGAGCTGTGCCTCGGCTATATCGACATTGAGAGCGGCATTGAGCAGGTTGGGGTTGTTGGTCAGTGCCTTCTGGATGAGGACCTGCAGCTGTGGGTCGGTGAAGACCTCACGCCACGGCAGATTGGCGAAGCTCGATGTGTCGCGGGAGGCAAGCGTGTCGGTCAGCGACAGACTGTCTCTAAACAGTCCGCTCGTATTGACCTGCGGACGCTCATATTTGCCATAAAGGCTCTTGCAGCCTGTCAGAGACAGTACTGCAAGTGAGCCTAATATAATATTTCTGATTTTCATAACTTTAATCTTCTATCTGATTCATGGTGGTCAACTGAGCTGTATGGGCATATTGCTCCAACTCTGCGGCAGCTTCCGGATTCTCTTCGTCGTCGAAGGTCAGCGGAGAAATCTTCTCCTGCAACCACTGGAAGATGACAAACAGGGCCGGCACAATGAATATCTGGATAAATGTACCTATCAACATACCGCCGACGGCTGCTGCTCCCAAGGTCTGGTTTCCGTTTTTGCCTACACCCGAGGCAAACATCAGTGGCAGCAGACCGATGACCATGGCCAGAGAAGTCATCAGGATAGGACGCAGACGGGCTGCGGCACCCAGAATGGCTGAATACTTGATGGCCATACCCGTCTTGCGGCGGTCGAGGGCAAACTGTACGATAAGGATGGCATTCTTAGACAACAGACCAATCAACATGATGAGGGAGATCTGCATATAGATGTCGTTGGAGTGTCCAAACAGATTGGTAAAGAGGAACGCTCCTGCCAGACCGAATGGGATAGAGAGGATGACCGACAAGGGCAAGAGGTAGCTCTCATACTGCGCACTCAGAATCAGGTATACGAATACAAGACACAGGGCGAAGATCAGAGCCGTCGAATTGCTCGACTCGGCCTCTGAGCGGGTCAGACCGGAATACTCGTAACCATAGCCTACGGGCAGATAGTCTGCGGCCACTTCCTGACAAGCCTTCAAGGCATCACCCGTGGAATAGTTCGTGTTGGGCGTGATATTCAGGTTGATGGCGGTGAAGAGGTTGAAGCGGTTGATATTTGAAGGTCCGTAAACCCGACGCAGACTGACAAATTCTGACACCGGAGCCATGCTGCCAGACGACAGGCGTACGTAGATGTTGCTTAGTCCTTCGGGACGCATGCGGCTGGCCACATCACCCTGGATCATGACACGGAACAGCTTGCCGTAGGCATTGAAGTTGGAAGAATACAAACCACCATAATAGCCCTGCATGGTCGTAAGCACGGCAGATGGGGTGGTGCCGGCCTGCTTACATTTGGCTACATCCACATCCACCATATACTGGGGATAATTCGGATTGTAGGAGGTCATGGCGTTCTGGATTTCCGGACGCTTGTTCAACTCCTTCAGATAGGTCTGCGTAATCTCAAAGAACTTGTTCAGATCGCCACCAGTCTTATCCTGCAGCGTCATCGAAATACCATTGTTGGCAGAGAAACCGGGAATCATCGGAGGTCCGAATGCTAAGATCTGGGCATCCTTGATGGTGGCTGTCTGCTTGTAAATCATACCCAAGACCATATTGGCTTCCATCGGGTTGACGAAGAGGGCAGCCATCCCTTGGCCGGAAATGGCATCTTTGATACGTGCGAAAATGTTTTTAGTGGCACGCTCATCAAAGCTCTTCAGCTTAATGATGAATGTGGCTTGATCAGATCCCTGTCCGGCAATGAAGTTGTAGCCGGCAACGGCTTCGCGCCGTTTGATAGCAGGATTGGAGGCTAACATCTTGTCAACTTGGTTCACAATCTCCTGTGTCCGGGCCTGACTGGTACCTGGTGCGGCCGAAACGGTGACGAAGAGTGTGCCGGTATCCTCGTTCGGAACAAGTCCGGTACTGGTCGTTGCCATCATAACCACAAGCACAACAATACCTACAACCACTGTGATAGCAGTGATGATGCGGTGCCCGATGATATTTGTCACGCCCTTTTTATATTTCTCTGTCGCTTTGTCGAAGGCGCGATTGAAGCCTGCATGAAATCTACTGATAAAGGTAGACTTCGCTTCTGTCTCCTCTTTACTGTGCGGTTTCAGGAAGATGGCGCACAGGGCCGGAGACAGGGTCAAGGCATTGATGGCAGAGATAATGATGGAAACGGCCATCGTTACACCAAACTCACGATAGAAAGTACCTGATGTTCCGCCGATGAAGGATACCGGAATAAACACGGCCGACATCACCAATGTAATGGAGATGATAGCTCCCGAGATCTCGTTCATGGCATCGATGGCAGCAGTCATCGCGCTCTGGTAACCCTGATCGAGCTTCGCATGCACGGCCTCGACCACCACAATGGCATCGTCTACCACGATGGCGATGGCCAACAGCAAGGCGGAAAGCGTCAGTAAGTTGATGGAAAAACCGAACACCCATAGGAAAAGGAAGGTACCAATCAACGCTACAGGCACCGCAATCATAGGAATCAATGTGGAGCGGAAGTCCTGCAGGAAGACATAAACCACCAGGAACACCAGCAGAAGAGTGATGACCAGTGTGTAAACCACCTCGTGGATGGAGGCAAAAAGGAACTCCGTCACGTCTTGTTCGATGGTATATTCCATGCCGGGAGGCATGCTTTTCTGTGCCTCTTCCAAGGCAGCCTTCACGTCTGTGGCGATCTGGGTGGCATTGGAACCAGCGATTTGCTGTACCATTCCCATGACAGCGGGCTGTCCGTTGTTGGTCATGTGCACATTATACATCAGACTTCCCAGTTCCATCTTGGCCACATCCTTCAAGTAAAGGGTCTGACCGGTAGTCTTACTGGTAAGAATGATGTTTTCATATTCCTTGACAGTAGACAGTCGGCCTTTATAGCGGAGCGTGTATTCGTATGCAACGTCGCTGTTTTCTCCGAAGGCTCCCGGAGCGGCTTCAATATTTTGTTCGGACAATGCCGTAGTGACGTCGCTGGGAATCAGTCCGTATTGCTTCATCTTGTCGGGCTGAAGCCATATACGCATGGAGTAGGTCTCGGTGGAGAAACTCTGCACATTACCCACGCCATTGATACGTTTGATGAGCGGGGTGATGTTGATCTCGTTGTAGTTGGTCAGGAATTTACTGTCATAGCGCCCGTCTTCTGTTGTGAGCGAGTACATGATGACATTGGATGTCTGCCGTTTGGTGACCGTAACACCTACCTTGGTGACCTCGGCGGGGAGCAGAGCCTGTGCCTGAGAGACACGGTTCTGTACGTTCACGGCAGCCATATTGGGGTCGGAACCCTGCTTGAAATAGACCGTAATCATGGCCGAACCGGAGTTGCTGGCCGTGGATTGCATGTAGGTCATGTTTTCCACACCGTTGATACTCTCCTCCAACGGAGTGATCACGGAGTTCATCACGGTCTTGGCATCGGCTCCCTGGTAAGTGGTGCTCACCACAATGGTAGGCGGTGCGATATCGGGATACTGCTCAACAGGCAGTGAAATGAGTCCGATAGTACCCAGCAAGACGAAGAAGATGGATATCACCGTCGATAGTACCGGGCGTTTGATGAAATTTGAAAATGACATATTCTCTTGGTTCTTTGAACTTTGAACATTGAACTTTGAACATTATGATTACACCGTCAGGGTGTTAATCGTGGGGTCAAAGTCCTCATTTCTTATAGTGATGCTTCTGTTATTTCCCACCCATTGCCTTGGCGAAGTCGCCGGCATTGCCCTGGGCGGCACCGAGTTTCTCGGCTTCTTCAATCTTCTTCATGTACTGGGCCTCGGTGATGGGCTTGATTTCCATACCGTCGGAAAGCTTGGTGATACCTTTGGTCACGATGCGGTCTCCGGTGTGGAGTCCTCCGGTGACGATGTAGTTCTTGCCGTCGTTCTGCGGGTTCACCGTAATTTCGGTGTATTTCACCTTGTTATCTTTACCCACGATATATACAAACACCTTGTCTTGTACCTGTGAGGTGGCTTCCTGCGGAATCACTATGGCATTGTTGTCTTCCTGCGGAATGATGATCTGTCCGGCACCACCGCTCTTCAGCAGCTTCTCGGGGTTGGGGAAATGGGCTATCAATGAGTAGGAGCCCGTAGAGGCATCGATGACCCCACTCATCTTGACCACCTTGCCCGGATGGTTGTAAACCGTTCCGTCGGCCAGCTGAAGCTTCACTGTCGGCATCTCGCTGATGACGGCTGCAGCACTTCCTGCTGTCTTCGACATGTTGAGAATCTCGCTCTCGCTCAGTGAGAAAAACACCTCCATGGTAGAGATATTCGACACTGTTGTCAGGGCATCGGAAGCACTTACCAATGTACCCACCTTGTAGGGCAGACTTCCCACCACGCCTGCGGCGGGTGCCTTCACCGTGCACCAGGCCAATGTCTCGCGTGCTGAAGCCAGTGCGGCCGAAGCCTGTGCTACGCCGGCCTGTGCGGTGGCATAGCTGTTTTGTGAGGTGGAAAGCTCATATTGTCCGATGATTTTTTTCTCAAACAGTTTCTGATTGTTCTCGTAAGTCAGCCGGGCAGTATTGGCCTGTGAGCGTGCGGTGTTCAGAGATGCCTGCGCCTGGCGCACGGCGGCCTGATAAGTCTCGCTGTCAAGGATGAACATCACCTGACCGGCGCTGACTGTCTGTCCTTCGTGCACCAGCACTTTCGTGATAAATCCAGATACCTTGGGTCTCACATCCACGTCCTGAATACCTTTTATAGTGGCGGGGTAAGTGGTCTGCAGGCCTGTGCTTTGCGTGCCGATGGTGCGGGTGGCAAACTCGTTGTCGCCGAAACTTGGCATTCCCTGCTTGCTTTTGCCTCCACAAGAGACGAGGGCCAAGGCTGTGGCCGCTACGAACAAACAATTCTTAATTTTCATACCTATTTATTATTTACATTAATATATCAAATTGCTGTCATCCCGAGAGTGATGATAAAAGTAAAACTGAAAATAACCATTCAGTTTTTATTGTGTGCAAAAGTACGAAAAACCGACGAAAACTCGCAAGTTCCCGTCGGTTTTTTAACAAACGTTTTTACTTTTTAGCAAAGCCCCATTTCTTTGGCTTTTTTCATTAATAATTGCATGAGTGGCTCGCGCTCGTTGGGCACCTTATTATCGAGTACGGCATCTTTCAGTGTCTGCTTCAATGTGCCCACCTCGCGCGATGGCTTCAGATGGAACATTTCCATGATTTCGTTGCCGTCGATGACGGGCTGGAGCAGTCGCTTGAAGTCTTTTTCCTGCAGGTCGGCAATCTTCTCGCGCACCAGTCTGAAGTTCTCTAAGAAACGTTCCTTCTTGGCTCTGTTCTTGCTCGTGATGTCGGCTTCGCAGAGCATCATCAGGTCGTCTACGTCGTCGTCGGCATCGCTCACTAACCGGCGCACGGCACTGTCGGTCACCTCCTCGTCGGCGATGGCAATGGGCCGCATGTGCAAATCCACCAGTTTCTGCACATACTTCATCTTCGAATCCATCGGTAGTTTGATGCGTCGGAAGATGGTGGGCACCATCTTGGCCCCCATATAATTATGGTTGTGAAACGTCCATCCCAGTGCGTTGTCCCATCTTTTGGTCTTCGCCTTGCCGATGTCGTGGAGCAGTGTGGCCCAGCGCAGCCACAGCTTGTGCTCATGGATACGGTCTATCTCGGCCCGACACTCCGCGGCTTCCTCGCTGTCCTTGGGCAGTTGAGCGAGTTTTTCGTCAAGCTCGACGAGCTTCTCCTTCTGTGCCCTGCACAGGTTGTCCACCACTTCAAGGGTGTGGTAGAAGTTGTTTTTATGCGCACGCCCGTTGCGTGTCTCCACAATGTCGAGGGCTGTGAGCTCGGGCAGGATGAGCTTGAGCAGTCCGCAGCGCTGCAAATCTACAAAACCGCGGCTGGGCTGGTCGGTCAACATAATCTTGTTCAGTTCTTCTTCCACGCGCTCGCCGCTGATGATCTTGATGCGCTCGGCGTTGCGCTCGAGTGCCTCGAAGGTCTCGTCTTCGATGTAAAACCTGAGCTGGGTGGCAAACCTCACACACCGCAGCATGCGCAGAGGGTCGTCGGAAAAGGTGATGTCGGGGTCTAAGGGTGTACGGATGATGCCGTCTTCGAGGTCGGCGATGCCGTCGAAGGGGTCTACCAATTCGCCAAACCGTTCACGGTTGAGGCACACCGCCATGGCGTTGATGGTGAAATCGCGGCGGTTCTGGTCGTCTTCGAGAGTGCCGTCCTCCACGTGGGGCTTGCGGCTGTCGTGGCTGTAGCTCTCCCTACGGGCCCCCACAAACTCCACCTCCTGATGGCGGTATTTCACCTGTGCGGTGCCAAAATTGCGGAAAACCGACAGATAAGCCTTCTGTCCGAGCATCTCCTTGAGTCGTGTGGCCACCTTGATGCCACTGCCCACCACCACCACGTCGATGTCGTTGGACGGGCGCTCGAGAAACAGGTCGCGCACATATCCGCCGACCACATAGCATTCTAAGCCAAGGCTGTCGGCCGCTTCCGAAATCTGATGAAAAATGTCTTTATCGAGGAGTTTTGCCAGATCGGCATCGCTGAGTTGTCGCATGTTAATCGTTATTCTATTTCAAAACAATGTGCAAAGGTACAAAAAAGATTGCATACGGGGAGTTGGTGATGGGAATTTTTCGTTATCTTTGTGGTCGTTATGAACAAAATCCACCTTTTGCTGGTCCTGATTTTCATGGTGTCGTGCCAGCCGACCGAGGATGAGAAGGCCGCCCCGCTCATGCACCGCATCGACTCTCTCTTCCAGAAGCGTGACTATCGCCAGACGCTCACAGCCATCAAGGAGTTGCGGGTCAAGCATCCAGCTGCCGTCGAGTCGCGTCGCAAGGCCTTGAAAATATGGCAGGAGGCATCGCTGCTGATGACCCAGGAAGACATTGGCACCACCGACTCTGCGCTCCAGGTCACCATCGAGGCCTATAAGCGTGCCACGACTTTCGGCGAGAAAAACCGGCTGCGCGTAAGGCGTGACTCCCTGCAGGTGCGCTATGATGCCCTTTGTGGTACGGTGAGGGTCATCCACAAGCGACAGAAAGAGCGTTGATATTCTATCGCCATTCTGCTCTATTTTGTAAAGTTTATTCTTCGTTTTCTGTGTCTTTCCGGTCTTGTCTTGAGAAGGCTTTGACGGAAAGAAAAGACCTGATGGGGCTTGTCGGCAAGAGATTTCATGCCGATATTGCTCTGTTTTTGTCAGTTTTTTCTCTTTTTCAGGCCCTTTTCCGACTCTATTTCGTCGTTTTCGCATTGAGATTAGGGCCTTATCGCGAGACGATAACTATCTAATCGCCTCACGATAACTATCTAATCGCAAACCCGTCTTTTGTCAATTATTTACAAGATGCTGATAGTCAGCTTGTTCTGTAAACGCCATTTTCGCCCTGTTTCCTTCGCAAAAGTTTTGATTTTAGAATATGAGAAGATTATGACGACGTTTTATCAAGATATTTCATCTGTATAAATCTGCGCGTCCGAAAGGCCTTGCGGATCGGTAGGAGAGAGCTGTGTGGGGTAAGAAAGACACAAGGCGAGCAAGGGGCCCGCACCTGACGGCAAGGGGCAGAGGAAGGAATGATTATCGGAAAAGACATTATAAAATAAGGTGAGCGTGCTATTTTTCCGACTCACAATAGATGATTTCCAATTTATTTGACTAACTTTGCAATTGTTATGTCAGTACCCAATACAGAACAGCAGTTTAAAGACGTGATGGCGGAGTGTCGTGAGCTTTTTGCCAAGAAACTTCACGATTACGGTGCTTCATGGCGCATCCTGCGCCCCTCGTCGCTCACCGATCAGTTGTTTATCAAGGCCAAGCGCATCCGTTCTTTGGAAATCACCGGTCAGTCATTGGTGGGTGAGGGCATGCGTCCGGAGTTTATCGCGCTCATCAACTATGGCATAGTGGGACTCGTGCAGTTGGAGAAGGGGTTCACCGATAGTGTGGACCTCACCGTAGACGAGGCGCTGGCACTTTATGACGGGCATGCCAAGGAGGCTTACGAGCTGATGATCAAGAAAAACCATGATTATGGCGAGGCGTGGCGCGCTATGCGCGTGAGCAGCTATACCGACTTTATACTGACAAAGATACAGCGGGTGAAAGAGCTTGAAGACCTTCAGGGAGCCGCATTGGTGTCTGAAGGTGTCGATGCCAATTACATGGACATCATCAATTATGCGGTTTTCGGTGCCATCAGGCTGAAGTCTTAGTGCCGGCTCAGGAGAGTCCGATGGAGCAGAACAGAGCAAATCATAAAAAGGTTGTAGATGGAGCAAGAGGATACATCACAGGAACAATCCGCCATTCAGCAGAATAATCTGACACAGACAACAGCCAGGCTGTCTGCAGGCAAGGATGGGCGTGCCCGCCGGTTGGGCTGGGGCGTGCGGTTTCTTGTAAACGTGTGTCGGCTGCTGCTGGGCCTGACGTTTGTGTTCTCAGGTTATGTGAAAGCCATCGACCCCCTTGGGCTGCAGTATAAGCTGCAGGATTATCTTGGCGCACTGAGTCTGCAGGCCTGTGTCCCCGACAGCGTGACACTCGGCATCTCTGTGTTGCTGTCTGCCTTGGAATTCTCGTTGGGCATCTTCATCCTGTTTGCCATCCGGCGTCGAGTGGTGACCAGACTGGCCCTGATTCTGATGGTCTGCCTGACGCTTGTCACGGTCTGGGTGGCCGTTGCCAATCCTGTATCTGATTGTGGATGCTTCGGTGATGCGTTGAAGCTGACCAATGGGCAGACACTTGCCAAGAACGTCGCCCTGCTGTTGTGTGCCGTGGTGTTGTCGCAGTGGCCATTGGGCATGGTGCGTTTCATCTCGCGGTCTAACCAATGGATAGCCATCAATTTTACCATTCTCTTTATCTTCCTCACCAGCCTCTATTGCCTCTATACGCTCCCGATATTCGATTTCCGCCCCTATCATGTCGGGGCCAACATACTGAAGGGCATGGAGATACCTCCCGGCGCACCGCAGCCCCAGTTTGAGACCACGTTTGTCATGGAGAAAAACGGCGAGCGCAGGGAGTTTTCCCTGGAAAATTATCCCGACTCCACATGGCAGTTTATCGACTCGAAGACCGTGCAGACCAAGGCTGGATATGTGCCGCCCATCCACGATTTCTCCATACAGCTGGCCGAGGGAGACGACATCACGGAGGAAGTGCTGAGCCGGAAGGGCTACCTCTTTCTCCTGATTTCCACCCATTTGGGTCAGGCCGACGACTCCAACTTTGGCGACATCGACCAGATTTACGAGTATGCCCAGCAGGAGAAGATACCTTTCTACTGCCTGACGGCCTCCTCGGAGAAGGAAATCCAGCATTGGGAAGATATCACCGGGGCCGAATATCCGTTTTGCATGACGGATGAGACCACGCTCAAGACCATCATCCGCAGCAATCCCGGGCTGCTGCTGCTCAAGGATGGCACCATCATCCGCAAGTGGAGTCACAACCGTCTGCCCGACAGTGAGGAGCTGAAGGGACCGCTCGCCAAACTCCCGATCGGACAAATGCCCGAGGATTCCGTGGCGAAGACCATCACGCAGGTGGTGCTCTGGTTCTTCCTGCCACTCATCTTGCTCACCCTTGCCGACCGCACCTGGGCCTGGAGTCAGGTGGTGAGACGCAAGACGCGGCTGATCCGACTGAGGAAACTACGCCGCGGCGAGACCGAAAATAAATAATTCAAATCACGAATATCAACTTTTTAATAGTATTTAGTTATGAGAAAGAAAATTGTAGCAGGCAACTGGAAAATGAATGAGAACCTGCAAGAAGGTGTGGCCTTGGCCAAGGAAATCAATGACGCTTTGGTAGCCGACAAGCCCAACTGCGACGTGATTATCTGTACACCTTTCATCCATCTGGCAAAGGTGGCCGACGTGCTCGACCAGAACGTGGTGGCTCTTGGTGCTGAAAACTGCGCCGACAAGGACAAGGGTGCCTACACAGGCGAGGTTTCTGCCGCTATGGTGAAGTCTACCGGTGCACAGTATGTTATCCTTGGTCACTCTGAGCGCCGCCAGTATTATGGCGAGACAGCCGCTATCCTGAAGGAGAAAGTGCAGTTGGCACTGGCCAATGGTCTGAAAGTTATCTTCTGCTGCGGTGAGACTCTGGAGGAGCGTGAGGCTGAGAAGCAGAACGCAGTGGTGAAGGCCGAGCTGGATGGCTCTGTTTTCCATCTTACCGCTGAGGAGTGGAAGAACATCGTTCTGGCTTACGAGCCGATCTGGGCCATTGGTACAGGCAAGACCGCCACATCCGACCAGGCAGAGGAGATGCTGGCCTATATCCGTTCGATCGTTGCCGACAAATATGGCAAAGATGTTGCTGAGGACACCTCAATCCTCTACGGTGGCAGCTGCAAGGCAAGCAATGCTCCTGAACTTTTTGCTAAGCCGAATATCGACGGTGGCCTGATTGGCGGTGCTTCTCTGAAGACTGCTGACTTCAAGGGCATCATCGATGCTTGGAAGAAGTAATCAAACAGCTTTGAACATTGAACTTTGAATATAGAGCCTGGTGGCCTTGCGGGGAGCGGTCCATGCGCTGCCGGAGAGTGGCCGACTCAGTTTTCAAAGTTCAATAAAATCTAATTGTTCAGGTACTGGCAAGCCCTTGTACTGCTCTGGTTCAAAGCTCAAAGCACACTGTTCTATGAATATGAAGAAATTTGTCGCATGTTTTATCATCGCTCTCTGCTCGGCCACTGTTGCCGATGCACAGACCTATCTCGACCATCTGAAGCAAAGTAAGAATGGTGTGGGCAAGGTCGTGGTGACACAGAGCAAGGAAATAGACGACATCGTCAACGGCAAGAAGCAGGTCCGGCAATCTGCCGCGACCCCCACCAAGCCTGCGGGTACAGCATCGGCGACCCCGAGAAGTCAGCAGGATGGGGTGAAGAGCCGCGAGACGACAGGAAAGGAGAAACTGAAAGAAACAGATGGCGACAGCGCCAATGTGCATGAGGCCGAGAAGGCTGAAGAGGCACGCAGGGCTGCAGAGGCTCGACGACGAGCCGAAAACAAAAGCCGGGAGGCAGAAAAAAATCAGGCCGATGAGGAGGAAATGAATATCCCGACGGTAGACATGCGTAAAAAGGTGATGCGTGGAAGCCGTAAGGTCACCGGTTACCGGGTGCAGGCGTATGCCGGAGGCAATACGCGCAATGACCGACAGCGTGCACAGCAGATCGGCAACGCCATCAAAATGAAATTCCCCGACCAGCCGGTATATGTCCATTTTTATTCCCCAAGATGGATCTGCCGCGTCGGAAACTTCCGGAGTTATCAAGAGGCACAACGCTTGCTCAGGCAGGTCAAGGCCATGGGCTATAGTGCTGCGACCATCGTATCCGGAAAAATCACCGTGCAATATTGACCGTGTCTGCAACCAGATATCGGTTCGTATTGAAATAAGATACTATTTAATCACCATATATTATAATGAATCCTGAAACAGAATTTCGCGACGGGCTTGATGAATTAGCCGCACATTATCATGAAATATTAAAACTTTTGGGTGAGGATACCACCCGTGAAGGCCTATTGAAAACCCCGATGCGGGTGGCCAAGGCCATGCAGGTGCTTACCCGTGGATATACTCAGGATGCTCATAAGGTGCTCACCGATGCCCTTTTCAAGGAGGAATACAGGCAGATGGTCATCGTCAAGGACATCGATTTCTATTCGCTGTGCGAGCATCATATGCTGCCTTTCTATGGTAAGGTGCATGTGGCCTATATTCCCAACGGATATATTACCGGTCTGAGCAAGATTGCACGTGTGGTGGATATCTTCTCTCACCGTCTGCAAGTGCAGGAACGACTGACACAGCAAATCAAGGACTGCATCCAGGATACGCTGAAACCCCTGGGAGTGATGGTAGTCGTAGAGGCTCAGCACATGTGTATGCAGATGAGGGGTGTGGAGAAACAAAACTCTGTGACGACCACCTCCGACTTCAGTGGCGCATTCAATCAGGCCAAGACGCGCGAAGAATTTATGAACCTTTTAAGCCAAAAATAATGATGAAGAGATTGCGTTCTGTCCTTTTGGGTGTCACGGCCGCATTGGTTGTGACCTCGTGTCTTAGTGAATCTGATGGGAGCAGCGGGCCCACTCAGCAAGAAATGGCTACGGCAATGAAGACGATGGCCGGTACCTATACGGGTTATATGCTCTATTCGCCGAGCCTGGTGACAACACCTGATACGGTGAAGAATATCAGCTGGACCATCGACTCGGTTATCACCATCAAGGATTTTCCGCAGAGTATTATGGCCAAGAGCTTCTCGTCTATTGTAGACAGCACGCTGCTTGCCGATGTGAAGGCATTGCCAGCCACCGATTTGGTATGTCAGGTGGGCTTCTACAGTATTGTCGATGAGGGCTATACGCTGAACGTCATACCGCATGCACTCACCTTCGTGGCATCGACTTCGAAGCAGACTTATGACTGCAGCATCTATTTTCTGAACGGTGACCAGTACTCCATGGGACTCTACAAGATCAGCACCTCAGACTGTGTCCTGATGATGAACACCTATGGATTTAAGATGGATGATGAGTTCCAGGGCACGTCATTGTTCAATCAGACCTATTTCAAGTTGGTGTCAACCTCTAAAAATTAAAGCCAATGAAGTTTATCTCATGGAACGTTAACGGACTCCGGGCTTGTGTCAAACCGAAGACCGATGATAGTGGCAATGTTGTCAGCAAGGGCTTTGAAGCCTATTTCAAGGAGCTGGATGCTGATTTTTTCTGTATTCAGGAGACCAAGATGCAGGCCGGACAACTCGATTTGGAGTTTGAGGGCTATCAGTCATTCTGGAACTATGCCGATAAAAAAGGCTACAGCGGAACGGCCATCTACACCAAGCACGAGCCGCTGAGTGTGGCCTACGGACTTGGCATCGATGCCCACGACCATGAAGGCAGGGTCATCACGCTGGAATATCCCGGCTTTTATCTCATCACAGCCTATGTGCCCAACTCGCAGGAAGCGCTCGAAGGTGAGGTCAAGCCCCGTCGTCTGGGCTATCGCATGCAGTGGGAAGACGACTTCCGTGAATACATGAAGCGTCTGGATGCGCAGAAGCCTGTCATTGTCTGTGGCGATCTGAATGTGGCCCATGAGGAGATTGACCTGAAGAATCCCAAGACCAATCATAACAATGCCGGCTTCACCGACGAGGAGCGTGAGAAGATGACGACACTGCTCAACAGTGGTTTCATTGACACCTTTCGCACGCTCTACCCCGAGCAGGTGACCTATAGCTGGTGGAGTTATCGCTTCCGTGCCCGTGAGAAAAATACGGGGTGGCGCATCGATTACTTCATTGCCTCTGAGCGATTGAGAGACAATATTGTCGATGCCAAGATACACGGTGAGGTGTTTGGCAGCGACCATTGCCCTGTAGAACTGGAACTCAACCTTTAGATTCCCTTCTCCGTCAGGAGTGGGAGCCCTTGGAAAACAAAAACCGGGAATACGCTTCGGTACAGCAAATGTACCAGCGCATTCCCGGTTTTCTCTTTCTATGGCTATGGGATGTTGTCAAATCATCAAAGCATGTCCTTGAGACTGTTTTGTGTTTTTTCTGCTAATCGTTTTTTTAGGCATTGCATTCTCGTTCATGTTGTATGCCATTCGTTTTGTGTCTCGATGCTTCATGCTCTACGATGATATGCCTATGGTTTTGTGTCTCGATGCCATACGCTCTACGATGATATGCTTTTGGTTTTGCGTTTCGATGCTTCATGCTCTACGTTGATATGCCTATAGTTTTGCATTTCGATGCTTCATGCTCTACGATGATATGCCTATGGTTTTGCGTTTTCTTTTGTATGAGTACTCTGCATCCCCCTTTTCTCTTTGAGTCCAACCTGTGTTCCTCCATGGATTGGTTTGAAATAAATAAAAGCCCGTATTCTCACGAACACGGGCTTTCAATCTTGTTTAGTAGTTGCTTATTGTATTATTATTGTAAGAGAGATCTAATTTCTGTGATGGGTCGCTTCTCCTGCTTGCCATCTTTGTTGGTGACGATGAAGTAATTGTACTTTGAGTCGCCATTCTGATAAGCGATGACAGCTACACTGCCGTCTCTCATCTGAAGTGTGAAGTAGCCATGACGCTTGCCGTTCTGGTATTTGCCATGTAGCTTCTCTTTGCCATTCACATAGTAGGTTGTCACATCACCATTGAGAACGGTATTCTTGTCGTTGCTCAAATCTACAAAGGTGTAACCACCTTCTGCTTTGAGCGTGCCATCCATGTAATAATCAGTAAACACGCTTTCCTGTGCTTTGCCCTTGTTTTGAGTCAGCAACAGGCGGTAGTAAGATGCCTGGTCGGCATTTTTTACCGAGGTCTGGTCGGCTGCATAGTAGATGGTGTCTGCAACAACGATTGCTGATTCGCTAACGTGCTTGCGACCGAAGCTTGCAACGGTCATGAGCAGCATTGCTGAGATAAGAACGAACTGTTTCATAATTTATCTTTCGGTTTATAGGTTTTTGTTTCTTTCATTGCAAAGGTATGCAAAAAATATTGATTTCAAACAAATATTTAACACTAATTTATAATTATTTTTCGTTAAAAATGCAAGTGTTTTAGAAAGGCCACTTTTAATTTGAAAGATAAACATTATAGGGGATAAAAGTATCAAAAAGTAATGTAATACAATTGTTAAAAGGTGATATACTGTTGTAGTACTTACTTTATGTCATTATTAAGGTGGTATTCGTATGATAATAAATGTCTATAGAAGATGGTTTGTTGGCAATGCTTACGGATTATTTGTAAATAAAAAGGAAAATACGTTCATGCTGTAACATCTTTCCCTTTTTATGCTTTCAAATTGTTGCTTTCTCAATAAAAATGAATGCAAATCGAAATCTGTACACTGCTTTTCCGTTTAAAAAGCGATGGGACGGAGGAAGGATGCCAGCTACCTATCGCGGCTGGGATGCTCTCTTGGCAATCTTGAAACGACAAAGGAGCTTCTCCAACAAACGTACATTCCATGGCAACGGTGTGTGGTGTCTCATGAGTGCGGATGCAGATTAGTGTCGAAGCGCCTATAGACCTGTGGGGTATCTAAATGCTGTTTGATGCGTTTGTGTCGGTCGGTGTCGGCAAGTCCCCCTGTTTTTCCGACTTCCTGTCTTGGAGAATGCGGTGGAAGGCTGATGAGGGCGTGCAGGATATTGGCAAAAGGGATGTCGCATAACGCGAAGGTCGGCTGCCTGCGTTATGGATTGATTGTAAGAGATTTCTGATGGATTTATGATTATTCTGAGAATTCGCTGTTGGTTTTCTCTTCCCGATAAGATATGGGGAGATACATCCTTACGCAGACAGGACTCCCTTTCAATGTGCCAGGGGCAAACTTGGGCATACCTTTCACCAAAGCCACAGCGTGTCGATCGAGTTCGGGAGAGAGCGGACTGATGACCCGAACATCCTGTACAGCCCCCGTCTTGTCAACCACAAAGGCCGTAATCACACGTCCTGGCAATGGGGCTTTCGGTGCACTTACATGGGCGAGATATGCTTTCAGCCCTTCTTGTCCGCCCCTGAACTCGGGTGCATTCTCCACCTTATAATATATGGTGTCGCCTTTCCAGATGTTGGGCAGGGTGACAAACTCGGGCTGAACAGGTGGTACTGGTTTTTCAAAAAGTGTCCGGCCATTCTTCGTCACAATGCTTCTTACATCGTCGTAGGGCATCAATGTCTCATAGTCCAGTTGTTTGTCGGCGGTGCGACAGGTGATGTGCAGTCCCACTTGCGGGCTCTTTTGCACTAACCATACACCGTCTAAAGCTGCCGAGGTGATTTGGTTAAAGTCGTCGTCACTCAGTGGGGCGAAGATGTTTTCAAAAAATCCCGAAGGAACATTGCCGTTTTGTATCTGGTCTTGTTTGACAATGTCTTCGGTCGAGAAAATCTTTTTTCGGCCGATATCATAGACATAATAGTGCTTTTCGTCCTTAGCTTTCAGCGGAGAGAGGCTTTGAGGTTCGATCTTCACGGTTGTCTGGTAGCAGATCCAGTGGTTGGGGGCGTAGGATTTCACCTGAGCCTTGAGGGTGATATAGGCAAATCGGTTGTCGTCGGGCAATGATTTCAGCGTGCCGCTGACCACTTGTCCGTGTGCCGATTGGTAGGCTTGGTAAGCCGAATCAAAGTTGGCCGTGTCATATCCAAACAGTTGTTGTGCCAGAAATTGCTGCAAAGGCTGCGTCTGTACCTGCGAATAACTCAGCAGTTCAGGCCATTCGATGTCGGTGTCGATGACGTTGAAGTCCTCGCCATGCTGTAGGAAAAGGTGGTCTTTCACGTACCTCATGGCATATTTTTGGGCCGTATTGTCCACGGTCTGGGCGCACAATGTGAGGGACAGAAGCGTCAGAAGGAGACTCAGGAGATGCTTCATCGTTGTTCCTCCCATTTGAGATTGCCTGTAAAAGAGATAGGTTCACGGTCGGTGGGCAATACGTCGAGTGTCGCCTTGCCATTGGCAAATACCTGCAGCTGATACACCATCTGGTCCATACCATTCTTGGTTTTCAGCATGACGCGGTAGCTGTCTTTCTTCCTTTGGGCATAGTCGTAAGCCATGATGAGGCCTTTGAAGTCGAGCGGACTGTGATACTGATTGTTCCAGTCGGCACGATAGGCCACCCCGAAATAGGGCAGAAAACTCGTGATGCTGTCGCCTTTGACCGTCACGGAATAGTCAGACGTGAGGAAGTGTCCGCCCGATCTGCGGGGCATCACGTAGTCAAACGATATCGTATAGGTGCGATTTCTCAGCGAATCAGCCAGTTGACTCATTTGCTGGAGGTACTGCGCATTCTTCTGTTCGGCAGTCTTCGAGGTTGTGCAGGCCGTGAGACCGAGCACCATCGTGAGTAATCCCAGTAGCTTTTTCATCATCATTGTATTTTCTTGCGAATATAATGGTTTTTCGTGAAATACCGATGTTTTTTGTCTCTTTTTCATCAAAGGATGCTCATTTTCATGGGGTTGGACCGATAGAAAACGCTCGTCCGACGTTCACCTTTCGCTATAATTTCATACCTTTGCGTGTAGAAATCGTTTAAAACAAATAAGAAGAATGAAACGTATTGCTTTGATTACCGGTGCGACAAGTGGAATTGGCGAGGCTTGTGCACGTAAATTTGCCGAAGGTGGCTACCGTTTGATATTGACCGGACGACGTGCTGACTTGCTTGACAAGCTGAAATCGAGTCTCCAGACCGACGTTCTCACCCTCTGTTTTGATGTCCGCGACCGTGAGGCTTCGCGTCGGGCCGTCGAGAGTATTCCCGCTGAATGGCAGGAGATTGACGTGTTGATTAACAATGCCGGACTTGCTCAGGGGCTGGAACCCGAGTATGAGGGTGATGTCGATGACTGGGACCGGATGATTGATACCAACATCAAGGGACTGCTCACGATGACCCGTCTCATCGTGCCGGGCATGGTGAGCCGCAACCACGGCCATGTCATCAATGTAGGAAGTGTGGCCGGTGACGGTGCCTATCTGGGTGGAAACGTCTATTGTGCCACCAAGGCCGCGGTGAAAACCCTGTCAGACGGTCTGCGCCTCGACGTGGCACACTCGGCCGTTCGCGTCACCAACCTCAAGCCGGGACTCGTCGAAACCAATTTCAGCAATGTGCGTTTCCACGGTGATACGGCCCGTGCCGACAATGTATATAAGGGTATCAAACCGCTGACCGGTACCGATATTGCCGACGTGGCCTACTATGCGGCCTCAGCTCCCGAGCATGTTCAGATTGCCGAGGTGCTCATTCTGGCCACCCATCAGGGCAGTGGCAGCTATATTGTGAGGGAATAATTCCCACCTATTATTATATAAGCATGCTGACTTCAGACCGAAAGGGTGCTGAGGTCAGCATTTTTGTTTCCCCCAATCGAGGCTTGAGGGCATCTGCAAAGCTCTGGAAAATAGAACTCTAAAATCAACCTCTGGCATCAGAGAAGCATGTGTTTAGCCATGACTCTCGGTTTACTCTGATAGCTGAAAGGGGCTGACAGGGGAGGGTAGAGAGGTGTCTTACTCCTTCACCACAGTGCATCCTTCCCTGATTTCAGCGTAGCGGAAGCATCCGGGACGATGGTCATTGATGATGCCAATGGCCTGCAGATGACTATATATAATGGTGGAGCCCACATAGCAGAAGCCGCGCCGCTTCAGGTCGCGGGCCACACGGTCGGAGAGATCGTTGCGCGTCACCCACCGGTCGGCATGCGAGGGATAGAGGAGTGAGTGCCCGTTGGTGAAACTCCAGATGTATTTGTCAAACGATCCAAACTCCCGTGCCACCTCGACAAAGGCTTTGGCATTGGTAATCATCCCCTCAATCTTGCGACGCGAACGTATCATGCCTTCGGTTGCCATGATGCGTTCCACATCCGTTTCGGTGAATTTCGCCACTGTAGCGGCATCGAAATCGGCAAAACACTGGCGGAAAACCTCCCGCCGCTGAAGCATCATCTGCCATGAAAGTCCACACGACATCGACTCCATGAGCAGGAACATGTAGTGGCGTTGCTCGTCATGCACCGGCACACCCCATTCCTCATCGTGGTATTTCTCCGACAGTTCGTCGGCCCTTGCCCACGCACATTTCACGGGATATTGCAGATGTCGCATGGCGTGCCCGCCCCATTGGGCATCGTCCACATGGCGAAAGCCTACCCGTTGATACAGTCGTTCGGCCTTGGGATTGCCCTGATCCACTAACAGTCCTATGGGTTGGTCGTCGCCGTAGGCATTGATCACGGCCCGAAGCAACTGCCGTGCGATGCCCTGTCCGCGGTATTCCTCTTTCACCGCCAGCGAGTCCACATAGTATTCTCCCGCCGATGTCTCGTCGTCCATACCCTCGAAATGCTGTCCCAGATGCCGCAGGGCAGCATCGAAAAACGCCTTTCGCAACCGCCGCAGGTCCTTGCCGTCGTAGGCCACGCACATTCCCGCCAACTTGTTGTGCCCCGTGAGGGCCACAAACGTGTGGCGATAGCTGTACTGACTCTCGTCCATGCCGACGAGTTCAGTCATCATCCGATGAAAATCTTCCAGCGAATGCTGTGGCCCTGCGAAGTTCTGGCAACACTCATGATTCATCGCCAGCATGATGAGCGTGGCGATTTCTGATGCCTGTTCCTTGCTGGCGAGTTGTATTTTGATTTTCGATTTCATGTTGATAAGTCTTGAAAATAACGTGTTAGTGGGCAATAAAGGCATCGGCCACGGGTGCCATGCGCTGGTAAAACAGCTGTTGTTCGGCCTCGGTCACAGGCGTATATTCTGCCAATATGCGCCCGATGCGCTCCACATTGGCCGGCAAAGGCTGTCCTGCTTTCTTGCGGGCGGCCATGCTTTTGCGTATCTCGTAGGCAGCTCGCGTGGGTTCAGGCATCTGGAGCAGTTCGGCCAGACGGCTGCGGTTGCCCATGTTGAATGCTTCTTTAGGTTGGTTGACGATAGCCTGGCAGAGCAGGGCGACTTTGAGTTGAGGCTCCGACACCAGTTCGGCCAGTTCCGCATAGAGGTAACTGTCGTGATAGCGTTGCAGCAGTTGCTTGTAGAGGGCGATGGCCTGCGTCTTGAGTTTCACACGCACATAGAGCTGGGCGAGGTGGCGCAGGTTGTCCTTGTTGCTCGGATTGTGCTGCAGCGCCTTGCGGAAAAACGGCATCACGGCCTTGATATAGGCTTCCGGCCGCTCGGCAATGCCACTCATCAGCCGGTTGGTAATGCGCTGTCCGAGCGACGGTATGACCCTGCCGTTGCGTCGGTCGCCTTCCCAGTCAGAGTCGGCCAGGCGCATGGCGTATTCCACAAAGTAGGGCAGGTTGAAGTTGACAACCACCCGGTCGAGGGCCAAAGCATTGTGAATGATGGCCTTGTTGCCCTGCAGGTCGTTGTCATTGAGTTGCGGATAGAGTTGCGTCATGTTGTAGAGCAACCGGCGTGCCTCGTCGATGGCTCCTTTCTTGAGCTTTTTTTTAAACTCGGTATTCATCTCCCAGAATCCGTATTTCTCCATTTTCATACTCCCTTTGATGCAAATATAACGAAAACTATTGACTTGCTATGTTATTTTTTCGTATTTTTGCAGGCAAGCAATGAATATATCTGAGAAAATCATCGGTCAGCAATCCCCGCGGGTGAAACGCATGTTTGCCTACTGGGTGGAGTATATGGAGCGTCACGTGGTGTTCTGGGAGATACCCGGCAACATCGATATCCACACGCAGGGCCACTGCGAGCGGGTGCTCCTGCATGCCTTGCGCATCGGTGAAAAGCGTGCCCTCGACGACCGGAGCATGACGGCTCTGGCCCACGCCGCCATCTTCCACGACACCCGCCGCAAGGATAATTATCTCGACGTGGGCCACGGCGGACGTGCGTCGCAATATTACCGCACCTACTGCGGACAGGGCGCGCTCGGCTTTCTGCCCGAGGCTTACGAGGCGATGAAGTTTCACGACCGCGACGACGCTTTGGGCAACCAACTCATCCGGCGCAAGGGCAGCGACCAGGCCGATGTCTGGCTGGAGGTGTATCATGTGTTCAAGGATGCCGATGCCCTCGACCGTCTGCGGCTGGGCACATGGTGTCTCGACGAGCGTTACCTCCGCACGGCTGAGGCTAAAGGCATGGTTGCGTTTGCCCAGCAGGTGGTAAACGAGACCACCGACCCCGTAGAGCTGGAGCGGATGTATCGTATGATGGAGACGTTTAGGCCGTAAGGAGGTTCTCACAATAGGGATATGGCGGTTGTCGCACCCTCATTCCGGGCTGTGTCAATATGGCAACCTTAGCATGTGAGTAGTAGTTTATATAATGAGAAAAGTCATCACCATTCAGAAGAATAGTGATGACTTTTCAGTTTACTTATGAAAAGTGGGTGGTGATGGATTCGAACCACCGAAGGCAAGAGCCAGCAGATTTACAGTCTGCCCCATTTGGCCACTCTGGTAACCACCCCCGAGCTTTTTTCAAAGCGAGTGCAAAGGTATAGTCTTTATGCGACATTCACGAACAAAAAGAATTATTTTTACGTTTTTTAACAAGAGGAAGGGCGTGTAAAGAAGTGTCGACATGGCGAGAAGTCACACGTAGACTCTATTGCAAAATCTGTCAGAAAGATGGACTGGGTGTAAAGAAATTGACAGAAAAATGATGCCACTTTCAGATTAAACCGTATCTTTGTAATCCACCAATATGACAAACAATGACCTCACAAGCATTTATTTCCAAGTTCCGTGAAATCTTTGGCGACAATGTTTCGTTGCCACTTGTCTACCGCTATACCAACGAGCCGCTGGCAGAAACGCCTAAGATCGGCGGCTGTTTTTTCAAGTCTTTTGCCCAGATTGAGCAGGGACGGGCGGTGAGTCTGAACGAGACCAACATCGGATGCGGTGGCGGAAAGTTCTACACGGGGTTCACCGAGATGCCCGAACGCGTGCCCACCTTCGTGTCATACACCGAGCGTTACAAGCAAACGCCGGAGCAAGTCATCGAGTCGGTGGCCCAGATGGACATCCAGCGCGCACCGGCAGGCTGGCTCAACGTCATGCGGGTGGACCGCGTGGAGACACTCGACGACATCGAAGGCATGATTATTCTGGCCACGCCCGACGAGCTGTCGGGACTTTGCGGATGGGCCTTCTTCGACACGTCGGCCCCCGATGCCGTGACCACCGTGTTCGGGTCGGGCTGCAGCACGATGTTTGCCAATGTCACAACAGAGAACCGGCGTGGCGGACAACGGTGTTTCCTCGGTCTGTTCGACCCCTCGGTGCGGCCGTGTATCGACAAAAACAAACTGGGCTTCGGCATCCCGAAGTCGCGTCTCGACACCATGATGCAGACCGTGGACGACTGTTTCCTGATCAATTCGCATGCCTGGCCGAGGGTGAAAGAGAGGCTGTGAGCAGGAGTCCCAAGGCTTGATAACGGAATTACCAAACCGTGGTAATGGTGTTACCAAATGGTGGTAACGGGATTACCAGGGCTTGGTAACACCGCGATGGGACTATTGGCGCAGCCGCTCGCGGAAGCGATTGCTCTTGCTGAGATAGGTCATCAGGACAAGCACGCTGCCGAAAGCAATGGCCAGCGAGAGCAGATAGGTGACCGACGCAAACGAGTCGTAGAGGCCGTGGAGCACCGCAGGGATGGCGAGGGCTAGCACATAGAGCGATTTGCGATAGCGTGGATAGAGATGGGCAAAGCCCACAAAATAGCCGCAGATGCCACCCCAGAGGGCGTGAAGGAAGGGCATGGACGTGAGGCGCGCGATGTTGAGCAGGAAGGCTGTGGTATAGTCGGCCTGCGTGTTGACCGTGGTCTGATACTGCACGCCCTCGAAAACACCGAAGGCAATGCCCGACATCAGTCCGTAGTAAACCAGCGTCTGGGGCAGTAGCGGTTCTTTGGTGCGGCGCACGAGGAACAGCAGGGGCAGCATTTTCACAAACTCCTCGGTAAGTCCCACGCCGAGTGTGAACCCGAGAATATTGATCGGGAACGACATTTCGGTGAAGATATAGAAGAAATTGAGTCGGTTGAGTCCGGAGAAAATGATGAAAACGGCCAGCTGTGTGAGGAAAAACACCGACACCGTGGTGCGTACATTCACCTGTCGCGTGCGGAAAAGATAGTAGAAAAACAATCCCCAGATAACCGCGAAATAGAGCGAAACGGCATAGAACACTAAGTAACCGCCCACCGGCAACAGCATCAACACCGACAGCGAGAGACCCACGATGGCCAGCACCAGCAGGTGTTTGTCCTGCATCCAGCTATGGCGCGTCATGTCCTCACGCGGGAAAATAAACTCCGAACCGATGGCCCGCAGCTGCTCGCCCAGCGTGCCCTTGTCGCGAACACGCGGTTTCAGTCCACGCCGCTCAAGGAAATCCTCCACCGTTCCTTCCTCACCCGTCTCGGCATGACGTGCGCGGTCGTGCATGAGCAACTTGCCGTCTTCCACATATTTCGCCACGAGGTCCTCGGCATACGGACCATATTCGTGGTCGTTTCTGATCACATAAATCATCGTTTGCTGTTTTATAGTGGCAAATTTAAACATATTTCCTTAAATCCATAGGTCTCAACCCCACTTTTTAAAGGAAAGAAGGATGCTTCTCAAATCATTTTATTACATTTGCACTATTATTTTATCCCATAAACAATAGATTATGAACGCAATCAACACAGAGAAGGCACCCGCTGCCATCGGCCCTTATAGTCAGGCCATTCACGCCGGAAACCTCGTATTTGTAAGCGGTCAGCTGCCCGTCGTTCCGGCCACAGGCACCTTCGCCGAGGGCGGCATCAAGGAACTTACCCGCCAGAGCCTCACCAACATAAAACACATACTTGAAGCCGAAGGACTCACGATGAGCCAGGTGGTGAAGACCACTGTCTTTCTCGCTGACATGGCCGATTTCGCCGAGATGAACGAGGTCTATGCCGAATTCTTTGCCCAGCCGTTCCCCGCAAGGTCGGCGGTAGCTGTCAAGACGCTGCCGAAGAATGCACGCGTGGAGATAGAGTGCATCGCCTCAGAGGTGTAATCCCACCGTCATTACGTCATTTATAAGGGTAGCCCCGAATCAGAAAGGGATTCGGGTGAGTCGCACATCTTCCTTGTTGGTGGCATAGACCACATACAATATCTTTCCCGACACACAGGCTTTGGGGTAACTTTATCCTGCCTGCTTGGCTTTTCCGTCGCGGCTCAACGACAACACGAGGGGCTGACGGAGCTTTTCATTTACCGGACATCCTACGATAAACATCAGGCTGTCGGCCACATTTCCGGCGCATTGCTTCTGCCGAGTGCTGGGCATGTCCTCGTCCGCGTGACTGCTTTGCCACATGCCGTAGAGTCGTCCGCGGTATTCCGCGATGGCGCATCCGTTGCTGTAATGGTCGGTTTCCGCTGTCAGACTGAACACGGTGAAAGTCTCTGTGCCCGCCTTCGGGGTGAGACCGAGCGTGTTCAGATTGGTTTCGTCATAGAGGTCAGGCATCACCCGCAGTTGGGCCGACACCGCATGACAGCACAGGAGCATCGTCTACATGATGGCGATGTGCGTCAGGGCGGCTATCGTTCCGTCCTCCATCCGTTTTCCTTTTATTCTTCCTCGGGCTTCCGGGCCTCCTTCTCACATTGTGCTTTGGCTGCTCTCAGCTCCTCCGAACGCCTCACGGCCGGTTCAAATCCCAGCTTGGCCGACTTCCGCCACAGCGCAATTGCACGGCCTGCGTCCTCGCGAACGCCCGTCCCGTCCCAATAACACTGGGCCAGACAGTACATCGCCTCGGCATGATTTTGCCGTTCCGCATATTTCAGCACACGGCAGGCATCCTCATAGTTGTGCTCCGCGAGCAGGCGTTTGGCCCGTTCCACGGCTTCCTCGTAGGTCTCGTTGGGGTTGTCTTCGGCAAAACCGAAGAACGATTTCCATAAGCTATTCATCGTCAACAGGATTGAGTTTCACGGGCAAAGTTAGGCAATTTATGGCGCTTTCGCCCCTTTTCTGCAGATGTTTCGTCAAAAAATCCTTATCCAAACACATGGATGGAAAGAGGGAATAAAATAAATTCGTCATTTCTTCCATATTTCGTGGTTTATTCGTAAGTTTGCAATGATGACAATGGAAAAGTTGATAGACACCCTCCATCGGGAAAAATGCTCGCTGGTTTTGCGCGACGGGCAAGGTCGTGTGCGCACGTTTTGGAAGGCGGGCGTACGCGATCTGGAGGACCTGCTGCAAGAAGAACCGGAGACATTGCGGGGCGCAACCATCGCCGACAAGGTGGTGGGCAAGGCTGCCGCAGGCATGATGGTGGTGGGAGGTGTTGCCGATGTCTATGCCGACGTGCTGAGTCGGGCGGCCCTGCCCTTGCTCGACGCGGCTGGAATGCGCTATTCCTGTGGCACATTGGTAGACCAGATCATCATTGCCGAGGGCGACGAGCGTTGTCCGTTGGAACAGATTGTTGCTCCCGCCAAGACCGCCGGTGAAGTGGTGGAGATGCTCTTCGAACACTTCAAAAGCAAGAATGGGGGGAATAAACATTAAAGAATAAACAATAAACGATAACGCTTGAGGCAATAAATAATAAAAGAATAAACAATAAAAGATAATGCTTTAGGTAATCAACGATTATTGAACAAATAATAAAAAATAATTCAAAAACAATCATCAACAATAGACTTATGGAATCGACAACAGTACTCTACAGACTATCATTCACTGAGAGCAAGACCTATCTATGGGCTGCGGCTTTCGTGGTGGGCAACATCTTGCTGCCTCAGCTCTGCCACCTCATCCCGCAGGGCGGCTTCATATTCCTACCCATCTACTTCTTCACGCTCATCGCCGCGTGGAAATTCGGATGGCGAGTGGGACTCCTCACCGCCGTGTTCTCACCGCTCGTCAACTCCGCCCTCTTTGGCATGCCGATGGCTGCCATGCTGCCCATCATCCTCATCAAATCGGTATTGCTGGCCCTCGCCGCCGCTTTCGTGGCCGAAAAGACCCACAAAGCTACCCTGCCCCTCATCCTGGCCGTAGTGGTGTTTTATCAGTTTGTGGGTGGCATCGCAGAGTGGGCGCTGACCGGAAGCCTCTCCGCTGCACTGCAGGACGTGCGCATCGGACTGCCGGGCATAGCCTTGCAGATTGTCGGTTGCTGGTTTATCCTGAATAGATTGCTCAAAAATTAAGTCACCCTTCCCACTCATTCCAATTCTCATGAAAAAACTAACGCTGATGCTCCCGCTGCTGGGAGCATCTTTGAACCTATGTGCCCAAAGTGACTCCGTGGTCGCCTTGGGTAACGTGGTGGTTACGGGCACACGCCAAGCCACCGACATTCGTCATCTCCCCAACACCGTCTCCGTCATCGACAGGGGCACCCTCACGCAAAACGAACAGCAGAATGTGTTGCCCACGCTGATGCAACAGGTGCCCGGACTCTTCCTCACGTCGCGCTCGATGATGGGTTATGGCGTGTCGGGCGGAGCTGCGGGCGGCATCAATATGCGTGGTATCTCCGGAGGAGCGGGCCAGCTTCTCGTGCTCATCGATGGCCATCCGCAGTATCAGGGCATCTTCGGACACCCCATAGCCGATAGTTATCAGACCCTCATGGCCGACCGTGTGGAGGTGTTGCGCGGTCCGGCATCCATGCTCTATGGGTCTAATGCGATGGGCGGCGTCATCAATATCGTCACGCGGGGCATGCACCGCGACGGCATCAAGACGCAGCTCAACCTCGGCGCCGGAAGCTACGGCACGTTCCAAAGCGAGGTGAGCAACCAGATCCGCAAGGGCAGATTTTCGAGCACCGTGGCCTTGCAGTATGGCCGGAGCGACAATCATCGCCCACAGATGGGGTTTGAACAATATGGCGGTTTTGCCAAAATAGGCTATGCATTCAACGCCCATTGGAATGCGTATGTAGACGCCGACCTCACCCATTTCAACGCCTCCAACCCCGGTACGGTGTCGGCTCCGCTCTATGGTGCACGCCAGTGGATCACCCGCGGGGCAGTGTCGGCCGCCCTTGAAAACCACTACGGCCGCACGAGCGGTGCACTGAGCGTGTATGACAACTTCGGAAACCACAAAATCAACGACGGCACCACCGACCCCACCCAGCCGCAACAACGCTACTTCCGATCCAACGACGCCCTTATAGGCGTGTCGTGGTATCAGAGCGCACAGCTCTTTGCAGGCAACCGCACCACTGTGGGCATCGACTATCAGCATATCTATGGCCGCGCCTACTACACCTCCATCGAGACCGGCGAGACGCTCGATACATCCAACAAGCAGAGCGGAACATCTCATCGCAACGAGATAGCGGGCTATGTGGACATCCGACAGGACCTCGCCCGATGGCTCACCGTCGACGCCGGACTGCGCTGGGACCACCACTCCGTGACCGGCAGCGAATGGATTCCGCAGACCGGACTCGTGGTGAGACCGATGGCGACGGGCGAACTGAAGGCCACCGTGAGCAAGGGATTTCGCAATCCCACCATGCGCGAACTGTATCTGTATCCACCCTCAAACACCGACCTGCAGCCCGAACGACTCATGAACTATGAGCTGGCGTGGAGTCAGAAACTCGTCGGCGGACGCCTGCGCTACAGTATCAACGCCTATTATCTCAAGGGCGACAACATGATTCAGACCGTGATGCAGGACGGTAGGCCGCGCAATGTGAATACCGGTGCAGTGGAAAACTATGGTCTGGAACTGGAGGCCGCCTACCGCCTCAACCCTCACTGGAGTCTCACCACCAACCACTCGTGGCTCCACATGGAGCATCCTGTCATTGCCGCGCCCGAATACAAAGGCTTTGCCGGTGCCACCTACACCAACGGACGATGGAGCGCCAACGCCGGACTGCAGTATATCGCCGGACTCTACACCGCCGTGGGCACGACCGAGACCCAGGAGAGTTTCTGTCTGCTCAACGCCACCGTGGGCTATCAACTCCTGAAAAACCTGCGCCTGTGGGTGCGTGGCGACAACCTGCTGGCTCAGCGCTATGAGATCAACGCCGGATTTCCCATGCCCCGCGCCACCTTCATGGGTGGTGTGGAGATGGTATTCTAAAAGACGGGGCCTGATGGCGGGGGAATACTCCCTCGCCATATTCGCTATTTGGAGGACACACGCCGTGAACGCACGATTTGGCTTGCGCCATCATCATTGTGAAACAACGGGGGTAACAGACGAGACGGAAACCATACGGCAGATTTTGATTTCGTAGCGGTCTGCCAGCAGCCTGCCAATCGTGCGGACCCCTGCCCATCCCATACTATTGCGAGCTTCTCGGATGGTATCACAGGGTAGGGCGCTCCCGCTATATCCCCCTCAAATTGCATTACGCAGCGTCTTGCTACTGCTACGAACCTCACAAATGATAGCATGAGGTATCTCCTTGGCTGCTACGGACTTTCCGAATGGTATCACGGGGAGTGGGTGGGGGCGTTTTTTGATAGGACTGTAAAAGGATTTGTGCGTGGTCTGATGCAGATTTGTGGAAGTAGCATCAGAAGAGTTGCTTGAAAATCTGACAGGTGATGAGGGGAAGGAAACTTCTTTGGACTATTCCTCCCAGTAGATGAACGACTCGTAAATTCTTGTTGAAAGAATTTGAACAAAGAGCTTAGAAACAAAGGCGTGGAAGGAAAACGTGTACGACAATGCCGAAAAAGGAGCAAAAAATGGCTAAAATCAATTGGCTGATAATCAGTATCTTGTAATATGTTGACAAATGATGGTTTTGCGATTACTATCGAAAGGCAAGACGAATACTATCTAATCGCACCGCGATTAGTACCTTATTGCACGACGATTTGGGCCTTTTGGCTGCGAAAAAATGCCAAAAAGCACCCTTAAAAACGTGATTTGCCTCACCTATAGGGCTGAAATGGCCCGACGATTTCATCTTTGAAGGGAGAAAACAATGTTTTTTACGACTCACGTGAGAATAAAAAAGCGCGTGATATTGTTGAAAAAACACGACATATTGAGAGAACCCCCGAACCTCTCAGATGCCGTCATAAGTGGGCAGATCCTCGTTTTCCATGAAATCTCATCTGGGGTAAGTCGTCTTAATCTTGTTGTTGGGTCAATACAATTCCCATTATTGTTGCCAATCTCCCTCAACAAACAGCACACCCCCTTCATCGGGAGTGGGCCAGGCACCAGGTGTCATCCGCTGCCATGGAGGTTGTGCCGGCTCTCCTTCGTGGATTTATATCATACCCCCTCTCGCCAGAAACACAGAGAAGGAGAATGTTAGTGGAGCATCTGTTTCCTGCGATCCACACAGAAAGTCTTATGCGCGGATGGCCTGTGCGAGATAGGATTTTTGCTCATTCAACAAGTGCCTCGCAAAGTTTCCGTTGGAGCACACGAGCGTCGAGCACAGACATCTCGCTATCCATGATGGCAAAGGCCAGCATGTGTCCGTTGGTGCCCTTGCAATATCCGGCCAGCGAACTGATGCCGTAGGGATGAGACAGGGTGCCGGTCTTGGCGCGGATGCGGCCTCGTGTCTTTTGCCCTGCCATCTCAATACGCAGCGTGCCGTCCACTCCTGCGATGGACAGTTCGTTATAGAGCATGTGATAAATGGGCTTGTGGTGATACCCATATCGCAGGACTGTGGTAAGGGCTGCCGGTGAAAGATGATTGTGTGTGCATAGTCCACAGGCGTCATGGATGACCAATGAGGTGTCTTTGAGCCCGAGACTGTCACGCATGAATGCACGCAGGTAGGCCACACCCGCCTTGGTGGGCTCTGCCTTGGGGTCAACATGATGGCCGATGGTGTAGAGTAATGAGGTCGCTTGTGTGTTCGAACTGTTTTTCCACATCCGCCGTGTCACACGGTCTATTGACCTGTAGTAGCGGAAAACACCCTGTGATCCGCGGGGAACACGCCCCATGACCACTTGGCTGTCGGCTACGCTGATGCCTTGGTTGCGGAGGGCGGCCTTCAGTTCCTTTGCTACCCGGGGTGCCCCCTTGTAGAGCACTCCATAGCGTGAGAAACTCAAGTCCCAGGGATACCAATGAGGTTCACTCCTCACAGGCTCTTGTAACAGCAGGTCAACATATAGCCGACCATCAAACTTCCGAATGCCCTTGCGCTTCAAGGCCTGGGCAAACATGGTCAGGTCTGCGCCCTGCAATTGTGGGTCGAGGTCTGCCTTGAAGGCAATGTCTCCATGGAGGGTGTCACCGCTGATTTGCCCACGGGTGTATATCGTGGAATAGTATAGATGCTTGGGTCCCAACAGATGGATTCCCGCCACACCACTCAGCAGTTTCATGCACGATGCCGAGGGCAGGGCTTGATGCTCGTTGACCCCATAGACCGGCTTGTCGGCGGTGAGGTCATAGACATAGAAGCCAAACTGTCCGCGGGCACGTGGGGCCGCTGCAAAATCGCTGAGACGTTGGCGCAAGGCACCGTCGATGATGGTATCGCGCGATTTTGTCGTGGAGATGGCTATATGTGCAGTCTTCTTTTCAGGGTTGCCACACCCCATGATGAACAGGGTAGTTAATGAGAAAACAATCCAATGGGTAAGGGTATGTGTCGGTTTCAAAATACTATACTTTATTTAGTGTATCTACAAAGGTACATAAATCCTTGCGCAGCTCCTCACGAATTAGGACGAATTAACGAAGTTTGAGAGAAATGTTAATTCTCCCGGGATTGTTTTTCCAGAGATGGTGACAGCAGACAGTGTGATGGTATTGATTATGGCGAAGCGAAGGTGCTGTGCTGTTATGTAGGTTGTCAATTATTTTTCCTGAACTACTCTATAATTATATAGGTGTAAACCCTATGGGATGACGATTGGTGGCGATAACCGGCTAACCAAGAGACCAGGGTAGGGGTTGCTGCAGGGTCGCTGGGGATTCCTGCTTATACAGACAGCCCGCGACATTGAGAGACTCCGTCGGGAGCCGACAAATGCCGCGGGCTGAGTTGGGTTTGGCAGGTAGAGTACCCCTCTGCCTGTTCTTATTCGAAATAATAGAGGAACTGCGCCTCTCCCTTGAGGGCAGGCTTGCGCTGTCCTTCGATCTCGATGGCGAAATCGATGTGGGCCTTGCAGATGCCGCGCAGGTTTTCGATATTGGCTAATTTGGCAACCAGACGTATGCGGCTGCCTGTGAGGACAGGAACGCCGAAGCGCATTTTGTCCATGCCATAGTTTACCATCATCTTCAGATTGTTCACCTCTATGATCTCATTCCACATGTGGGGCAGCAGGGAGAGGGTGAGATAACCGTGGGCAATGGTGCTTTTGTAAGCACTTTCTGCCTTGGCACGCTCCACATCGACATGTATCCACTGGTGGTCGAGGGTAGCATCGGCAAACTGATTGATACGGTCTTGGTCTACAAGCAGCCACTCTGATGTGCCAAGTTCTTTGCCAAGATGGGTGGCAAATTCCTCGTAAGAGTTGATAATTAGTTTTTTCATGTTCTAAATAAATTGTTCTTTCTGCCTACAAAATTAATCATTTTGTCGGAGATGGGCAAGGGCTGCCCCGTTATTTCCTGATTAAATGTTGAAGCATTACCAATGAAAATGTTGATGCCCCTACTTGCTGTTTTCATCATTTCGGTGGGTCGTCAGTCTCACGGTGTGATGTGTTGAGATGTTCTGCAGATTGTGAACAATGTGGGATAGCTGTTTTTTTTATAATCTGTATAAATTACAACATAAGGATAATAAATAGTTTCAATTCTTTTTGGACGTAAGGATATTTTCCCTATCTTTGTAGCACCATACAACTAATTAAGAACATTATGAAGAAGAAATTTATTTGCACCGTTTGCGGTTATGTTTACGAAGGCGAAGAGGCACCTGCAGAGTGCCCGGTATGTCACGCCAAGTCTGATAAATTCCAGGCCTTTGATGCCAAGGCATTAAAGGGAACCAAGACGGAAGCTAACCTTCAGGCTGCTTTCGCTGGAGAGAGCCAGGCTCATACCAAGTATCAGTATTATGCTTCAAAGGCTAAGAAGGAGGGTTATGAGCAGATCAGCGCTCTGTTCCTCGAGACTTCTCTCAATGAGAAAGAGCATGCCAAACTGTGGTTTAAGTTCCTTCACGATGGTGATGTTCCCACAACAACCGTAAATCTTGCCGATGCTGCTGCTGGCGAGAACTACGAGTGGACGGATATGTATGCCGAAATGGCTAAGGTGGCTAAGGAGGAAGGCTTCCTTGGTATTGCAGCCAAATTCCGTGGTGTGGCAGCTGTGGAGAAGCGTCACGAGGCACGTTATCGCAAGCTGTTGAAGAACATTGAGGACAAGCTGGTGTTCTCTAAGGACGGTGATGCCATCTGGAAGTGCCGCAACTGTGGCCATATCGTAGTTGGCAAGCAGGCTCCTGCAGTATGCCCCGTTTGCGATCATCCACAGAGTTTCTTCGAGGTTCACGCTGAGAACTATTAATGTTCCCGCGGCCTGAAGACCCGCATGAACAAACGTGTATGAAGGCATGATGCCCTCAGCACACACGATAACGGCGGAAATCTCTATGAGGTTTCCGTCGCTTTTTATTTTTTTGACCCTTCCAACAGACTTATGCACAAGTTGAAAGTAGCCATTATCGGTGGGGGAGCGGCCGGATTTTTTGCCGCTATCTCTGCCAAAGAGGAGTGTCCCGAGGCCGAGGTGACCATTTATGAACGCGGTCCGAAGGTGCTTGCCAAGGTCGCCATCACCGGCGGCGGACGCTGCAACGTGACCAACAGCTTTGAGGAAATCAGCGACCTGAAGCAGGCTTATCCCCGCGGTCACCGACTGATGACCCGACTGTTCAAGCAGTTTGACCATCGCAATCTTTTCGAATGGTTTGAAAACCGCGGTGTGGCCCTCGTCACGCAAGACGACCAATGTGTCTTCCCTCGGTCGCAAGACTCCGCCACTATCATTCATTGTCTCACCACAGAAGCCCGCAGGCTCGGTGTCATCGTGCTGACCAACAGCCATCTGCAGGAAATTAAACCGACCGAAGATGGCCGGTTTGAACTGGTGTTCAAGCAGGGAAACCGCGAGCTGGCCGACCGCGTGGGTGTCACCACCGGTGGTATGCCCCATACGAGTGATGCCCTCTCGCTGCGGCAGTTGGGCCACACCGTGGAGCCGCCCATCCCCTCGCTGTTCACGTTCAACATCAAAGACCGGCAGTTTCTCGACCTCATGGGCACCGTGGTCAACCCCGTCAGCGTGTCGATCCCGTCTACCAAGCTGCGCGCCGAAGGCCCGTTGCTCGTCACCCATTGGGGTATGAGCGGTCCGGCGATACTCAAACTCTCGTCGCATGCCGCCCGCCATCTGCAGGAACGTCAGTACAATGTGCCGCTGGCGGTGAACTGGGTGAACGAGACCAACCGTGAGCACGTGGCGCAAGCCCTGTCCGAAATCGCCATCATCAACCCGCAGAAGCAGTTGGGATCGGTGCGTCCCTACAACCTTCCCGCCCGACTCTGGCAATATATTCTGGCTAAAATCGACCTCGCCGAGGACCGACGCTGGGCCGAACTGGGGCAGAAAGGCCAGAACCGGCTCGTGGAAACGCTCACCAACGATATCTATCAGGTGAACGGCAAGGGTGCATTCCGTGAGGAATTTGTCACTTGTGGCGGCGTGTCACTGGCCGATGTCGACAGCCATACGCTCGAAAGCAAGCGTTGTCCCCACCTGTTCTTTGCCGGCGAAGTGCTTGACATCGATGCTATTACAGGCGGTTTCAACCTGCAGGCAGCATGGACCACAGGCTTTGTTATGGGCAAAAACATTGTGAAATAGTGGGTCAGGCCAAATAAAAGCACTAATTTTGCGCCTTGTAAAACGTTATAGTGTACGCAAAAAATGAATACAACGAGTGATTTTGAAACATTGTTTCGAGACAATCTTGTGGCCTATCTGCAGGGGCTGAAAGAGGTCGACGACCACCTGCCCGAGGCTCCCGACATCGAGTCGCTGTGGGGAAAGATCGGCGAAAGCTATCTGCCCGACGGCATGCGCGAGTTCAACCAGTATCCCACGGTGGCCTTCGGCTGGATGATGTATGTGGGTATGGCCATCGCCAAATACTGGGACGAGGACTGGGAACTCTATTCCAAGGTCGACGACCTGTATGTCTACCTGCGCGATAAAATCGATTTTGACCATCTCGACGACTATGTGCGTGAAAAGGTGTTGCTGCTTAAGCCCGATGAGGCCGACCGTTTGCAAGACATAGTGAGTGAGAGTGCGTCGCGCATCTACAGTCAGTTGCGCCATTTGCCCGTTGAGCCGGGCACCGAGAAAGCCTTCCGGGCCTTCGTCGCCGCTATTCATCAGATGTATCTTATGGGTGCTGCCATGCAGCTCAAGCGTATGGGCTATCACATGACTCGTTTAGGATCATAGGCTGTAGCTGGCTGTATTTCAATATCTTTTCCTCTTTTTTTGTATCATGTTCAAGGATTTTCTCATCGTCGGTGCAGGCAGTTTCTTAGGTGGCGGACTTCGTTTCCTGATCTCTAAAGGCATTGCGGCGATGGCCCTTGTGTCGTTTCCTTTCGGCACTTTCACGGTCAACGTCCTCGGTTGCCTACTCATCGGTTTGCTTTCGGGCCTGTCTTATCCTGGTGGAATGATGTCGCCCGCCACCAAACTGTTGCTCACCACGGGCTTCTGTGGTGGCTTTACCACTTTCTCTACGTTTATGAACGAGAATGCATCACTATTGAAGGATGACAACACCTTTGTTGCCGCACTCTACATCTTGGCCAGTCTGGTCTTTGGATTTATAGCCGTTGCCCTCGGCCATTGGCTGTCGAAGTTTTTATAACCAGTTGTTCAGGGGGAGAGAAAACGCTGTTTGGGAAGTGCCCTTGTTCTTTAATAATGGGTAATCGGAGTGGTATTTTATAATGTGTAAATACCGTAGATGGCATGTGTTGCTGTGCTGGCATGGGTAATCGGAGTGGTATTTTATAATGTATAAATACCATAGATGGCATGTGTTGCTGTGCTGGCATGGGTAATCGGAGTGGTATTTTATAATGTGTAAATACCAGATTGCCCTTATTTTTGATTTTACTATGTATCGGAAACTTTAGTCTGACAGGGGCTTTTCTGCTTGCTCAGACTGCTCATTCTTTTGTTTGGCAACATACTCTAAGGCCTGTTCTACCGAGCCATGCGCCATGAGCAGACGACGGGCACGGTCATAGTCGAGGCCGAGGGCATCGACGAGCATGCGCGTGCCGCGGTCGATGAGCTTCTCGTTGGTCAGTTGCATGTTGACCATGCGGTTGCCCTGCACGCGTCCGAGGCAAATCATCACCGCAGTGGAAATCATGTTGAGGATCATCTTCTGGCCTGTGCCCGACTTCATGCGCGACGAACCGGTGACAAATTCCGGTCCGACGATCATCTCGATGGCCACGTCGCTCACCGCCGCCATAGGCGTGTCGGGGTTGCTGGTGATACAGGCCGTGAGGATATGGTGCTGCTGACAGGTGCGCAGTGCACTGACCACGTAGGGCGTGGTGCCCGAGGCGGCGATGCCGATAACCGTGTCGGCCTCACAGATATGGTGGTGTTTGAGGTCTTCCCATCCCTGTTTCTCGTCGTCTTCAGCATGTTCCACGGCATGGCGTAGGGCGGTGTCGCCACCGGCGATGAGTCCGATGACGAGCGTTGGCGGTACGCCAAACGTGGGCGGCAGCTCTGAAGCGTCGAGCACTCCGAGTCGTCCGCTGGTGCCTGCGCCGATGTAAAACAGTCGTCCGCCATGTTTCATACGTGGCACGATGAGGCTCACCAGCCGCTCTATCTGCGGCAGGGCACGCTCCACCGCGTCGGCCACGCGGTGGTCTTCGGTGTTGATGTCGGTGAGAAGTTCGCGTACCGATTTCTTCTCAAGGTCGTCGTAATACGAGGGTTGTTCGGTAATTCGAGTCATAAAAGAAAGTCTCCCCAGGCCCCTCCGAAGGAGAGGATGCCCCATTCGGCACGTTTTAGCGGGTTAATATATATGTAGTTGAATTGTCCTCAGATGAGAATTTATCAGGAACCAGGATGTGCAATAAGATTAATCTTAATGAATAAATCTCCTCAAAGCAATGACTTCTTTCTATTCTTGAAGGTAATCCTAATTGTCAATTCTCCATTCTCAATTATCAATTCAGCTCATTCCTAATTATCAATTCTCCATTCTCAATTATCAATTCAGCTCATTCCTAATTATTAATTCTCCATTTTCAATTATCAATTACTCTCTCTCCCTCTCGCGTGATACTCCGCCAGCCCTTCCATCGGAGCCTTGATGATGCGGCCGAGATGTAGTCCTTCCTCCTGCATCACAGCTTCGAGTTGCTCGCGGAAAACCACGGCGACGGAGCCGTTGAAGCCTACGGGCAGCGTCTGCCAACCCTCATATTGCTTCACGTTGCGCTGGAGGAAGCGGCGGAAACCGTCTTTCACCAAAGCCTCGATGGTGGGCTCGCCGATGTTTTCCTTGAGGAATGGGGCGAAAGAGGCCAGAAAACGGTTGGGCAGTTTCTGCCGATAGACGCGCTCGATGATGTCGGCGGCGGTGAGATTATACTTCTCGTGGAAGCGGTTTACGATGTGCTGGGGCAACTGATGCTTCAGGATGTCGCCCACAAGGGTGCGACCGAGCACCGCGCCACTGCCCTCGTCGCCGAGGATGAAGCCCAGCGGCGACACGTTGTTGGTGATGTTTTTGCCGTCGAAAGCGCAGGAGTTGCTGCCCGTGCCGAGGATACAGGCGATGCCCGCCTCGTGTCCGCAGATGCTCCTCGCGGCCCCGAGCATGTCGGAGGCCACCTCACACGTGCCGCTGATGGTGAGGCATTGTCTCAGCGCGCGCTCCACCTGCGGTTGTTTCTCGGGGGTGCAGCCTGCACCATAGAAGTACACACTCTCGACGGTTGTCACGTCTAACTCGGGCAATAAGGCCTTCCTGATTTCTTCTTGCATCTCCTCCTCCGTCATCTGGAAGGGGTTCATGCCCTTAGTCTGTACCTCTTTTATGACCTTTCCGGCCTCCATGAGGCACCAATCTGTCTTCGTTGAGCCGCTGTCGGCTATGAGAAGTGCTTTCATATCTTATTGTTTTTTATTTTCCTCCGCTCGCCTTTGGCGAATCTCAGAATATCCGGAGAATATCTTTTTAACTTGAAATGCTTATCGCAGAAAATCTTATGGACTCGCAAGCGAGTCTTATCTTAGAAAATCTTTCGCTCGTCTTGTCTCTCAAAACGCATGGCAACGGTTGGTGTCCGCATCGTACCAATATTTCTCAAAGACCACATTTCCATTGTTGTTGAAATTGATGAGTAAGCCAATGGGCATGTGAGTCAACGACAAATAGGTGAAAAGTTGCTTGCGGTGAGAGGCCTCAATACTGTCCGTTGCCTTCAATTCCAAGACAATATTGTTGTTGACCACCATGTCCATTCGTAGCATGTTGCTTAATAAAACGCCTTTATAGTGTATGGCAATCTCCTTTTGCCGTTCCACAATAAACTTCTTTTGGAGTAGTTCAAAAATCATGGCAGATTCGTAAATAGACTCCATCAAGCCTCCATGTAATTCATTGTAGACATCAAACGCACAGCGAATGATTTGCCGTATATCATCTTTGTATTCTTCTTTAACCATTGGGGTGGGGCAGATATTTTAAGATAAGACTCGCTTGCGAGTCCAAACGATATTGTGCGATGAGCATTGACATCCAAGAAAAGATATTCTCCAGATATTCTAAGATTTGCCAAAGGCAAGCGGAGAAAATGTTTTTGTTTATTCTTGACCAACTGATTTCTTCTTTCCGTAACTCTCGTCGATGCGGCGGCGAACGAGGAAAGTCATGACGACGGTGGCGAGACAGCAGAGCATGACAATCCAGAAGAACCACTCGTAGCCCACCATTTCCTGAAGATAACCGGCGAACATGCCCGGGATCATCATACTCAGGGCCATGAATGCGGTACAGATGGCATAGTGGGCCGTGACAAACTCGCCCTCGGAAAAATACATCATATAGAGCATGTAGGCCGTGAAGCCGAAGCCATAACCAAACTGTTCGATGGCCACACAAGTGGAAATGGTGACCAAGCTCGTGGGATGAGCGATACTGAGATATACGAAGGTGATGCACGGCAGGGTCATACAGGCCGCCATGGGCCACAACGCCTTGCGCAGTCCCCAGCGAGATGCCGCGATGCCGCCGATGATGCCGCCGATGGTGAGGGCCAGCACGCCGATGGTGCCATAGACGATTCCCACCTCGTCGGTGCCCAGTCCGAGGCCGCCGTCGGCCGTGGTGTCGAGGAGAAACGGGTTGACCATCTTCAGCAGGAACGCCTCTGGGAGTCGGTAGAGCAGCATGAAGACGATGGCAAGCCATACGCCCGGCTTCTGAAAATAGGTGGCGAAGGTGCGCCCAAACTCACTCATGATCTCCTGTGCACGGCCCTTGGACGACCCTTCGAGGCGCGGAGCGTCGGTCGACGGACGCGGAACGGCGAAGGTGTGGTATAGCGTGAGTCCGCTGAACAGGGCCGCAGAGATGGCCATCGTGATTTGCCAGGCATGCGGAATGTTGCCCGTCGATTTCTCCAAAACGCCGGCGATGTAGACCAATACGCCTTGTCCGAAGATGCTGCTGAGGCGGTAGAACGTGCTGCGGATGCCCACAAAGAAACTCTGTTCTTCCTGATTGGCAGCCAGCATATAGAACCCATCGGCCGCGATGTCGTGGGTGGCCGAGGCAAAGGCGGTGATGATGAAGAGCACAAGCGTGAAGGTAAACAGGCTCACGGGTGTGGCCTTGTCAGCGATAACGGATGCCGCAGGGTGGGGAATGCTCAGCGTGAGCAGGATGAAGGCGGCACTCATGAGCATCTGCATGGCCAGAATCCACCAGCGTTTGGTGCGGATAATGTCGACAAACGGACTCCACAGGGGCTTGATGGTCCACGGCAAATAGAGCAGACTGGTAAAGAGGGCCATCTCGCCGTTGGGCACTCCCATCTTCGTGAACATGGTCACGGAGATGTTGTTGACGATGAAATAGGGGATACCCTCAGCAAAATAGAGCGTCGGTATCCACCACCAGAGTTTCTTGTTCATACTTCAACCATTAATGATTAAATCTTAATCCTTTAATCTTTAATGCCTAAACAATAGCGGCTTATTGTCTAAACAATAATCGTTTATTGCCTAAACAACAACCGTTTATTGTTTATTCTCTTATTGTTTATTATTCAAAGCTAGTCTCGCCATAAGCTCCCAGGTGCGTATGCGGTCCTTGTAGAGGTTGTTGCGATTGTTTTTTTCGATGCTCAGGTCACCGTCGGAGTTGTCGTCCCAACGCCGGCAGTTGTAGAGAACGTCATAGATTCGCCCAATCTGATAGTGTCGGCTGATGGCCAATCCGAGCGCATAATCCTCGCCATAGTTCACGTTGGGCAGGTTGATTTCGCGCAAAACGGGCGTGAAGAAAGCCCTCGGTGCCCCAAGACCATTGATGCGAAGCGCATTGTTGCGGCCGTTTTCGGGCGTCCATTCCTTGTGGTCGATCTTGCCCGGAGGCAGGATGTTGAGGTTGATGTCGGTGAGCATGTACGACCCAATGATCATGGCGCAACGCTGAGCATAGAATGCATCGACCATTTTCTGCAGCGTATCGGTGCCCGAGTAAACATCGTCGGAGTCGAGTTGGGCAATGAATTTACCACACTGCAGGTGGTGGGCGGCCATGTTCCAGCTTCCTCCCACGCCGATGTCGTTGCGTGTCGGGATGATGTGGATGACGCGCGGGTCGTCCTTATACTCGTCGATGGCCTCGGTGGTGCCATCTGTCGAGTGGCATTCGGGACCGTTCTCGACGACAAAAACGTTGTATTTAAACGTTGTTTGCTGACTCAATGCACTACGGATGGCATCGTGGATGGTACTGATTCTGTTGCGTACCGGTATCATGATAGAGGCCTCCACCTCAAAACCTTCGGTCTCCAAGGGCACCTCGCGGAAGTCTGGACGGAGGTATCCGCCTATCTCCTTGAGATACTCCGTGCATGCGCTCTCCATCTCAATCTGTGCCGCACGGTTGCGCGGGTCTACATAGTCGAAGAGCTTTTCGCCCGTCTTGCGGGTGTCGAGTTCCACCTCAGAGTAGAGAAACTCGTTGATATGTTCGATGCGATGGCGCTCGGCGAGCTTCAGACGGAGGTCATAGAGTCCGGCGGCCTCATAGTCGGCGGTCATGCGTGAGGCCGCATCCTTCAGGGCATCGGTGCGGAAAAGTATTGCCGAACCGAAGTCGAAGTCGTCGCGCAGACTACCCATCTGGTAGTCGATGACGGGTGCTTCGGTGCGCTTGCCGTCGAGAGAGACGTTGTAATGGTCGGCATAGACCATGCCGGCACCCGTCACTTCGGCCACCTGCACCATGCGTTCGAGGGCCAGATAGCCCATGCGGATGTACTGGCTCTTGAGAAAAAACAGGGTGTATTTGGTTTTGGCGATGTCCGCCATCATTCTCACGGTGTCGCTTTCACGCATCGATGTCTCCACGATGGTGATGTCGTTCACGATGTCGAGGGCATCGAGCGCCTCGACATTCTTGTTGGTTTCCTCTTCGATGCCTTGCGGAACGAAGCAGTCTATCAGTTGGTTCATTGTATAGGGTTTATGATTTTTAGTGAGGGGAGGGGTGGAGGGTATGGGATAATAGGGGTGATAGGAACTTATAGGGGGCGATAGGGATTAAGAAAACGGGGTGGGAGGGCAGAACGGGGAGAGGCCGACGGCGTGGGGATTAGAGGTCGTCGAAGTTGACAGGAACCTCAACCGGAGTGATCTTTACCTTCTTCGACTCCCATTTGGAGGCATGATTCTCCGACTTCTCCGACAATTTTCCCGTGAGGTGTTGCTCGATAATGAGCGATGCCAAAGGTGCGGCGAGGTCGGCTCCGAAGCCTCCGTTTTCCACGTAGACGCTCACGGCAATCTTCGGATTGTCCATCGGGGCAAAGCCCATGAATATGGAATGGTCGTCGCCTTTGTTCTCCGCGGTGCCCGTCTTGCCGCAAATCTTATATTCAGGGGTGTTAATGCTGGCTGCCGTACCGTTGACAATGGTGGCCCGCATGCCCTGTATCACGATGTCGATGGCTTTTTGCGAAGCCATACATTGATGCTTCACGGTGTACTTCTCGTCCAAAGGCTTGTCGGCAGTGGCCTCGTGAATGTGAGGTGTGATGTAATAGCCGCGGTTGCCAATCATTGCAGCGAGGTTGCAAAGTTGTATCGGTGTGATGCTCACCTCACCCTGCCCCATGCCCACCCACATAATCGTGGTGCCGTTCCAGGAACGGTGTGTGCGCTGGAGAAAGGCCGAGTCGGGGATGAGTCCCGATGCCTCGCCGGGCAGGTCGATGCCCAACGGTTTGCCGAGTCCCATGCTGTGCATGTAGGATGCCCACCGATTGATGGCACGATACTTCGTCAGATAAGCCTTGCGGTTGTCGATCATCTCCTGGAAAAGCTTGCAGAAATAGGAGTTGCACGACTGTCCGATGGCCTGAACGAGTGCCAACGGTGCCTTGTGGGGATGGCAACCGATGTGGATGCCGTCAAAATAGAACCCCTTGTGGCAGGGGAATGTCTTCTCGGGAACGAGCGTTCCTTCGGTCAGCATCTCCAGCGTCTGGGCCACTTTGAAGGTCGATCCGGGCGAATATTCCATTGAGATGGCGCGGTTCACCCCGTCGTTCACCTTGTCAATGCTCACCAAAGCGAGGATCTTTCCGGTCGCAGGCTCGATGGCCACGATGCTTCCCTGCTTGTTTTGGAGCAGTCGCTCGCCCAGGGCCTGTAGCTTAGGGTCGATGGTCAGCGGCCCGTCGGCAGGCAACTGTTGCGCCAATCCTCCAGCGGTGACGAACAGATAGATGAGAAAGAGTATCTGTCTTTTATTCATTGCATTGCTTTGTATGTTGCATGCAAAGTTACAAATTAAATGTGAAAAACATTTTAAAATCCTGGTATAATATAAGGTACACGTCCGGTACTCATGTCGGGGGTGATAATCTGTTGTGGGATATCCTGTTTTTTTCTTGTTTTTCCAATCGTCTATTCGAAAATAAGCACTATCTTTGTAGGTCCATCCCGTAGTGATATGACTGAGCAACGCACCTATATTGCCATCGACTTGAAATCGTTCTACGCCTCTGTGGAATGTGTGGAGAGAGGGCTCGACCCGCTCACCACCAATCTTGTCGTTGCAGATGCGAGCCGCACGGAGAAGACCATCTGTCTTGCCGTGTCGCCCTCGCTCAAGGCTTATGGCATTCCCGGCCGTGCCCGGCTGTTTGAGGTGGTGCAGCGACTGCGGGAGGTGAACGGCAAACGGCGGAGGCGTGCACCGCGGCATGTGCTCACGGGAAAATCCATTTCCGACACCGAGCTCCGCTCAAACCCCGAGCTCGAAGTAGACTATATTGCAGCGGTGCCGCGCATGGCCTACTACATTTATTACAGCACGCGCATCTATCAGGTATATCTGCGGTTTATCGCCCCAGAGGATATCCATGCCTATTCCATTGATGAGATATTCTGTGATGCCACCAATTATCTCAAACTCTATAAGGTCACACCTCACGAGCTCGCCATGAAGATGGTGCGTGCGGTGGTTCGGGAGACCGGCATCACGGCCACGGCGGGTATCGGCACCAATCTCTTTCTGAGCAAGGTGGCTATGGATATCGTGGCCAAGCACATTCCGGCCGACAGCGACGGCGTGCGTATCGCCGAACTCGACGAGATGTCCTACCGCCGGCAGCTGTGGGACCATCGTCCGCTGACGAGCTTCTGGCGTGTGGGGCAGGGCATTGCACGCAAGCTCGAAAGCTATGGCATCTTCACCATGGGACAGCTGGCACGATGCTCTGTCGATCGGGAGTGGCTGCTTTATAAGCTCTTCGGGGTCAATGCCGAATTGCTCATCGACCATGCCTGGGGATGGGAGCCTTGCACCATCGAGGCCATCAAGGCCTATCGTCCCTCGACCAATTCTCTGAGTAGCGGGCAGGTGTTGCAAGAGCCTTACACGGTGGAGAAGGCCAGAGTCGTGGCCAAAGAGATGGCAGACAGCATGGCGCTCGACCTGGTCGACAAGCATCTCGTGACCGACCAGATAGTCCTCGCCATTGGCTACGACTGTGAAAGTCTCTCCAATCCGGCCGTCCGCCTGCTCTATGACGGGCCGGTGGTCATGGACCATTATGGCCGGTGGGTGCCCAAACATGTCAATGGGTCGGCCCGTCTGGAATTTCTTAATTCCTCGTCGAAGCTCATTACCGATGCTGTGATGTCGATTTTCGACCGCATTGTAAATCCCGACCTGCTCATCCGCCGCCTCACGGTAGTGGCCAATCATGTGGTAGACGAGGCGGAGGCCGAGCGTGCCGACCGCGAGCCGATACAGTTGGACCTGTTCACAGACAGCGATAAGACGATTGGTGAACGGCAGCAGAAGAAGGAGGCGCTATCCAAAGAACACCGCATGCAGAAGACTCTGCTGGATATCAAACGGAAATATGGCAAGAATTCCATTCTCAAAGGCACCGATTTTGAGGAGGGGGCGACGGCCCGCGAACGCAACAATCAGATAGGCGGACACAAGGCATGAGCCTGTAGGTGCAATCTACCAAAATCCCATTTCAACCGATGAACAGCGACTACGACGATATTATTGATTTGCCCCACCACGTGTCACGGGTCCACCCACAGATGCCGATGGCCAACCGGGCAGCGCAGTTTGCACCCTTTGCCGCACTCACTGGGCACGAGGCTGCACTGCGTGAGGCTGCCCGTGTCACCGAGCGGCAGATACAGTTAGACGCTGACGGTGCGGAGATGCTATCGCGCAAGTTGGTGCTGCTCAGCGAGAAACTGCACGAGCAACCCACTGTTACGATTACCTATTTCCGTCCCGACGACCGCAAGGAGGGCGGAGGCTATGTGAAGACCACGGGGGTGGTGAGGAAGGTCAGGGAGCAGGAGCAGCTGGTGGAGCTGTTGACCATTGACGGCATCCGGTCTGTGGAGTTCCGCTATATTGTCGATTTGGAGAGCGAACTGTTCCAGAGCCTTTGAGCGTCCGTTTGCTCTCATAGGGCGGGTCAGACCGTTGGGAGGAAGGCTGACGGTTGAAAGATATTACAAAAAATAAAGATGAAATATCTTGAACAATCGTGTTTCCTTTTCATCTTTTTTCAATTTCCAAGGCATCTTGCTTGATTTTCGGGCCAAAAACGGCTATTTTTAATCATTTGATAGTCAGAGACTTGTATTTATTTTACAAAAATGGCTTTACGATTACTATCTAATCGCAATGCGATTACTATCTAATCGTGAGACGATTAGTATCTTATCGCACGTCGATTTGGGCCTTTTGGCTCGGTAAAAATCCAAAAAACACCTTAAAAAAGCCTGTTTTATGCCATCTATAAGCATAAAATGGTACGACAATTTCGTCTTCAGACTGTGAAAAGGGCGATTTCCTCCTCTCCCTTGAAAATAAGAAAGCACTGCAAAATGCCAAAATAAGTTTACATTCTATAGCCGTCTTGCCTGTTTCGACAGCGGCATCTTTGCCCCTGGCGATTGGTGGTGAAGGCGGGCTTTCTGCATGCGTCGAGGCTACATGGGCCTCCTGACATCTATAGCATAGTCTCCAGACGGTCTACCGCCTCCTCCATCTGTGCGGCGAAATGGCGGTGGGAGAGCAGGAAATCCGGGCGGGCCTGCGCCAGTTCGTCATAGAGTGTGCGGTTCATATCCTGCACATACGAGCTGATGGCATACTCTATCTCGTCACGCTGCGTGGCACTGGTAGACTGCGAGTAGATGCGCCATTTCTGATGGAAAAAGGCGTAGGTCTGTTCGATACTGTCTTTGCTGATCATCGGTTGGGTCTTGGTGGGTGATGGTTGTTGGTGGCGTGGTGGGCGGATTACAGTTTGTTTTCCTTGCAGAAATCTATGGCGGGCTTAAAACTCTGGTACACTGCACGATACATCCACTTGCGGGCCAGCGCGCGATTGGCCTTCACACCGCGTCCGCTGAAATAAAACCAGCCCGTGCAATACTGTGCGTGGGCATCGCCGCTCTGTGCCGCCAGCTCATACCAGAAGGCCGCGTCGGCCTCGCTGCGCTCCACGCCGTCGCCGTTCCAATAGTTGGCTCCGAGGTTTTTCTGGCTTTGCACATGCCCCTGAAAGGCCGCCTCCTGCCACCACGCGTGGGCCTTGACATGGTCTTCGTCGATGCCCTCGCCGAGGTAGTAGGCATTGGCCACGTTGACCTGCGACTGCATGTCGCCCTTCTTCGCCGCCCGCAGATACCATGGGAAGGCCTTCGCGCGGTCTTGTTCCACGCCGTCGCCCTTGTAATAACACTCAGCTACATTGAAGCATGCGTACACATCGCCCTCGACAGCGGCACGCATATACCACTCGAAAGCCATGCGATGGTCTTCCTTGACGCCCTGTCCCGTATGGTAACACACGCCAAGATTGTTCATCGCCATGAGGTCGCCGTCGGCCGCTTTCTGCCGGTAGGACTCCACCTGTGCACGCTCTTTGTTGATCATCGGACTGATTTCTTCGGGGCAAAATTAATTAAAAAACTTCAGTCCATGCCGTGAATGAACCTTAAAAAAACGGCTATGTTTCATTTTTTATATGTAACTTTACCGAAAATAACACCGGAATAATGGAAGAAACAGCAGATTTTCGTGCACAGATCCTACAGGCGTTGCGCGACGCACGGGATGCCGACGGCAACCCCCGACTCACTGAGGATCAGGTGAAAACGCTCTCCGACGAGCTCTCCGACGAGGAGCTGGCCGACGGAATGCTTTTCAACACGCCAGAGGAAGTGGCCGGACTGCTGCTCGAATCCGGTTTGGAATAATACGACTATGGACAAGGACAAGAAATCTCTCAACGCCTATCTCCATGAGATCGGGCGTGAGAAGCTCCTCTCCGACGAGGAGGAACGACAGCTGGCCGACCGCATTCAGGGTGGCGACAGCCGTGCGATAGACCGGCTCACCTCTGCCAACCTCACTTATGTGGTGTCGCTGGCCCATCAGTATGAGGGTCGCGGACTGGCCGTGGAAGACCTCGTGAGCGAGGGAAACATCGGTATGCTGCGTGCCGCCACGAAGTTCAGCAGTGCGCAGGACAAGCGGTTTGTGACCTTTGCCGCACCTTATATCCGTGAGGCCATGGAACAGGCCATTGAGCAACAGGCCGGACTCTACAGGGTGCCACGCAACGTGAGCGACACGAAACTGGAGAAGAAACGCAGTCATGCGCTCTCCATCGACGCGCCCGTGGGGGGCAGTCATGAGCTGAGTCTGGGTCATGTGATACCCGATCAGAACGCCACCGTGCCGGGAGACAAACTCGAAAACGAGGCGTTGCTGTTTGAGTTGCGGTCGCTGGTCGACGCACTCGAGGAGCGTGACCGACAGGTGGTGCGCAGCCTTTATGGTCTCGACGGTGAGCCGAAGACCATGATGCAGGTGGCACTCATCATGGGTCTCAAGCGCGAGCGGGTGCGCCAGATACGCGACAAGGCCATCCGCGCCATCTGCCGAATGACGAAAAACTCGGAGTTGAGGGATTATCTGAGGAGCTGAACCGATGAAATATCTATTGGTTTCAGACATCCACGGATCGCTTCCCCGCTTGCTTCGTGCGCTCGATTTCTACCGTGAGCAGCGTTGTGACATGCTGTTGCTTCTGGGAGACATCATCAATTACGGGCCGCGCAACGGTGTGCCCGAGGGTCTCGATGCGCAGGGCATCGTGGCTGCGCTCAATCCTCTGGCCGACGATATTGTGGCTGTGCGAGGCAATTGCGACTCGGAGGTGGACCAGATGTTGCTCGATTTCCCCATCCTCAACGACTACACGCTGCTCGTGGACGAGGGGCGGCGCATCCTGTTGACCCACGGCCATGTCTACCACAAGGACCATCTGCCGCGCGGCCACTACGATGCCGTCATCACTGGGCACACCCATCTGTGGGAGTTGACGTGCCTGCCCGATGGCCCGCTCTGCTGCAACACGGGGTCCGTCACCTTTCCCAAGGGTGGCAATCCTCCCACGCTGGGCATCATGGAGCATGGTGTCATCACGATGTTCACACTCGACGGCGAGCTGTTGGCATCGGCCACGATACCGGATGTCAGTCGCGACAGGGGCTGATTTCTCCTTATTCTATAGATAAGAAAATTGCAAAACACCAAAGAGGATATGCCCGGCATATCCTCTTTTTGTATGGATAAAACCTTGGAAAACACTTGTTAATGATAGCCTTCGCGCCCAATACTACTACCATACGAAACTTTTTTCTTGAAAAAAACATTTTCGGAATAGGGGTATTCCGTGGAAACGGCGTTATGAGGTCAGAATGAACAAGATGCGAATGATATGAAAACAAGGTTTCGTCTGCTGATGATGGTTGTGGGTATGGTGCTCCTTGCGCCTGTGGGGACGATGGCGCAAAACGACGCTCGGTTCCATATAGAGCTGGACTATAGCTATCATCTCGGCGTGTATGAGAAGCTCCACAACTATGACTACCACCAGTCGTCGGGTCTGGAAGGGCATGCGCTCACGCTGAATGCGCTCTACAACATCAGACCCGACATGACGGTCGGCGTGGGATTTGGGTTGAGTCGCTACTGCGGCAGCAACAGCATGAACGTCAACACCGCGCCTCTGTATGCCATATTCCGCTATCGTCCGCTCGCCGCCCATCGTGGTTTTTACACCTATCTCGATGCCGGCAGCACCCTGTTCAACAATGCTGAGGACACCCAATTTATGGGCGGATTCGTCGGGAGCATCGGTGCGGGCTATCAGTGGATGCTCAAACGCCACTTCGGTCTGAACTTCAGGCTCGGTTACAACCTTCAGCAGATAGACCATGTACCTACGGCTATCGGCTTCAAGACACCACCCAGCGATGCCCCACTGTCCTCCTCCCCCGACCTGATCTATGCTTATCCCAGCCTCTGGCGACACTCCCTGCAGTTCAGTCTCGGTCTCGTCTTTTAGCCCTTAGGGCTCCGTCGCCCCGGCTTCGCTTGCCTTGCGTCCCGCCTCGGCTGTTCTCTCGCACCGGCTTCGCTTGCCTTGCGTCCCGTCTCGGCTGCTCTCTCGCCCCGGCTTCGCTTGCCTTGCGTCCCGCCCCGGCAGCTCTCTCGCCTTGGCTTCGCTTGCCTTGCGTCCCGCCTCGGCTGCTCTCTCGCCTTGCCCCTCGTGCTCGTGCCGTAAGTGGGCGTACTACGCCCACCCTCAGATATCGTCCAGGAAGCCCCCTCCCAACCGCTATGCCGCGCCTCAAATAATACCTCTGCCCACCGCCTTCACCGGCCGTCCGGCTACCAGAAAGACACCGACGGTCCAGCGCCAAGCATCGCCACCGTCATCGCCTCGGCAATAGGCCAGACTACGATCAATCATGCTTACGGCTTCTTAACCATCACCTTGTCCGAGAAATGTCACCAACTGTCATGCTGTTTTGTTGGTTTAAGGATGACATAAGGATCATTAAATATTTCGCCGAAAGGCCTCTGTCTGTCAGCATTAAGCAGGGTGCACACCTCGGCAAGGTCTTGGTTTGGGACAACAAACGCCCAATGGCCCTCGCCGTCGCATGCCGATCGAGGGATAAATAATAGTTGACCAACGTTTCTATATATACTCAACGTTCATGTAATGAACCCATGAAAGACCAGAGCAAATTGTAAGTCTTAGAGCCTCCCTGCCGTAGCGACGGTAGGGAGGATTTGCTTTTGGGGTGGTGGGATGGTGAGTTGGTGGGGTGGTTTGGTAGTGGGGTGGTGGGTTTGTGTGTTAGTGGGTGGGATGGAGAAATAGGCATTGTAAGGACGAGCGATGCTATTCCCGCCGCGTTTCCACCACCGGCACCCCACGGGTATTCTTGATTTCGCCGATGACAAACACCGAATGCAGACTTCCCACGCATTCTATCGTACCCAGAGTGTTCAGCATAAACTGCTGGTATGCCTTCATGTCGCGGGCATAAACCTTAATGAGGAAGTCGAAATCACCACTCGTATTGAAGCACTCCGTAATCTCGTCAATCTGCTGAACGGCATCCATAAACTCCTGAATGAGCTTTTGTGTGTGCTGCTTCAGGCGGATATTGCACAGCACAATGATGCCATTGCCCACCTTTTCCGAGTTCACCACGGCCATGTATCGTTCGATATATCCCTCCCGTTCCAACCGTTTCTGTCGCTCAAACGTGGGCGACGGCGACAGATGGACGCGTGCGGCGAGTTCCTTCACCGTAAGATGGGCGTCGCGTTGGAGTTGTCTGAGGATTTTGATGTCAATGTCATCGAGCTTTTCTTCGTTGTTCATTTCCTTAAAATCTTTATTTCTTAGAATAATATTCTATGATTGTATTGTTTGCCTGGCAAATGTAGTATAATTTGCCGAAGATAGCAAAATATTTGTCGATTAAATGTAATGAGGTTAACTTTGTGGCTGAAAAGATACAGAACAACCCATTAGAAGTTATTGGAAAGGGAGATAATATGAGCAACAATACGATTTATACACCGTTTCGTGTCGACCATGTGGGCAGCTTTCTGCGCCCAAAGGAGTTGAAGGAAGCACGAGCCGCGTTCAGCAAAGGGACTATCGAGGCAGAGGAATTGAAGTCTACCGAAGATCGCCTGATTACCCAACTCATCAACCAGCAGAAGGCCCACGGCCTGCATGCGCTTACCGACGGCGAGTTCCGTCGCAGCTACTGGCATCTGGATTTCATGTGGGGATTTGGCGGAGTGGAGCACATCGAACTGGAGCATGGCTATCAGTTCCACGGCGAGGAGACCACCAAAGGCTCCATACGGCTCACGGGAAAGATCTCGGGTGAGCACCATCCTATCGTCGATCACTTCAAGTTTGTGAAGCAATTCGAGGAGCCGGGTTTCATCGCCAAGCAGACAATCCCTGCCCCCGCGCAGTTTCTGGCAGAGTTGTTTCGTGGTGACAACACCCTGAATACCAAGCGCGTCTACCCCGATCTCCTTGAGTTGGAACATGATATCGCCGTGGCTTATCAGACCGTCATACGCGATTTGCACGCCGCCGGATGCCACAACATCCAGTTGGACGACTGCACCTGGGGTATGATAGTGGACGATAGTTTTTGGCGTTCGAAGCTTTCGTCGGCGTTTTCGCTGCGTACAGAGGCCGAGCGCTACCTGCGCATCAACAACCTTGCGATAGAAAACCATCCCGAAGACTTAGTCATCAATACCCATATTTGCCGTGGAAACTACCACTCCACCTACGCCAGCCAAGGCCCATACGACCGTGTGGCCCCCTATGTTTTTGCCCAAGAGAATGTCGACGGCTATTATCTGGAGTTTGATGACGACCGTTCCGGTGGTTTCGAACCGCTGCAATCGGTGCCCGAAGACAAGCGTGTGGTGCTGGGATTGGTTACGACCAAGTCGCCCGTCCTTGAGGAGAGAGACACCCTTTTGCGCCGGATCGAGGATGCCTCGAAATACGTTTCGCTCGACCGTCTCTACCTCAGTCCGCAGTGTGGATTTGCTTCTTGCGAGATCGGCAACAAGCTTTCGGAGGCTGAACAATGGGCCAAGATAGACCTGGTGAGGCAGATTGCCGAGGAGGTCTGGGGATAATTTCTGCGAAACAACACCGATTCTTCGATGGCATAGGGGCTGAATGTGGGATATATTGCGTAACTTTGTCCATAGCAAAACATATAAATCCCGCGTTCAGCCCATGTCCGTCATACCCATCTCAACGCTTGACCACCCCGGCGTAGAGGTCTTCAGCCACCTCACCGACCACCAGTTGCGCAACAAACTCCAGCCCGACCAGGGCATCATCATCGTGGAAAGCCCCAAGGTAATCCGTGTGGCGATGCAGTCGGGATATACGCCATTGTCACTGCTTTGCGAGCAACGCCACATCGAAGGCGATGCCGCCGACATCATTGCGCAGTGCGGCGACATCCCCGTCTATACCGGCGACCGCGAGCTGCTGGCCCGACTCACGGGCTATATCCTTACCCGTGGCGTGCTCTGCGCCATGCGACGGCCCCAGCCTCCCACCGTGGAGGAGGTGTGCAAAGGGGCTTCAAGGGTGGTGGTCATCGACGGCGTGGTCGACACTACGAATATCGGAGCTATCTTCCGCTCGGCCGCAGCGCTGGGCATCGACGGCGTTCTGGTCACGCGAAACGCCTGTGATCCGTTCAACCGCAGGGCCATCCGGGTGTCGATGGGCAGCGTATTCCTCGTGCCGTGGACATGGCTCGACGGTCCCGAAGACGGTTCGGGCAACCCGGCAGAAGGCTCGGGCAACCCGCTCGACACCCTGCGCCACCTCGGATTTCGCACCGTGGCAATGGCCCTTACCGACAAATCTATTCCCCTTGATGCCCCCGAGCTGAAGCGTGAACCGCGTCTGGCTCTCGTGATGGGTACCGAGGGCGACGGCCTGCCCCACGAAACCATTGCCTCGACCGACTTCGTGGTGCGCATCCCGATGGCCCACGGCGTCGACTCGCTCAACGTGGCGGCTGCCGCAGCCGTAGCGTTTTGGGAATTGAGAAAATAGCGTGAAGCCTCCTTTTCCGCTTCACCGCTGCATAAATCACCGCCTTTTCTGATGGTTTTTCTTACGTAACGGCGCAGCGCAAAAGGAGGCTTCATCTCATCATCTCCCCTCTTTTCACTCCATCCTCCTTCTCCATTCGTCCTTTAAGAATCTCTCCATTTGTCCTTCCACCCTCCTCATTTGTCCTTCCTCACTCCTCATTCGTCCTTCAAAAATCTCCTCATTCGTCCTTCAAAATTCTCCCATCGTCCCACCCTCGTCTGTCTTGTCAGTCAGCTAATGGTCATGCAACGTGCGCGATAAGACATGCGCCGTGCGGTAGATATGCTGGGTCTTGCACCGTAAGGAAATGGCGATTTGAACGCCGTCAGGACCCCGACACTGACTACCGCAATAGTTTTTAGCTCACACCTGACAAGGCCAGACTACACCATAATATATGTTTTATTCTTCCAACTCAGTGGCAAAATTCAGCCCCTGAATGCGGATGTCGAGTTCGCGCAGTTGTTTGGACCACGCGTCGATGTCGCGGCCGAGGGCCTTCACGTCTATGGTGGTCACCACTTTGATTTCCGAACGGCTGTAACGCTCCTGTGATTCCGATGCCCTGTTAAACACATCGCGCAGGGCCGCAATGCGCAACGACAGCACGTCGCGCTCCGCCATGAGTTGCGTGAGAGTCTTCCCCTCGCTCTCGGTGTGCATGTTGGTGCAGTTGATTTGGAAGATAAGACGTTGCAACTGCGTCAGACAGCCGTTGAGTTCCTGCATCAGTTCTTGCGGGTTCTCATTCGGTTCGTCACCCTCCTGCACCCTCACGTTGTTCACCAGACGGCTTCGGAGCTGTTCTATCTTCTTCTGCACATCCTTCCGGATGGCCAGTGCTTCAGCGAGTTTCATATTGATTTTCGATTTAAAGTGTTCGTTATCTCCTGCCAAATTGGGTTGGCAGACTGATAGAACAAAGTTAAATGAAAAAGCCGAAAATATCGAATTTTTCTATCTTTTAATGAAAAAAAAGCGGTTAACCTTATGCCAACATCAAATGATATGGCGCATTCAATGATTCCTCCCTCTTCCTTCGTTATCCGCCATACAGCTTAGATGTATTCGATAGCGAACTCCTCGCTCACGGCCAACGGTCGCTGAGCGGGGTCGTCGGGGGCGTAGACAATGCGCATGCCCTGCCATTGGTGGGGCACTTTGAGGGTGAGGCCGCTGCCGAGAAGCCACTCCCACATCGGCTCGCCGAAGTCATACGACCGGCCACTCAGTTCCAGTCGCATCGTCACAGGATCGAAACGCCAGAACCCGCCGCCCATGCAGGCATCGCCCGCCTGCAGCAAATCCTTGTGCATCGACACGTGGCCGAGTCGCAGGATGCCCCTGCGGGTGATGACAAACTTCTGTGCCATAGCTCTATCTGATTTGTTTTTCCACCACCAGCCGGTCTCCGCTGAGGTCCACCTCAAACAGATGGGGCACGCGGATATAGCGTCCGTTCACATTCTTATGGCTGTGGACCGACATCAATGTGTGCCCGCTGAAATCGCGAAACAGCATGCCATGTCCGAAGTTGGGTGGCGTGATGGGCATCGTCTGCTGCTCCCACGGCCCGTCGAGCGTGCCGCTCTTGGAGTAGGCCACGCCCTGCGTGTAGACATCATAAATCCACGACGTCCAGATCATACCCAGTCGTCCCGTCGCGGTGCGGAAGAGATAAGGGCCGTCGGTCACCTTGTTGGGACCCTCGATGCCGTTCTCACGCTCGCGGCTCCAGGGCGAATCGAATGCGCGAAACAGCACCGTGGGTGTGCCGATGGTGCCGCTCAGGTCGTCCTTGAGCCTGATTTTCTCTATCGTGCCGTTCCAGTTGGCCAGCCATTCGCCGCAAAACACCATGTAGGGATGGCCGTCGCGGTCTACCCAAAACGTGCCGTCGAGGGTGGGGCGGTCGGCGGGAAGATAGGTGGCATCGCCGAAAAGCCGGTAGGGCCCGTCGGGAAAGTCACTCACCAACACCTGCGAGGCTCGTCGCTCGATGACGTTGCCACGCACGGTATCTATCTTCACCGCACTATTGGTGAACGTCGCGAAGTAGTAGTATTTGCCGTGGTAGGCATGCAGTTCAGCCGCCCAGATCATCGGGTGTGGCCCCATCCATGAGGTGGAGTCGATGTCGGCCACCTGATAAGGACCCGTCCACATCTTCAGGTCACGGCTTTTCCAGAGCATGCCGCCGGTGCCTGTCATATAATATTGACGGGTCATCGTGTCGGCGAGGATGCTCGGATCGCTCAGCCTGATGGAGTCCATCGGCAGCGTGCGGACATGCAGTGGACGCTGGGCAGCAATCCCAAGACTAATCATAAGGCAGAAAAGGAGAAACGGTTTCTTCATTATCAATTCTTTTTATTGATGAAAACAGGAAGTGTTCCTATGCTTCAAAAATACATTTTTTTATTGGTACGGCCAAGTATAATACGGTATAATTGCCAAGGACCGATGGAATTTATCTGAAAACTACCCATCGGTTTACCAGCGCGGGGAGTAGGTGATGGGATGGAAAGGATGTTGTATAGTCCGCGAAAATGCCATTGAAAAATCTTGAAGAATAGCCTTGAAAACGGTTCCAGTTTTGATTTCTGAAGAAAACGGACAGGAAACTGGACGAAAAACGGTATTTTTCTTTCTGCTGATTATCAATGAGTTGTAAATTGTTTACAAAAGAAGGTTTGACGATTACTATCTAATCGTGTTGCCTTTACTATCTAATCGCATTGCGATTACTACCTCATCGCGATGCGAAAATGCCCTGAAAGTAGAGAAAGGGAACCCAAAATCAGACAAAAAAGTCCTTTTCCTGAGGTAAAACCAGCATTTGAAGGCATTCCCTATCGATAGTTTGGCTTAGAAACACGCTATACGAACCTTTTGTCATGTTATAAGCAACGTCCCCAAAATTCAGAAAAAATTTGACTCGTTGATATTATTTAAGACGTACCTTTGGCATTGTAGGATATTCTTCTTATATTTGCTTTCGAAATAAATTTATACCTGCTTTTTGTTATGGAAACAAACAGATTGCTGCTCATCGTAGATCCTCAGATTGATTTTATCAGTGGTTCGCTGCCCGTGCCCGGCGCGGCGGACGCAATGGATCGTTTAGCCCACTATATCGATCATCATGGCAGTGACTACGCGGTGAAGCTCGTCACCTCAGACTGGCATCCCTTCAACCACTGCTCGTTCAGCCACAGGGGAGGCGAGTGGCCGACCCATTGTGTGCAACATTCGGCTGGTGCTGCGGTATGGCAGCGGCTGCTGGACTCGCTCAACCGGTCGCGCGGAGGGTTTACGATGCTCTATAAGGGCGACCAAATCAACAAAGACGAATATTCCATTATGGAGAATGCCAGTTCGGCATCGGTCATCGTGCGACTCATTGCAGCTCTCAAAATCGACAGAATCGATATCTGTGGATTGGCCGGGAATATCTGTGTGCTCAATACAGCCCGCGACCTTCTCAGCCTGTGTGGACCGGATATGATATGTGTGCTTACCGACTATGCTCCTTCGCTCGATGATGGCAGTGAGCTGCAACGCTTTGTTCAGGAAAATGGATTGATGACAGCGCAGACACCATAATCGGTGCAGACATTAAGTATTGAATAACTATCAACAGAATATCACAGCATGAAACATTATCTTTTTCTTTTCTTTCTTTTTCTCTTTTCCTCTCTTTCAGCCTTTGGCCAACGTGACACGACCTTCTGGCTGGGGGCAGATATCAGTGGCACGACGCAGATGGAAGCAGAAGGAAAACGCTTTTACAACCGACAGGGCCAGCTGCGTGAAAACACCGCACTGATGCATGAACTGGGTCTCAATGCCGTGAGACTGCGTGTGTGGGTTCATCCGCGTGGAGGATGGTCGGGTGCAAAGGATGTGCTTGAGATGGCTCGTCGTGCAAAATATTACGGTATGCCCGTGATGATAGATTTTCATTATAGTGACTGGTGGGCCGACCCGGGTAAACAACATATCCCCGCAGCCTGGCAGTATTCCAACTATGGCGAGATGAAAGACCTTTTGCGTGGGCACACCGAGGATGTGCTCCGATTGCTCAAGAAGCATCAGATCGATGTGAAATGGGTGCAGGTAGGCAATGAGACGACTCATGGTTTTCTCTGGCCGATGGGTCGAGCCGAAGACAACATGGAACAGTATGCCGGGCTGACAGCTGCCGGAATCGAGGGTGTGCGTGCGGTTTATCCCGATGCAAAGGTCATCATCCATCTTGACGGTGGCTGCGACCGAAAACGCTATGAGTTTATCTTTGACGGGTTAAGGAAAAATGGCGTTGCCTGGGATATCATCGGGGTGAGTGTCTATCCCTATTGGGATGTGCTGGCAAAGCTCGAGAAAGACTGGCAGGGCACTGTGCGCGACTTTGCTGAAAACATCAAATATTTTTATCAGAAATATGGAACAGAGTCGATGGTCGTAGAAACGGGCGTGGAAGTGAAGAAGCCTGTGGAAGGAAAGAAGATTCTGTCGGCCATCATAGACGCTGCCCGCAACAAGACCGACGGTCATTGCCATGGCGTGTTCTATTGGGCACCGGAGTTGGAAGGTGAATATCCGCTCGGCGCATTTCAAAATGGACGTCCCACGGAAATCATGGATGCGTTTGGCGGAAAGGAGTGAGGCAGGCCCCGCGCCGGGAAATATCGGTTTGCGTGGGAGGCATCGTCTCAATGCGAAAGAGGCGGGGATGACTCTGTAATCTGTAATTCGGGCCGAAGCCGTATGGCTTCGGTCTGATTGTAAGGAATAAAAAAAGCCGCCCAAGACTAAGTCTTGGGCGGTGTCTCTCATTTTTCAATTCGAGTTAATGCAACTGAATTACTGAGCAACTGCAGTGTCAACAGCAGCGGTGTCAGCAGCAGCTGAATCAACAGCAGCAGTGTCAACGGCTGTAGTGTCAGAGTCAGCAGCAGAAGCTGCGCTCTGATTCTTCTGACCACAAGATGCGAAAGAGATAGCTGCAATAGCTACGAACATAAAAACTAATTTCTTCATTTTCTTTGCTTTTTAAATCTGTAAAACAATCATTTGTTTATTAAAACGTTGCAAAGGTAAGCAAATTTTCAATACGTTGGTCTTTTTTTTGACTTTTTTTTATAGCCGTTTTGTAACTTTTTAATAAGGCGTTGATTATCAATGTTATACGGAGTGTAAATAAAGGTTAAATATTGTGTTCGCTTCCAAAAGGGTTAAATTATAACGCTCTTTCGGGCCGGATTTCGGCTAAAACCACTACCTTTGCATCCTACAAATTATATAATAATGATTGATTCAAGTGCTTTTCAAGGTAAAAAAGCAGCATATTATACCCTTGGTTGCAAGTTGAACTTCTCTGAAACCTCCACGTTTGGCAAGATGTTGGAGCAGATGGGGGTGACACCGGCGGCCAAGGACGAGAAGGCAGATATCTGCCTGATCAACACCTGTTCGGTGACCGAGGTGGCCGACCACAAGTGCCGGCAGGCCATCCACCGCATGGTGAGAAAGAACCCTGGGGCCTTTGTGGTGGTGACCGGATGCTATGCCCAGTTGGAGAGTGAGACAGTGAGCCGGATAGACGGCGTGGACCTCGTGCTCGGTTCCAACGAGAAGGCCGAACTGATACAGCATCTTTCGGAGGCGTGGTCGCAGCCCCGCGAAGGTCATCTGCACCGTTTTCTTAGTGTGAAGACGCGCGACATCAAGTCGTTTCAGGCCTCCTGTGCCCGTGGCAACCGCACCCGCTACTTCCTGAAAGTGCAGGACGGCTGCAACTATTTCTGCACCTACTGCACCATTCCCTATGCCCGCGGACTCTCGCGCAACCCGACCATCGCTTCGCTCGTGGAGCAGGCGCGACAGGCGGCGAGTGAGGGCGGACGCGAGATCGTGCTCACCGGTGTGAACATCGGCGACTTCGGGCGCACCACCGGCGAACGGTTTATCGACCTGGTGAAGGCCCTCGACGAGGTGGAGGGCATCGAACGCTACCGCATCAGCAGTCTCGAGCCCGACCTCATGGACGACGAGCTCATCGACTATTGTGCCCATTCGCGTGCTTTCATGCCCCATTTCCATATCCCGCTGCAAAGCGGAAGCGACGAGGTGTTGCGGCTGATGCACCGCCGCTACGACACCGCGCTCTTTGCCCACAAGATACATCTCATCAAGGAGAAGATGCCCGATGCCTTCATCGGCGTAGACGTGATGGTGGGATGTCGGGGAGAGCAGCCCGAATATTTTGAGGCTTGCTACGATTTCCTCAACGGTCTGCCCGTGACCCAACTGCATGTGTTCCCCTATTCGGAACGCCCCGGCACGTCGGCATTGAGCATTCCCTACGTGGTGAATGAGGCCGACAAGAAGTTGCGTTCCAAGCGACTGCTAGAGATGTCAGACCGCAAGCTGCAGGAGTTTTATGCCGCCCATATCGGTCAGGAGGCCGAGGTGCTCTTTGAGAAAGCCACGCGTGGCAAGGCCATGCACGGTTTCACGAAGAACTATATCCGCGTGGAATTGCCGGCATCGGAGGCCCGTGAGGAGCTGGACAACACCATCGTGCGTGTGCGTCTCGGCGACTTCACCCACGACCGGAGTGCGCTGCGGTGTGCCATGCTGTAGAGACGGTCTTGAAGAAACAAACCTTACACCTTATCATATATAATAGACATGCAAATCGCAATCGTCATATTAAACTGGAATGGAGTGGAGATGCTGTGCAGGTATCTGCCCACCGTGCTACGCTATTCGTTGAGAAGTGCCGATGTATGGGTAGCCGACAATGCGTCGACCGACAACTCTATGGAGATGCTCCGGCAGGAGTTCCCGCAGGTGAAGACCATCCAGCTGGACAAAAACTATGGTTTTGCCGAGGGCTACAACCGTGCGTTGCGACAGATTGATGCCGAATACTACGTGCTGCTCAACTCCGACGTGGAGGTGACCGAGCACTGGCTGGAACCGCTGTATGACATCCTGAAAGATTCCGAAGATATTGCAGCCTGCCAGCCCAAACTGTTGTCGGTGGCCGACAAGATGCGTTTTGAGTATGCCGGCGCATCGGGCGGCTTTATCGACCGATATGGTTATCCCTTCTGTCGGGGCCGGGTGTTTGACACGGTGGAGCAAGACCGCGGACAATACAACACCACCATGGAAATCCATTGGGCCACGGGAGCGTGCCTGATGATACGTGCCGCCGACTATTGGCGGGTGGGCGGACTCGACGGCCGCTTCTTTGCCCACAACGAAGAGATAGACCTCTGCTGGCGACTGCGGCTGATAGGCAAGCGCATCGTGTGTGAACCCGACAGTACGGTCTATCATGTGGGAGGTGGCACGCTGCCCAAAGGCAACCCGATGAAGACCTTTCTCAACTTCCGCAACAACCTCACGATGCTCTACAAAAACCTGCCTGAGGAAGACCTGAGGGGCGTGATGCGCATGCGGTGGTGGCTCGATTATCTTGCTGCTTTCCAGACATTGGTGTTCAATCGCAACGTGGGCGACTTCAAAGCCATCTATAAGGCGCGTAAGGCTTTCAGCCAGTGGCGCCACGAATTTGATGCCGACCGCGAAGAGATACAGCGCAACCGCGTGGAGGCAGCAGCGGAAGACAGGTCGGGTGTCAGTATCCTGTGGCAGTATTACGTCTGTGGACGGAAGACTTTTGACCGGATCTTCAGACGCAAGGGATAAGGTCTGACAGAGAAAAAGGAAAGAAAACCGATTTTTTTTCGTATTTTTGCAAAGGAGGGATCGGTGCTTCGGCCAGTTAGACGAAGCACCGATAGGATAAGGCCGTCAGTGTCAGGGCATCTTGATGCGACGGATATAGATAGAAAAACAATAGTTAAACTTATATGGCAACAGTAGACGACAAGAAGATTATCTTCTCGATGGTGGGTGTGTCGAAAATCATCCCCCAGAACCAAAAACAGATTCTGAAGAACATATACCTCTCGTTCTTCTATGGTGCAAAAATCGGTATTATCGGTCTCAACGGCGCGGGAAAGTCCACGCTGATGAAGATCATTGCCGGAATAGAACAGCCCACGCAGGGCGAGGTGGTGTGGAGCCCGGGATATTCCGTGGGTTATCTGCCGCAGGATCCGCCTCTCGACGAGACCAAGACGGTGAAGGAGAACATCATGGAGGCCGTTCAGAAGGTGTATGATGCACTGGCCGAGTACGACGAAATCAACCGAAAGTTTGGCGAGGAGGAATACTACAGCGACCAGGATAAGATGGATGCGCTGATGCAGCGACAGGCCGAGGTGCAGGATATCATTGATGCCACCGACGCGTGGAACATCGATTCGAAGCTCGAACGTGCGATGGCTGCCCTGCGTTGTCCGGCTGGCGATCTGCCCGTAACCCATCTCTCGGGTGGCGAGCGTCGTCGTGTGGCCCTCTGCCGACTGCTTCTGCAGAAACCCGATGTGCTGTTGCTCGACGAGCCTACCAACCATTTGGATGCCGAAAGCATCGATTGGCTGGAGCAGCATCTGCAGCAATACGAGGGTACGGTGATTGCTGTGACCCACGACAGATACTTCCTCGACGATGTGAGCGAGTGGATATTGGAACTCGACCGCGGTGAGGGCATCCCCTGGAAGGGCAACTATTCCTCATGGCTGGAGCAGAAAACCACGCGTATGGAACAGGAGGAGAAGACCGCCTCGAAGCGTCGCAAGACTCTGGAACGCGAGTTGGAATGGGTGCGTATGGCTCCCAAGGCCCGTCAGGCCAAGGGTAAGGCCCGTCTGAACTCCTACGACCAGATGCTCAACGAGGAGCAGAAGGAACGTGAGGAGAAGCTCGAAATATTCATCCCCAACGGTCCGCGACTCGGAAACAAGGTCATCGAGGCCCAGCATGTGCAGAAGGCTTTCGGCGAGAAAGTGCTCTTCTCCGACCTCAACTTCATGCTGCCGCCCAACGGAATCGTGGGTGTCATCGGCCCCAATGGTGCCGGAAAGACCACCCTTTTCCGCCTGATCATGGGATTGGAGAAGGTAGATGGTGGAACGTTTGAGGTGGGCGAGACCGTGAAACTGGCCTATGTGGACCAGCAACACAAGGACATCGACCCTAACAAGACGGTCTACGACGTTATCTCCGGCGGCAACGAGTCTATCCGGATGGGTGGCCGTGACATCAATTCGCGGGCTTATCTCTCGCGTTTCAACTTCTCGGGAGTCGATCAGAACAAGCTCTGCGGGGTGCTCTCCGGTGGTGAGCGCAACCGCCTGCAGCTGGCTTTGGCCCTGAAGCAGGAAGGCAACGTGCTGCTGCTCGATGAACCTACCAATGACATTGACGTGAATACGCTGCGTGCTCTGGAGGAAGGTCTGGAGGGATTTGCCGGATGTGCTGTGGTCATCAGCCACGACCGATGGTTCCTCGACCGTATCTGCACCCACATTCTGGCCTTTGAAGGCAATGGCGAAGTGGTGTTCTTCGAGGGCGATTACTCTGAGTATGAAATCAATAAAGCCCGTAGACTCGGCAATGAGGATATCAAGAAGGGCCGCTACCGCAAGCTCATGGAAGATTGATTTCTATCCAATCTTCTGACTTCTCAACAATCATCAATGGCAGGACAGGCTGAGCTTGTTCTGCCATTGATTTTCAGAAAGCGAAAGATTGGTGTTTATGACAACAGACATTCATCTTTCTTTTGTGCAATGTTTGTTTTTACCCTTTAATACGTTGTTATCGTATTGTAATATTCCAAAAAGTAGAATTTTATGTCCTAAACTGCTACAAATCATGAAAAAACTGCACAATATTTTTGGGTATGTGCAGGCAAGATTGTACCTTTGCACAAAATTTTGATTTGTGTGCAATGGAAAAAGTGCCAAGTTTCAATGCTCTCATTGAAAGCGCTATTATCTCCAACTGGGATAGAGATGCCTTGACCGATTATAAAGGAGTAACGCTCCAATACCATGATGTAGCCCGTAAGATAGAAAAGCTGCATATCATGTTTGATTACTCTGGTATCAAATCCGGTGACAAGATTGCCATCTGTGGGCGCAACAGTTCGTTGTGGGCATGTGCATTCCTGGCTACCGTAACTTACGGAGCAGTCGTAGTGCCTATCCAGCATGAGTTCACGCCAGAGCAAATCTACAACATCGTGAACCATTCGGAGTCTAAACTGCTTTTCGTAGGCGATGTGGTCTCTACGGCTCTTGATACGGAGATGATGCCTAATCTTGATGGTATCTTCTATTTGCCCGACTTTTCCTTAGTGGCAAGTCGCTCGGAAAGGCTGACCGTGGCACGCGAACATCTGAACGAACTCTATGGTCAGAAATACCCTAAATACTTCAGACAGGAGCATGTACATTACTATCATGATGAGGGTGAGGAACTGGCGATGATTAATTATACCAGTGGTACGACCGGTTTCTCCAAGGGAGTGATGTTGCCTTTCCGCTCTTTGTGGAGCAATCTTGACTTCCTGACGCAGGACATTGGCAGCAAACTTAAGAAGCATTGTGACGTGCTGTCTATCCTTCCGATGGCCCACATGTATGGTCTGAGCTGTGAGTTCTTGTTGCAGTTCTGCTGTGGAAACCACCTTTATTTCCTCACCAGAGTGCCCAGCCCGACCATCATCCAGGAGGCGTTTATGGATATCCGGCCCAACATCATCGTGTCGGTGCCGCTGATTATTGAGAAAATCATTCGTACAAATGTCTTCCCGCTTATCAACAACTACCGTGTGCGGATGCTCATGAAGATGCCGGGAGTGAAGAAGATTGTGCGAGAACGCATCTGCCAGAAGGTGATGGAATTCATGGGTGGCAATATCTATGAGGTGGTCATCGGTGGTGCAAGTTTCAGCAAGGAAATTGAAGAGTTCTTCACGAGCATCAATTTCCCCATCACAGTGGGCTATGGCACCACGGAGACCGGCCCGATGATTACCTACTCCGACTACCGCGATTTCGTGCCGGGATCATGTGGAACGGCAGTGAAACACATGGAAGTGAGAATTCTGAGCAAGGATCCCGAGAACGAAGCCGGTGAGATTGTGACTCGCGGACTGAACGTCATGCAAGGCTATTACAAGAATGCCAAGGCCACAAACGAGGTGATTGACAAGGACGGATGGTTCCATACAGGCGACCTGGCCAAGATGAGCAAGGACGGACATGTATTCATCCTCGGGCGCATCAAGAACATGTTGTTGGGTGCCAATGGTCAGAATGTCTATCCTGAAGAGATAGAAGACCGTCTCAACTCCATGACTATGGTCAGTGAAAGCATCATTGTGCAGAAAGGTGACAAACTTGTTGGGCTGATCCATCCCGATCTTTTGCAGGCTCAGTCGCTTGGATTTACGGAAGAAGACTTGCGAAGTGTGATGGAACAAAACCGTAAAGAGTTGAACGCTAAACTCCCGCCATTCTGCAAAATCAGTGAGTTCAGATTGCAGGACAAGGAGTTTGAGAAGACACCGAAGAAGTCTATCAAGCGTTATTTGTATCAGAATAGTATTTAACCGCCGCCCTTTCCTGTGGGGATGGGCATGCGGATATCATACAAGAAATAAGAAATATGGATTCATACTCAAGTTTTAATCAAAGAATACAGCAAAGTATTATTGATAACTGGGAACGAGATGCGCTCACCGATTTTAAGGGAGCTACATTGCAGTATCATGATGTGGCGCGGAAAATAGAGAAACTTCACATCATGTTTGAGAACTCCGGTGTGGTACGCGGAGACAAAATCGCACTGGCCGGACGCAACAGTGCTGCCTGGGCTGCTGCTTTTCTGGCTGTGCTGACCTATGGAGCGGTAGCAGTTCCGATACTCCATGAGTTCACTGCAGACCAGATGCACAACATCGTTAACCATTCGGATGCGAAACTGTTGTTTGTCGGTGATGTGGTGGCTACGGAGATTGATGCTACCAAGATGCCCGGTCTTGAAGGTATCATCTATATTCCCGACTACTCGTTGGTTCTGTCGCGTACAGACAAGCTCACCTATGCCCGTGAGCATCTGAATGAACTCTTCGGTAAGAAATACCCCAAATATTTCCGTCCGGAGCATGTGAATTATTATATAGAGAGCAATCCTGACGATTTGGCACTGATTAATTATACCAGTGGAACGACGGGATTCTCCAAGGGAGTGATGTTGCCTTACCGATCACTCAGGAGCAATCTTGACTTTGCCGAGAACGTGCTGGGCACGGAACTCAAACCTGGCGACAATGTTATCAGCATCCTTCCTATGGCCCACATGTACGGACTGTCATTTGAATTCCTCTATGAGTTTGTCACTGGTTGCCACATCTTCTACCTCACCCGTGTACCATCACCGGTGGTTATCGCACAGGCTTTTGCCGAAGTGAAGCCAAGGGTTATCATCGCTGTGCCGCTGGTGATTGAGAAAATTATCAAGAAAAAGGTGTTCCCGAAGATTCAAGACACCAAGATTCGTTTGCTGTTGAAGATGCCGGGCATCAACAAGAAGATCTTTGAACGCATCAATACTCAGGTCACAGAGGCCTTCGGTGGTAACTTCTATGAGATTATCGTCGGCGGTGCGGCATTCAGCCAGGAGGTGGAAACGTTCCTTCATCAGATTGGATTCAAATATACCGTAGGCTATGGCGCTACAGAGTGTGGCCCGATTATCTGTTATGCTGACTACAAAGAGTTTGTTCCGGGGTCTTGTGGAAAGGCTGCCCTGAACATGCAAGTGGAAATAGACAGCACCGATCCGCGCAATGTGCCTGGTGAGATTTTGACCAAGGGTCCCAACGTGATGCTTGGATACTATAAGAACGAGGAGGCTACTCAGGCAGCCATCGATGAGAACGGATGGTTCCACACGGGCGATCTGGGTACGATGGACGAGGATGGAAACGTGTTTATCAAGGGCCGTTCGAAGAACATGCTCTTGGGTTCCAATGGCCAAAACATCTATCCTGAGGAGATTGAGGATAAGCTGAACTCCATGACAATGGTCAGCGAGAGTGTGGTGATACAGGAAGATGAGAAACTCGTCGGACTGGTTTTCCCCGACTTTGAGGCTGCCAAGCAGATGGGATTCAACAATGCTGACTTAGAGAAAATCATGGAAGAGAACCGCAAACTCATCAATGCCATTCTGCCGGCCTACTGCCGTCTGAGCGACATCCGTATCCATGAGGAGGAGTTTGCCAAGACTCCGAAACGCTCTATCAAGCGCTATCTATACACCAAGACCAATTGATCTTGAGGAAAGAGAGGGGTGATCTCTGACAGGGCAGACCCTTCAGGCTGATCGGACAGGTCCGACTGGTCTGACCCGTCCGATTTATCAGAGCCTCCACCCAATAATACGACAGCTCCCGCCAACCTGTAAAAGGTTGGCGGGAGCTGCTGTTTTGGGGAGGCGTGGGCCTCCGGTTATTTCTTCAAGTCTACGCGAAGCTGCAGCTCGTCGAGCTGTTTGTCGTCGATGACAGACGGAGCATCGAGCATCACGTCGCGTCCGCTGTTGTTCTTCGGGAAGGCAATGCAGTCACGGATGCTGTCCAATCCAGCCATGATGCTCACGAAACGGTCGAGACCGAAGGCCAGACCAGCGTGGGGAGGAGCACCATATTTGAATGCGTTCATCAGGAAACCGAACTGTGCCTCGGCACGTTCCTTGGTAAATCCGAGCACCTCGAACATGCGTTCCTGTAGCTGTGTGTCGTGGATACGGATGCTACCGCCACCCACTTCGATGCCGTTGCACACGAAGTCGTAGGCCAAGGCGCGCACCTGCTCAGGATGTTCGTCGAGCAAGGGGATATCATCGGGGTTGGGCATGGTAAACGGATGGTGTGTGGCCATGAGTCGCTGCTCCTCGTCGCTCCACTCAAAGAGCGGGAAGTCGACAATCCACAGGCACTTGAACACATTCTTGTCTCTCAGTCCCAGACGCTCGCCCATCTCCAGACGCAGGCTGCAGAGCTGGATGCGCGTCTTGTTGGCGTTGTCGCCGCAGAGTATCAGCACGAGGTCGCCGTCCTTGGCTCCCATCACCTGCTTGATCTCATTGAGGGCCTCGGGAGTGTAGAACTTGTCTACAGAACTCTTCACCGAGCCGTCGGCCTCGTATTTGATGTAGACCAATCCCTTGGCACCCACCTGCGGACGCTTCACAAAATCGGTCAGTTCGTTGAGCTGCTTACGGCTGTAGTCGGCACATCCCGGCACGCAGATACCACCGATGTAGGCGGCCTCGTCGAAGAGCGAGAACTCACCTTTGCCCTTGAAGGCATCCTTGAGTTCCACAAACTCCATGCCGAAACGCAGGTCGGGCTTGTCCGATCCGAAGCGTTTCATAGCCTCGTGCCATGTCATGCGCTGCAGCTGGGGCAGCTCCACGCCACGAATCTCCTTGAAGAGGTGGCGGGCCATATCCTCGAAAATCTCCAGCACGTCGTCCTGTTCCACATAGCTCATCTCGCAGTCGATCTGCGTAAACTCAGGCTGCCGGTCGGCACGCAGGTCCTCGTCGCGGAAACACTTGGCTATCTGGAAATAGCGGTCGAAGCCGGCCACCATGAGCAACTGCTTCAAAGTCTGCGGACTCTGGGGCAGGGCGTAGAACTGGCCGGGGTTCATGCGCGAAGGCACCACGAAGTCGCGGGCACCCTCGGGGGTAGAACCGATGAGGATAGGAGTCTCCACTTCCATAAACTGGCGGGAGTCGAGGAAGTTGCGTATGAGGATAGTCATGCGGTGACGCAGTTCCAGATTCTTGCGCACGGCATTGCGGCGCAAGTCGAGATAGCGGTATTTCATGCGCAGGTCGTCGCCGCCGTCGGTGTTGTCCTCAATGGTAAACGGGGGTGTGAGCGACGGACTGAGGATGGTGAGCTGCTTGGCTATCACCTCGATGTCGCCGGTATCTATCTTGGGATTCTTGCTCTGACGCTCAGAGACCGTGCCTTTTACCTGGATGCAATATTCGCGTCCTAATTTGTTGGCCTGTTCGCAGAGGTCTTTATCATCGGCCTCATTGAACACAAACTGGGTGATGCCGTAGCGGTCGCGAAGGTCGACGAAGGTCATGCCACCCATCTTTCGAGTGCGCTGCACCCATCCGGCAAGCGTCACTTCCTTGCCAGCGTCGGTCAGGCGCAACTCTCCACAAGTATTCGTTCTGTACATATTGTTGAATATGATTGATTTTAAATATACCGCAAAATTACGAATTTTTATTGAAAGAGCGTAAAAATAGAATACCAATCTTAGTGGGTTGGGAATTTTTTCGTATCTTTGCCATGCTAAAACAATCTATAGAATCAACATGAAGAAAAATCTCCTACTGGCCTTTTTTGCTTTCCTTTCGTTGGGAATGATGGCCCAGTCAGCCGAAAATGTTTTGAGTGTGGCCCAGAAGGCCAACAACTATTTCATGGCCAAGTATGCCGACCCCACGCGCCCCACGTTTGTGAAAAAGGAGCGTCCGAGCAGTCTATGGACCCGTGCGGTGTACTACGAGGGTCTCATGGCCCTGCAAGATGTCGACCCGCAACAGCGTTATCTGGACTACGCCCTGCAGTGGGCCGACTTTCACAAGTGGACACCGCGCAACGGGGTGAATACCACCGATGCCGACGACCAGTGCTGTGGGCAGACCTATATTGAGTTGCTGCCCTTTGCGGGTAAATCGGATAGCGAATTGCTGAAGTACCTGCGGCAGAACCTCGACAACCAGATGGCCAGCGGCCGCCACGACTATTGGACGTGGATCGATGCCATACAGATGGCCATGCCGCTCTATGCCATGATGTATAAACTCACAGGCGAGCGCAAATATCTGGACTATGCGATGGAGAGTTACCGCTGGAGCCGCAACGAATGTGGTGGCGGTCTGTTCAACACGAGCAACGGTTTCTGGTTCCGCGACAAAGACTACGTGCCTCCTTACAAGGAGCCAGACGGGAAGGATTGCTACTGGAGTCGTGGCGACGGATGGGTTTACGCGGCCCTGGTGCGTGTGATGCAGGTCATCGGCAAGAAGGATCGGTATTATAAGGAACTGAAGAAGGACTTCCTCCTCATGTCGCAGGCCTTCGCCTCCTGCCAGCGCGAGGACGGTCTGTGGAATGCCAGCCTCGTGTCTACCAACTATGCCGGCAAGGAACTTACGGGCACTTCGCTCTTCCTCTATGGCATGAGCTGGGGCATGCGCAATGGTCTTCTCAAGACTAAAACCTACCGACCCATCTGCGACAAGGCGTGGAAGGCGTTGGAAAACGACTGTGTGCATGCCGACGGCTTCCTCGGATATGTGCAGGGCACGGGCAAGGATCCCTCGGCCGGACAGCCTGTGACCTATACGAGTGTGCCCGATTTTGAGGACTATGGCACCGGCTGTTTCCTCCTCGGAGCCACAGAATACTATCGTTTGCTGAAGTCGTCGAAGTAATTTTTCACCCCTGTCATCCTGTCAAGGCATGAGTGCGGCCCTGCGCCGGCTCATGCCTTGGCTTGTTTGTGGGGACTTCTTCATCTCCTGCGGTGGCTGTTTTTGAGAACAAAATGCCAAAAAGTTCTATCATAATGACAAGTTTCTCTTTCATAATAACATAGATTTTTGGTGCCGCCCAATGACAAAAGAAGCGCCAGCGCTTCAAAATGACAGACAGAAATGTTTCTCGGGTGCCTTTCCCACCTGCGCCTTGGTTCGTTTGTGGGGGCGGGTGGGGCGGACAACAATAACCATTGGTCGCCGGCAATAGTTCAGAGCGATGGACTTGGGGGATTCATCTTCATCTCCGGCGATAGCTGTTTTTGAGAATATGATGACATCATAAAACAGCACAACCCCACTCCGGGGGTTGTCGAAACCAATTTAAATTTATGGCTATCTGTGGCAGTCCAACGCTGGGATTGTAAGACTATCTATGGTAATCTGCGGCGGTCCAACGCTATGAATCGTAAGAATGTCTATGGTAATCTGCGGCTATCCAATGCTGTGGAGGTAAGAACATCTATGGCTATCTCTGGCTACCAACGCTGGGCTTGTAAGACTATCTATGGTAATCTGTGACTATCCGATGTTGTGAATCGTAAGACTATCTATGGCTATCTCTGGCTACCAACGCTATGAATCGTATGAACATCTATGGCAATCTGGGCTTTGCCAGCGATGGGAACCCGGCACGGGTTCTGCTGTTGATAGGGGAGGGTTAGGAGCGAAGCGTATAACCCTGCCTGCATTGCAGCGGAAGTGTCCAACCCCCGAAGTGGGGTTGTGCTGTTTTATGCGTATAATATCTGCGGCAGGAATGTCTATACTACATAGGGCAGGCACCGATGTGACTTGATATCCTCTGATGTTAAACAGCACAACCCCACTTCGGGGGTTGCCAGCCGCCCATACGCCTTAGGCAGGGTTGTCTTCGCTTCGCTCGTCAACCCTGCCCTCTCAACAGCACAACCCCACTTCGGGGGTTGTCGAAACCAATTTAAATTTATAGCAATCTGTGGCAGTCCAACGCTGGGATTGTAAGACTACCTATGGTAATCTGCGGCAGTCCAACGCTATGAATCGTAAGAATGTCTATGGTAATCTGCGGCTATCCAATGCTGTGGAGGTAAGGACATCTATGGCTATCTCTGGCTACCAACGCTATGAATCGTATGAACATCTATGGCAATCTGTGCTTTGCCAGCGATGGGAACCCGGCACGGGTTCTGCTGTTGAGAGGGGAGGGTTAGGAGCGAAGCGTATAACCCTGCCTGCATTGCAGCGGAAGTGTCCAACCCCCGAAGTGGGGTTGTGCTGTTTTATGCGTATAATATCTGCGGCTGGAATGCCTATACTACATAGGGCAGGCACCGATGTGACTTGATATCCTCTGATGTTAAACAGCACAACCCCGCTTTGGGGGTTGCCAGTCGCCCATACGCCTTAGGCAGGGTTGTCTTCGCTTCGCTCATCAACCCTGCCCTCTCAACAGCACAACCCCACTTCGGGGGTTGACCGATTCCATTTAACCCATCGTCAGAAACCTCCTCCATTTTCTTTCCTATATATTTGTCTTTACCCCCTCTAACTCCCTATGGCTTCTTTAACTCCGTCTCCCTCGCCAATCCCCATCCCCTAAGGTAATCTGTATGTCATTTTGAAACGCTGGCGTTTCTTATGTCGTATTCTGAAAAATACTTATGTCATTCTGAAAAAACATTTTGTCATTATGTTCTCAAGATACTATGCCCTCTATCCCTTGATATCACCACTTGCACAGGATAGAAGTCTGAAATACACACCCTTACCCATGTCTATTATCGCGTTTAGATGGTTTTGTTGCCGTATTGCGTTCGGAGTACGTGTGTATTGCGAACGGAATACACGCGTATGGCGAACGCAGTACGCTCGTACTTCGAGCGCAATACGATAACAAATGATACTCATTGACAGAACACCAGATATTGATGGGCGAGTCAAAAGGCCGTAATGCCACTGATTCAGAGCATTTAAGACGAAAAGAGAAGGCTGAAACGCCCCTTCTTTTGTTAAATATTGTAAAATAAAGAATAATAACTTGTTGTTATTAAGGTTATTGGCCGAAAATGGAGTAACTTTGCACACTAATTGCGAAAGTATGGGCAAATGGTGCCCAGAAAAGTTCACATAAAGTCAAACTTTATTTAATTTTAATTATTCAATTATTTATGTCCAATTTAAACAACGTTCAGCCACTGGACGATTTCAACTGGGATGAGTTCGAGAATGGTAGCAACCTGGGTGCGAGCAAAGAAGACTTGCAGAAGGCCTACGACGAGACTCTCAACAAGATTCAGGAGCACGAGGTAGTAGAAGGTACCGTAATCTCTGTAGACAAAAAGGAAGTTGTTGTCAACATCGGTTACAAGAGCGACGGTATTATCCCCGCTTCTGAGTTCCGTTACAATTCCGACCTCAAGGTAGGTGACAAGGTTGAAGTGTATGTGGAAGATCAGGAAGACAAGAAGGGACAGCTTGTTCTTTCACACAAGAAGGCCCGTCTGAGCAAGAGCTGGGATCTCATCAACCAGGCTCTCGACAACGACGAGGTGATCCAGGGCTACATCAAGTGCCGCACTAAGGGTGGTATGATAGTAGACGTATTTGGTATCGAGGCATTCTTGCCCGGCAGCCAGATCGACGTTCATCCTATCCGCGACTACGATGTATTCGTAGGCAAGACCATGGAATTCAAGGTCGTGAAGATCAATCAGGAGTTCCGCAACGTAGTGGTTTCACACAAGGCTCTCATCGAGGCCGAGTTGGAGGCACAGAAGAAAGAAATTATCTCACATCTGGAGAAGGGTCAGGTACTCGAGGGTACTGTGAAGAATATCACTTCTTACGGTGTGTTCGTCGACCTTGGTGGCGTTGACGGATTGGTACATATCACAGACCTGTCTTGGGGCCGCGTAAGCGATCCTCATGAGGTGGTGGCTCTCGACCAGAAGATTCAGGTTGTAATCCTCGACTTCGACGAGGACAAGAAGCGCATCGCCCTTGGTCTGAAGCAGCTCACTCCGCATCCTTGGGATGCTCTCGACGCTGACCTGAAGGTGGGCGACCACATCAAGGGTAAGGTTGTCGTGATTGCAGACTACGGCGCATTCGTAGAGATCCAGCCCGGTGTAGAGGGTCTGATCCACGTGAGCGAGATGTCTTGGAGCCAGCACCTGCGCTCTGCACAGGAGTTCCTCCACGTAGGCGACGAGGTAGAGGCTGTGATTCTGACTCTTGACCGTCAGGAGCGCAAGATGTCTCTCGGTATCAAGCAGCTCAAGGACGATCCTTGGGAGACCATCGAGACCAAGTATCCTGTGAACAGCAAGCACACTGCCAAGGTGCGCAACTTCACCAACTTCGGTATCTTCGTAGAGCTCGAGGAGGGTGTTGACGGTCTGATCCACATCTCCGACCTGTCTTGGACCAAGAAGGTAAAGCATCCTTCTGATTTCACCAGCGTAGGTGCAGACATCGATGTTGTTGTCCTTGAAATCGACAAGGAGAACCGTCGTCTGAGCCTCGGCCACAAGCAGCTCGAAGAGAATCCTTGGGATACCTACGAGACCCTGTACACACCGGGTAGCGTACACGAGGGCAAGATTACTGAAATCATGGACAAGGGCGCTGTGATCACACTGAACGAGGGTGGCGAAGGCTTCGCTACTCCTAAGCACCTGACCAAGGAGGACAACTCTCAGGCTAAGCTTGGCGAGGAACTTCCGTTCAAGGTAATCGAGTTCAACAAGGAGACCCGCCGCATCATCCTGTCTCACTCTCGTACATTCGAGGAGGGCAAGGACGAGGTTAAGCCGCGTCATCACGCAGCTTCCAACCGCAAGCAGAACGACACTCCGGTCATCAACAATGTTGCTGCCGGTACTTCTCTCGGTGACCTCGACGTACTTGCTAAGCTCAAGGCAGACTTGGACAAGAACAAGTAATCGATAGATACTTATAACAAACCATTCCCCTTGAAACCTGAACATGCTGTTCTGGGTTTCAGGGGGAATATTTTTTGTGTCTGTTAGGGAGTGCCTGCAGTCCGGAAAAGATGCCTTCCCTGTTAGTGTAGACGGTTTAAAATCATGTTGGGAAAGCCTGCTGCACCTATGGTTTGAGGGCTAAAGTCAGTGGATTGACATGTGAAAGAGAATACCCCCGCATAGAGACGATAGTACCTGCTCTATGCGGGGGCAAATGGTTTAGCGCAGTCTTACCACACGGATACCTGTGTGGGTGGGGTGCTCGCGCATGTATTGGTAGAAGGTTTTGGGCTCTTCGACCACCTGATGGCGCAGCTGGGAGGCGTTGAGGAGGTGCAGCCCGTCGGCATGCCACACCGCAATGCCGATGTGGCTGGTGTCAAGACCGCGCTTCGAAGTGAGTATCACGATGACGTCTCCATCGTGTATTGTCTGGCGCAACAGGGCCGAATCGTTGAGCCGCGACTTGGGAATATACTTGTATTGGCGCCCTGAGATCTCCTTCTCCATGTTGCGGATGAGGGGTATCCAGTCCCGATGCTTCACCAGCATAGGATAGAGTTTCACGTGCGTGGTCATATAGTTTGCATGCACAATCTGCGTTGCCGTGAACACACCACGGGGTTCTTCGATGCAGTCTACAAGTCCTTTCTTCTTGTTTTCCTCTATCCACGAGGTGAAATAGTGCAGTCGGTTGGGGTAGGCCACGATGCCGTCCTTATATCTCAACTGCTGAAGGTTGTGGCAGAAGTTGTCGAAAGTAGCCTTCTTCTGTTTCATGCAGAGGGTCAGGGCAAGCACGGTTTCGGTGTAGGTGGTGCAGTCCAGCTGTCGCAGATTGACCACCAACCGCTCGTCGTGGTTCTTTTCCAGAGTCTTCGCCACGTAGGGAAGCCCGCGCAACTGACGTGCGAAGTAGAGCATATAGTTGGTGTTTGAATCAAGCTGAGAGGCTTGTTTCAGCAGTCTCATGACCTTCACCGAGTCGCTTCGCCAGTAGTCTGGCTGTGTGGCGGTGGCGGGATGATTGGCGCAAAGGAACAGAATATAAAATAGAAGAATCTTTTTAAGCATGATGATTTATCGTTTTCCGAAGTTGAAACCCACGTAGAAGTTGACGCTTCCAAAGATGTTGTTGGTTGAGAATTGGCTCTTTCGGTAGTTGTATGCGTGGAAAATCGAGTTGGCTCCGGCATACCATTTCGTATTGTTCCATACCACTCCCGTGCGCAATATGCCGTCAATGTTGATGTTGCGGAAGTCGAACGACCGCAGGAAACCATTGTCCGACGTGTTGATGTCGCTTGTCGAGCGCTTGTAGGCAAGTGCAGCCTGCAGCGAGATGTCAAAGAGCCAGTTGTGGGCAAACACCCAGTTGTAGGCATACCCACCCGACAGAGAGTAGTCGGTGTAGTTCACATTGCTGAATACCATTGTCGAGTCTACGATGCCTGTGGCATGGACCGTACCTACCTTCTCGCACACTAAGTCGTCGAAAGCCTGCCAATCGATGTTGAGTTTGTGCTTGGTGTATCCGATGCCTACAATCGGACTTCCTGCCGATCGTCGTTGCACGGTGCTCTGGCTGTAGGCTGCGGGATAGGAGAATTTGCGGTGATTGAAGATGTAATAGAGGTTGAATCCCTTGACACTCGACTGAAATCCGTTGAACGGCACGTCCTCCATCTCTGATATTTTAAAGTCAGAACCAAGTGTAAGGCTGTTGATGCGATAGCTGTCGCCTGATTTCCGGTAGAACAGATCGACTCCGATCTGGTTGCTGTAGAGGCTCAGGTTGAAGTCCTGACGGCCGTCGCCGTCTTTCAGATGGGTCAAATCGATGGTGTAACCCAGGAATATCCATCGCCAGCCGAAGTATGGACCGAGCTTGTAGGCGGGCCTTGGCGAGAACACCACTTCCTGTCCAGACTTGTTTCTCAGATGATAGATCTCATACGTGTTGGTGTTTTGGAGCATGAACGTAAAGTTGTAATGCTGAGGCTCCACATAGTCGGTGTCTACTCTCGAGAACTCTTTGAAAAAACAGTAAAGGGTATTCAGTACAGGGTATCGCTTCTTGTGGTGTGGCTTTTCCTGTGCCATACCTATGGAGTCGGTGCCGAT
>JAEAMQ010000011.1 GCA_016901395.1 Prevotella sp. | reverse complement strand
GTGAGAATACGGTTTTGCCTTTGTTCATTTTCTGATTGATTAGCTTACACTCTGCAAATGTAGGCATTTCAAATCGTGTACAGGCGTTTGTCCGCGGAAAATATTATTTATCAGATACTTACGACTTCTAAGGAGAAGTTTACCGGACACTAGTGACTCAATACAATAAATATTAAAGCTGGATACCTAAAACCATAAATGAAATCAGAGAAAAGATAAGTGCAAAAATAGGTATGTGTCATCCACATGGGCATCGAATATCTGCCTACATAAGCCAACAGACGACACACGTTCTTGGGCAAAGTAATGTTGAGGAAGAACAGCACGAAGACAAATGCATAGATACTGTTGTCGGCCTGAGTGGGGAGATTACATTCTACTATGATGAGCAGCACAAGTAATGCTGCGGCTTTCGGGGGAGTTGTCTTGAATATAGGTTGCTGAGCTTCTGTTCTATGATGAAGCCATACTCCCAGTATAAAGGGAAACAATAATTCCAGATATATCAGCAAGATGACGAATGGCCCAAGACTTGTACCCGAAGACACAGACTTGCTGATGATATATCCGCATGCAAGCATCAGTAGAAAGGATATGGCTACCGACAGCAAATCTCCCATTTTGTTCATGATACGGAATATCAGCATAGAACTCATTGCCAAAAGTGCATAAGGAAAGAGAAACCATGTTTCATAATTCCATGTACATTGGATGGCGGTAACGTTCAGTAGAATATTCCAACAGGTTCCAGGATATTGTGAGGGATGGATAAAACTTCCTATACTGACAAAAACAGCACATATCGTCCAATAGGCAAGATATAATTTTAATATTCGCCATGATTGCTTGCGGAGATTGTTTCCTTTGTGACAGTGAGTGTAGCTTAATCCATAGCCACTGAATATCAAGAAAAAGGGAACAGGGTTACATGCATTTGTCAAAATATGGACCAACGGGTCATCTCCAATATAAAGAAGGGGTTGACACAGCCCGTCATAGGAACTGCCTACCTTCATGAATAGATGAAGAAATATCATCATTAAAATGGCTACCCCTTTTAGTATATTGGTTTGATCCCGTGACATTTTTAAAGCGTTCCCTTTCCTGTAGGATTATAGACAGGGTTATTGAAATTTCTTAATTCCAGGCTTTCTCGACTTATTCAAACAACCCCATAACTCGCTCCACGATCGGTGCCATGTCATAGTAGCGGTATTCGGCCAAGCGACCTCCGAAGATATAAGCGGCGGATAAGTTGTGGTCGGTTGCCTGCGGACTATATGCGGCATTCAAGTCGACGGCAAGGGCCTTGTATTTCTGATACAAGACACTGTTGCGCTCGTCGTTCACAGGATAGTAGGGTTCCATGCCCAGCTGCCACTCCGTGGAATACTCGCGGGAGATGACGGTCTTGGGGCATCGGTCCACGTCGGGGCCAAACATCTCAAAATGCTTGTGCTCGATGATACGGGTATAGGGCACTTCGGCCGCGGTGTAGTTAATGACGGCATTGCCCTGATAGTTGGGCGTGTCGAGTATTTCGTTCTCAAAACGCACCGTGCGGTAGTCCAACGGGCCAAACCTATAGTCGAAGAACTGGTCGATGGGGCCAGTGTAGACCACCGTCTTGCACCGTATCCGGAAATCCGAACCTTGTATGGTGTGACAGCCCGAGGCGGCATCGTATTCGCGGCGGCAATCGAAGAAGTCGGTGTTTGTCTTGGTCTCCACACCTTCCAGCAGTCCGTCTATCAGTTTGTTGTATCCTCCGATGGGTATGCCCTGATAGTTGTTGTCGAAATAGTTGTTGTCGAAGACAAACCTCACGGGCAATCGCTTGATGATGAAAGCCGGAAGTTCGGTGCACTTGCGGCCCCACTGTTTCTCGGTGTAGCCCTTGATGAGCCGTTCGTAGATGTCCCGCCCAATGAGCACCAGTGCCTGCTCTTCCAGATTTCGTGGCTCAGTCACCCCGTCGGCCTGCATCTTCCTGACGGCCTCAGCCTTCTGCTCTTCTATCTTCTGTCGGGCCTCGGCCGGTGTGGTCACGCCCCACATCTGATAAAAGGTGTTCATGTTGAACGGCAGGTTGTAGAGTCGTCCCTGATAGCTGGCCACGGGCGAATTGGTGTAGCGGTTGAACTCCACGATGGAGTTGACAAAATCCCACACTTTCTTGTTGTTGGTATGGAATATGTGGGCACCATACTTGTGTACATTGATGCCCTCCACCTTCTCACAGTAGACATTGCCGCCAAGTTGGGGCCGCTTATCTATCACGAGACACTTCTTGCCCTGCTTGTGGGCAAAATGGGCGAAGGTGGCACCGAAAAGGCCTGAGCCGACAATGAGGTAGTCGTAGGTCATCAAATTAAGATCTGAATTGATGGGGAAATGTGGGAAAGGAGTTTGTGGGAGGTATCATGCCTATATTTTCCCCTTTATGACGGGCAGTAGAATGTCTGATGTTTGCATGGTAATAAATTTCATTTGGCCGCTGTTGCGGCAGTATTTTCGGAAAAGATTATCGGGAAAGTGAAAAAGTACAGTTATCACCAATTTCTCATGATGAGGTGTGACAACTGTACCTTTTGTATTGTATGACTGGCTGCGGGGCAGCCGTTTGTTTATGGAGTGATTACTTCACGTAGACCACTGCCAGACGGTTGGAGGTGACACCCTGTACACCCTTACCGGTAGCCTCGTCTACCACTACGCCGTTGTCCTTCAGATAGTTGGCCACAACGTCGGCACGAGCCTGAGACAGACGGTCGTTGAGCTCCTTGGAACCCTCGGGAGAGGCAGTACCTACCACCTGTACGTGCTTGCCGGCCTTCACTGCATCGAGAGCCTTCTTGGCATCCTTGGTCAAGGCAGACTTGCCCTGCTGGAAGGTAACGAAAATCAGGTTGTCTACGCTAACCTGCTGTATTGTGGTCGACGGAACTTCCTTGACAACTTCCTTAACAACCTCTTTGACTACCTCCTTAGGCTTGGCGGCAAGCTAAGCACGAAGGTCATTGATCTGGTCGTTCATCTCGCCAACATTCCAAACCTTGAAGTTGTGAGTGCCGTTGGAGGTGAGGAACTTGTAATTCAGACCAGCAAAGAGACCTATCTGGGCATGTTTTCTGTTGAAGTGAATAGCATCGCCGGGGCCATTGGTGATGTTCCAGAGAATGGCGGGCTCTACATAGAACTGCCATGCCTTCTTTTCTCCAAGGTTCCATGCAAAGGTCAGACCGGTCTTGGCTGTCAGTTCGGTATCGTCGCCCAGATTACTGTAAGACAGCAACACGGGGTCGCCAAAATACATGGCATAGCCTGCACCAATCTCTGTACTCAGCTCAAACGTTTTGTCAGGATTGTATCCCAGGAAGAGGTTAGTAAGGTTTACGGTTGTGTTCAGACCCAAGTTCACAAACTTGACAAAGGTATGGCTCTTGGCGTAATTGTTATCACCAAAGCTGAAAAGGCTCTCTAAGTTTACACCAAAGATGGGGCTGAAGTTCTTACCCAACTTCACACCGGCCGCAGCGTTGAGTGGGAAGACAGGGTCAAAGTTAAAGTTGGTCGTTGCACCGCCCTCAATACCGAGATAAACATTGTCGGTCAGTTTGGCTTTCTCATAAGCTACCTGAGCCTGCATACTGCTCATGCTCATGAAAAGCATTGAGGCGATAAATAACAGCTTTTTCATAATGTAATGAATTAAAAAATAAATTATAATGTTCGTATTTAGATAGCATGTGTTCAGACATGAAGCATCGTTCATGCCATAGGTTGCTGAGCCATTGAGTGGTTTGTCTTATATTGGTTTGCCTGAAAACAAATGTTGATTAGCTCTCGAGAGGGCAGTACATCCTTTGTGTATGCTGCGTTCCTCATGATATGCCTTTCTGGCATTGTTAAACCTGATTTCTGCTTTTTTCTAATTCTTGTTGCAAAATTAACAAAAAATGTAATAACAGCAAAAAAAATAAAAAGAATATTGCATTTTACAGCAGAAATCTCCCAATATTGCTCCCTCAGCCGCAGCCTGTCACCCAGCATGCCCTCATTCTGATCATTATGTCATACATTACGCTGCTGCTGTTTGAATAATCTTCAGTTCCCCTTTCTTCTTTGACTATCTTCCCTGATACATGTCGTCGTAGTATTTCATATAGTCGCCGCTGGTCACCTGATCCATCCACGCCTGATTGTCGAGATACCATTTCACGGTTTTCTCAATGCCCTCCTCAAACTGCAGGCTCGGCTCCCATCCGAGCTCACGCTGGAGTTTGCGGCTGTCGATGGCATAGCGTGCGTCGTGGCCCAGACGGTCGGTCACATAGGTTATCAGGTCGTCGTCGGCACCCTCCGGACGGCCAAGCAGACGGTCTACGGTCTTGATGAGCACCTTGACGATGTCGATGTTCTTCCACTCGTTGAAACCGCCGATATTATACGTGTCGGCCGTCTTTCCCTTGTGGAAAATCAGGTCGATGGCCCGCGCGTGGTCCTCCACATAGAGCCAGTCGCGCACGTTCTCGCCCTTGCCATACACCGGCAGCGGCTTGCGATGGCGTATATTGTTGATAAACAGCGGGATGAGCTTCTCCGGAAACTGATAGGGCCCGTAGTTGTTCGAGCAGTTGGTCACGATGGTGGGCATACCGTAGGTGTCGTGGAACGCCCGCACGAAGTGGTCAGACGAAGCCTTCGACGACGAGTACGGGCTGTGGGGCTGATACTTCTTGTCCTCAGTGAAGAAGTCACGGCCGTAGGCGTGGTGATGGTCCGATGAAGCCTTCGTGGTGAACGGCGACTCCAGACCCTCGGGGTTGGTGAGCTCCAGCGTGCCATACACCTCGTCGGTCGAGATGTGGTAGAAACGTTTGCCCTCATACTTCTCCGGCAGGTTCTCCCAATAGTTCTTGGCCGCCTGCAACAGCGAGAGCGTACCCATCACGTTGGTCTGGGCAAAGGTAAACGGGTCTTTTATCGAGCGGTCCACGTGGCTCTCGGCGGCCAGATGGATGATGCCATCCACATGGTGCTCCTCCATCAGCTCACACATCCGCTCAAAGTCGCAGATGTCGGCCTTCACAAACGTATAGTTCTCACGGTCCTCAATATCCTTCAGGTTGGCCAGGTTGCCCGCATAGGTCAGCTTGTCCAGATTGATGATATGATACTCAGGATATTTGTTCACAAACAGCCTCACCACGTGAGAACCAATAAAACCAGCACCGCCGGTAATGATAATATTTCTTTTAAATTCCATATTCTTCTTGATTATCTTATTGTTTACAGATTAGGGTTTCCGGTACGTCCAATTTCCTCTACGACACTGATCAGATATTTCCCATACTCGTTCTTCATCATCGGTTTGTCAAAAATCGGAATCAACTGCTTACTGATGCCCTTGGTGATGGGGTATAGCCTCGTTCCGCTTTCCCCCCGCTAATACAATTCCTTTCATGTTGTATAAATTTATCTTATCTATTATACCTCAATCTCCAAAGAGCATGATACATCCTAAAAAAAGGTTCAGACAAAGACTCTGATGGGAAAAGCGAGAAAAGTCGGAAATCACGATAGAGACGCTGAAAATTCTTACCTATCACTCCCTTTCCAAACTGGTAACGATCATCATATTTGCCAAAATTACCTCCATGCATTATTTCATTAAAGACAAATCGTCCTCGCTTTTCATCAGGGACGACAATTGCCCATTGTGCAGACATACCAAATTTATATATAAGAATCCACATGATAGCCCCCGCAATTCCCCGCAATCCTAACCCTGAAAAGGTTTTATCCCAATTCTTTGTAAATTCTGGCAAATTAGTATCACTGTCACATTCTTGTTTATAAACTTTGAGATTATAATAATAATCCATCACTTGCCTCAATCCGATTCCTTCATGAAACAGGTGATTGTAAATGTGACTGAGTTGAAACACGATATTAAATGACGGAGTTGGAACAGCCACCTCTCCTTCTCCTAAACTAACCGTATGAGAGAACTGCTTATCTTCCCATTGATAGAAGAAATTTTGTAAGTTTCTATTATGACGGAAGTCAAACAGAAATTGTGGGCGATAGTGCACTTCTACTTCTGTCCCATTACATGGCACACAGTCTATATGATGGTAAGTTGCTTTTGCATCAGGTTTAATTGACTTGATAAACCTCACAATGTCACGAACTGAGTTCCCCTCTCCCACTCTCTTTCCCTTTGGCCTAACCCACACATCAATATCACCAGATATTCGAATAGAGTCATTGGGATACATGAGCGCATTACCTTGACCTTTTAGCAAACACGCTTCAAATCCTTTCTTTTGAAACAAATTGACCACTTGAACAACATTTGCAGAAACTTTCGCATTTAGCCTTTCAATGCTACTCGCATCACCCATCCAAGTCATAAGCAAATCTTCAAAAGCATCCGCATTCCGTTCATTGTCATCATCCGTCGGTCTTACATTAGCATGTTTAAGAGCCTCTGCAAAAACCCCAATCAGACTTTGCTGTTTGCAAAGATTATATATTTCCTGCCATTCCTGCAAAGATACCATAGGGCATTCGTCTGAAGTACCAATGCTATACCGTAATAGCCTAAAGAAATTATTTTGAATATGGGACACGGCTATTATACAATGATGCAACGTCAATTAATCTATCAAAACCTAACAGCAAGGGTTATCCAAAGAATTTTTCTATAAAGATATTCTTGATAAACAACGAATTACCAATGATGTATCTTCTCCACATACGTTTTGGCTCCTTTATCAAACGATACAACCATTCCAGCCCATGTTCCTGCCACCACTTAGGCGCGCGCTCCACCGTTCCGGCAAAGAAGTCAAACACGGCACCAATAGTTCCCACATGACAATGGATATTCAGTTCATCCCAATGGCTATACGTCCATTTCTCCTGCTTGGGTGCAGTCATACCAATCCAGAGTAAATCCGGATTAGCCGCATTGATGGCATTAATAATAGCCCGGTTATCTTCCTCAGAAAACTCTGGCTTATAAGGGGGAGAATAGGTCACCACCTCAAGATGAGGATATTGTTTGGCCGCCTGTTCCACATCAAGGGCCAGAGTCTTTTCAGATGAGCCCATGAACATCACCACAGGCTTCCTGCGTCCATCATGTTCATCCGGATTCCAATTGCCATTAGCTGCTTTCTCCTCAAGGTTTCCCATCTCGAACTCAAACAAATCCCACCCAGCCACTCGTTCCGTGGGCTGGCTCTTCGCCTTGAGCCACCTACATGCTTTCACAATACTGATACCATCTGGAATCAGATAATCACCCTTCTGCAATGCCTCTGCAAAGAGAGCATCCTTCTTCGCCGTATTAAAAGAATGGGCATTAATGGTATTGATTAACTTCTTAGTCTCAGGGACCTTATGTAATGCTGCCCGATTAGGCAAGATGCTCAATTCATGTAATTTCATTTTCATCATTCTAAGCATTTATGCAAGCACTAAGAATACTTTTCATATTCTTCTCAAAGGCTTCCAGCGTAAACTCTTGTTGGAATTTTCGTAGGGCAGCCTCACCCATTCGGGTTCTTAGCTCTTGATCTACTAACAGCTTTCTCAGACATTCTGCCAAAGACACTGCATCGCGGGCCTTACAGATGTACCCTGTTTTCCCATCCTCAATCTCCGAAAGAATACCTCCCACATTGGTAGCAACTACTGGTAATGCGTGACTCATAGCCTCTAATATAACTAAAGGGAATGCTTCATTAAAAGAGGGTAAAGTAAAGATATCAGCAGATGCGTATAGTTTATCCTTGTCTTTTCCATATCTCTTTCCATGATATTCCACCATTTCATCCAATCCCCTTTTTTCAACTTCTCTTGAAAAATTTATTTGATCAAAATCCTTAGTTTCTCCTCCAACAAAATCACAGAAAAAAATAATTCCCTCTTCTTTTAAAATCCGTAAAGCGTCTAGTAATACCAACACTCCCTTATCGATCAGCAAATTACTTAGAAAGAGAATATGAGGACAGGATAAGGTCTGTTTCGCACCTACATTAATTTCTTCTGGAATTCCATTGGGACACACAAATGCATCCTCACGCTTCACATATTTCTTCACATCCGGATAAAGAGCCTCGGCCAGCAAGATAACCTTGACATTTCTAAAGAACCTCGTATAGAACTTATCATCCAACCAACGACCTTGTCGGGTTGCCACTCCCTTGTTGTGATAGTGAAGTACTACCTTGCACCCCATTGACTTCAGCATCTGCACGATAAAAAAATCCTTATAGAATGCCGGAGCCGTAGAATTGGGGGTGACATACACCAAGTCTGGGTGAAGTTTCTTCACTTGCTTCCTGATGTTACGTAACAGTCGGACAAAATCAGTTATTTTACCCAGCCGGAAATGGCCGATATCCTCCAGACTACGCGCCGTTGTCAGATTGATGTAATGACAGTCAAAACTCTCATTGATCAATCGGCTGTCATGAATATATTTTCCCATCATGGCCGCCCCATGAACAGGAGGCGGCATGTGCATGACAAATAAAATGGATGGTCTCATTGAAAGGTTTGTTTACTAAAAATAAAATAATGGTCGGGCAGATAACCCAAGACACCACATGGGCTATTAGGTGACTCCTAATTGCTCCATTCAAAACCAGCTAAGCACGATATTTCCAGACTAATGCCATCTACCGACAAGGTACTGGATATCATGCTGTAGCTGGTTTCCATGATTGCAGGCATCATTCTCAGGATACCCGGTTGTACACCAGCCATGTGGTTATGACTGATGCACATCCCACACGCCTACTGCCTCAACGCATATTTAATCGCATCCAGCACGCCACGGGCCATCTTTTCAGGCGGAGCCTGTGTCAGATAGTAGTTACGGGCAATCTGCGACATTGTACTGTACTTCTCCGGATTCTCCGATGCGTCGGTCAGGATGCTGACGAGCTGGTCAACGGTGTCATAGAACAGACCGTTCTCCCCATCTACGATGTTCGTCTTTTCCCCTCCCGTGATGGCATCGGTGTGGGTGACGAACGGCACCCCGTAACCCAGGCTCTTCAGCACAGACAGCCCGGCCTGCTTGGGCGAGATACAGAGGATTGACTTGAAGAAATAATCCTTCAGGGCACTCTCCTCATAGATAGGACCACAAAGCTGGATATCCTCCTTCAGCCCAAGTTCATCGATCTGCTGCTCTATAGCCTCCTTTTCGGGGCCTTTGCCGATGATGTTCAAGGGAGGGAGCTTGCCGGCTTTCTCTTTTGCCTTGCTGTAAGCTTCTATCAGTTCGCCAATACCTTTCTGTGCATAGAGGGTTCCGATGAAAAGGAACGAGTCTCTTGCAGCAAACGGCGGCAAGGTATCAAAATCCTCTATCTTGACGGTATTATGCGCCACGAAATACTTATCTGTGTCGATGTCCTTATATTTCTTCCAATAGGCAATTGGGTCTGGCATATAGAAGATGCAGGCATCCGCGCGGTCCTGGATCCCTTCGAAGACACGATCCATCCAGGATGGCGGCGTGCTCAGGTCGTAAGGACGATCGTAAGATACATGCTTGCCTATCGACCAGGTGAGCACCTTGTACCGGTGCCTGGTGAAGACGATGTGGTCGAGCCAGACGAATTTCAGGTGTGGCAGCAAAATCACTGCATCATATTGGTTGAGCAGCCGCGACACACCTTGATGGATGATGGCAGGGCCAATCTTGAAATAAGGGAAATTGATGATCTTGAAGGTTGACTCCTTAATCTCATTCTTCAAGGTGCAGGCTACCGTGAGGTCAACCTCTCTGTTGATGAGCTCGTAGATGGGTGTCCTGTAGCTTTTGACATCTTCCTGTATAAGCAGGACTTTGGGTTTTTCCATATCATTCTCGTTAGGGATTGGAGGAGGCACAGCCCCCTCCAATCATCGTTAAACACCGTATTGGTCCACATTCTCCCCCATGATGAACGAGGCAATCCTCTGACATGCCTTGCCATCGCCGTAGGGGTTCACGGCTTTGCTCATGCGGTCATAAGCGTCGGTATTGTCAAGGAGCAAGGAAACCTCGTCCACGATGGCCGTGTAGTCCGTGCCGACGAGTTTCACGGTCCCTGCCGTCACAGCCTCGGGACGCTCCGTCGTGTCGCGCATGACCAGCACCGGCTTGCCGAGTCCCGGTGCCTCTTCCTGAATTCCGCCACTGTCGGTGAGCACCACGTTGCTCTTCTCCATGAGATAGACGAACTCCAGATATTCCAACGGTTCTATGAAGAACATGTTGCCGAGGTTCTCCAGGTCGGTGCCGAAGACCTCATGGATAGGCTTGCGGACATTCGGGTTGAGATGCATGGGGTACACGAAATCGACGTCGGGATATTTCCTGTTCAGCGTCTGGATGGCCTTGCACATGTGGATGAATCCGTCGCCGAAATTCTCGCGGCGGTGACCGGTGATGAGCACCAGCTTTTTGCCGTCCTTTAGTCTGCCGACGTCATATCCCGCCTTAGCCAGCTCCTTCTCCAGGGAGGCATTCAGCTTCTTGTCAGTCTTGATGCGGTTTACCACGATATGCAAAGCGTCAATGACCGTGTTGCCCGTTACCATAATCTGTTTCCGATCCACCCCTTCATCCATGAGGTTCTGGCATGCCAGCGGTGTTGGGGAAAGATGGTAGGTGGCTATACGCCCAGTTATCTGACGGTTCATCTCCTCTGGCCATGGGCTATAGACATTATGCGTACGAAGCCCTGCCTCGACATGAGCTACCGGTATCTGCTGGTAGAAGGCAGCAAGCGCCGCTGCCGTGGATGTGGTAGTGTCACCATGTACGAAGACGATATCAGGCTTTACGTCTCTCAACACATCTCTCATGCCAAGCAATACCTTTGCTGTTATATCATAGAGATCCTGTCCTTGCTTCATAATGTTGAGATCGTAGTCGGGCTTGATATCAAAAATGTGCAACACTTGGTCGAGCATTTCTCTATGCTGACCAGTCACGCAAACAACTGTTTCGAAATCTACGATATTCTTCTGGAAGGCTTTTACTAAAGGAGCCATTTTGATTGCCTCTGGTCGCGTTCCAAAAACTAATAATAATTTCTTCATTATCTTTTGGTTGTTATTGGAACTGGAGATTTCTCTCCCCAGTTCCGTTTTAATGATGTTAGATATGATAAACGCCAGGCAAGCTGAGGCAGTTGCAGCAGTCAAGCACTACCTTCCCCTTGAGTTTATCCTGATTATCGATAATATGGCTGTGCTTCACCATGATGACCACCATGTCCACATCGTCGACGAACTGCTGGAAGTCATGTGCCTGGTTGGGGACGATGTCTTTCTTAATCCAAGGGTCAAAGCTCTTCAGCGGGCGCGCCAAATGCCGTTCTTGAACATCCAACAGCTGAAGGGCAGGACTCTCCCGAGTGTCATCTACATTTTCCTTATATGTAAGGCCATAGAGGCCTACCTTCCGATTGTCAGTGATGTTATTCTCCTTCATGATTTCATAGATGCGCTCCAGCACGAACGTAGGCTGTGTATCATTGGTTTTCATGGAGGCATCTATCACGTTGGCTAGCTGTGGATAGTCCCCGACCAGGAACCACGGGTCCACAGATATACAGTGTCCACCCACACCCGGACCTGGTTGCAGGATATTTACACGCGGATGCATGTTGCAAATGCGGATAATCTCGTAAACGTCCATACTGTCGTGTCGGCAGATGCGGGAAAGTTCATTGGCAAATGCGATATTCACAGCACGATAAGTATTCTCCACGACCTTTGTCATCTCGGCGGTACGTATACTGGTCACCACAATTTCACCTTGACAGAAACTTGCATAATAACTTTTGACTTTTTCACCAATCTTCCGATTGTCCGCTCCAATAGTACGATTGTTATGAAGCAGCTCATATACCATGTTACCTGGAATAATACGTTCTGGTGCATGTACCAAGTTGATATCCTCACCAATTTTGAAACCAAGTTCTTCCACCTCAGGACGGACGAACTTATCAATAGTCCCGGGCGATATCGTACTCTCTATGACTACTGTAGCTCCTTTAGGACAGACACGCATCACTTCCTTAACAGCCTCAATGACATATTTTGGATCAACTTTTTTTGAGAACTTATCATAAGGAGTTGGTACAGATACAATATACGTATCTGTCTTCTGATACTCTGTCGTGAACTTGATACCAGCCTTCACAGCAGCTGCAAAAAGATCATCGAGACCATTTTCCTTAAATGTTGTTTTACCCTGGTTGAGTGTATCAACCAATTCCCGGTTGTAATCTGTTCCGATTACTTCCACTCCGTGAGAGGCCATCATCAGTGCCGTTGGCAAACCAATGTAGCCCAGTCCAATTACATTAATCATAACTTATTATTGATTAAAATCTATTAATATCAAACTTGTGTTAACGTTCAAGAAATCTTTATCACCCACAGTACCTGATCCACCGGAATGCCACAAAGTGGTAGAGCTGATGAAGACGGTCGCGCATCCAGTAGCCCTTGACCATGCCCCTGAGCCTTCTGACCGACTCCAAATAGCGGGACTCGTCAAACCGTTCCTGCCTTCTCTGGTGAGCGGAGTCTGCGTCGAGCACACCCCCCATGTTATCCTTCCACACCTTTTGAGTGAGATGGTCCTGATAGTATCGGTAACTTGCAGCATACAGATGGTTGAACTTTTCTGGATGGTGGAGAATGCCAGAGATCTCTTGTACGATAGCCTTGGCACTTCCCTGCTTAACGATAATCCCGTTTACACCATTCTTAATCGCATCCAGGCTACCATGTCTGGCATCCGACACGATGACTATGCAGCCGCTGCGCATGGCCTCGATGAGGGTGATGGGGAAACCTTCACCACGAGAAGGAAGCAGAAAGATATTCGCATTGGCAAGTATCTCCTTGCTTCTGTCTCTGGGCACAGGGCCCATCTGAACAACCCTGCGGTCTTTCTCTATGCAGTCCTCTACATGCCGGGTTCTGAAACGGTTACTCCCCCCCCCGGCAATCTTCGTGGAACCGAGCCAATAGAACTCAAATTCCAGATCCGTTCTCAGTAGTCTCTTCAAGGCTAGGCATACCACCTCGGCACTCTTGGCGTATGAGCAACCACCAGGATAGACTATTTTCAGTGGATGTTGGTCTTGCTTCTTCTCCGACAGCGGCCCGAGCTCTGGCATGAAGTTGAACACCACCCGAGTCTTCTCTTTGTCGCTGATGTTGAACTTTCTTTCCAGATATTCCTTTCCATACGATGAGAGTGAGATGATATGGTCAGCATACTCAGCATTGAACCCGGCATACCATGCCAGTATCCCATCGACGAAATGACTTACATTGACGAGTTTTATCCTGTCAGCCAGATATGGCGCCAAGAGGGCTACCAATGGAAAGGAGCTATTGACCACCACATCGGGGCCAACACAGCCAATCAACTGGAGCATTCTTCTTGCATTATCAACGGTGAAGTCGCCCCCGTTGACATGGTATATCTCAGTGACATCGTCCTCGTTCTTCTCATACTTGTCACTCGTCACGACACTGATATCATACCTTTCGGCGAAGGCCTCGATGAAGTCGTGCGCATACGATGCCACACCGCCACCACCAGTGATGTATGACTGTGTGCAGAATAGAAGCTTCTTCATTTCTGTGACTGATTTCTGTATCTAATAATTCTAATTGGGTTACCTGCAGCAATTGCCCAGTCCGGAATGCTCTTGGAAACAACGGCTCTCGCACCTATTACGCTATGGTTTCCGATGGAGTGCCCCCCACCCGTTATCATTACTTCCCTACCTATCCATACATCATTACCAATCACCGTACGACCTGGCTTCCATACTCTTCCCTGCTGGTTCATGGGAGTCGTCAGGTCGCTGATGTCATGGGTATGCTGGGGAAGCACAAAGCAACCTGGGGCCATCATGACATAGTCGCCAATCTTGATATCATTTGGCAGATGGCAGTCAAGCCCCATGTCACTATAACTTCCTAATTCAATATCCTGCCCTTTTCCAAAAAAAGCATGCCGATGAATGTTCACATGGGTTCCGCAAGACTTAATGATATGCCTGACACACTGATATCTCAAAAAACCTGACAGCTTTCCGATAATTCCATTACCACGTGTTTCGGGTAAGTGGTACGCAAAACCATAGTACAATATGTACCAAGGTATTTTTTTATTTAACAGATTCATGGCTATCATCTCTCAACAATACATTCTCTTAATGCATCAAGGTATCCGTGACCAAATTTAAGATCAGGTTCCATATAATTGCCCTCAGCCCATTCATTCCACGACTGCAAGAATAAAATTCGATGCTCAGGCTGTTTGGCCTTGACATATTCCAGCCCTTGAAGAACATGTTGTTTAAACAGCTCTGGTGTCGAGCCATAAAAAATTTCAGCTCTTTTACCTCCACGAGCCGACCTATCAAAATTCGGCAATAAGATAGGATACCCGTTCTCTAGTTTATCATTATCATTGTAGAGGTATTTGATAATATTCTTATATTTAAACTTATTCAAAGGAGAAAATCTTGGAAACTTCTGATTCCATTTAATGGATATCATTCTCCATAAATAACCCTGAACTTTATATTCTGCATACCATCTGTTCTGCGGTGCAACTGCGTCAAATCCAAGATTTAAGGCTTTTTGACAATATTCTTCCCATCCACCGACTAATGCAACAAAATGTATACCTCTTAACCCATTTTCAAGCGCAAGCTTACGCCAAAGCTCCATGTAAAGTGTTGCATCTTTTAGATGAAAAGGGTCATAAATCATAAAAATTGGTTTCCCATCAACGGTGATATACCTCTTGTCTTTGAAAGCAGGAAGTACATGGTAGAAATGTGATATAATGTCCTCCTCTCCTGGATATTCCTGCTTCATCAACATCATATCCTTATGCGTCTGAGCTGAACTATTCCATGTCCGTCTGCTCCAGTCGTGATTGCCCCAACCTAAACAAAAGGGAAAATCTGGTTTACCAGAGTGCAGAACTTCGTCGAAAACCTCAGTCAAGAGCGTCTTACCATGACCAAACCAATAATGCCAGTACATAAAACCTTCAATTCCAGCTTCCCGAGCCAGTTGTGCCTGCTGCTCCCTGATTATTGGTAATCTCAAATCATAGTATCCTAAATCAGCCGGCACTCGTGGCTGATAGTGCCCCGGAAATAATGGTTTAGCCTTTCCAACATTGGTCCACTCAGTAAAACCCTTTCCCCACCATTCATCATTTTCCTTAAAAGGATAAAACTGAGGAAGGTACATTGCGATAACTCTTGCTTTCATTATATTCAAATATATTTAATATGTCTTTATTTAAAATCTTTATTCGAAGTTATTTAATACGAATTTTGAATTGATGGATGATCATGGTAATCCTGAAAAAAGAAATAATAAGGATGCATCCTTTGCTCACTATCTAAATCATATATCGTATTGTTTATAATATACGAGCGTGTGAAATATAATATCAATAACAAAACTAAAATATTCACTCTTTTTCTAAATAATCTTATTCTTAAATACTTATCACTTTCAAATATCCATGGGATAATAACAATTGTGAAAAGAATATTCGCAAGAATCATCCTCTGAATCATCGGAACTGATATAAATAGATTGTAAAGAACAACTCCTGATAAATAAATCTTAGAGAACCAATGATTTATTTTAGATTTATCAATAAGTGCAAAACTTAATACTGCGAGTACAGATGTCCTCAATGTAATATTTAATGAAGATAATTCGTTCAAATCTTGGTTCTCTAAATAACCGACTAATCGTTCGGTACCCTCAAAATTAAATGCGAGAAAAAAATTAAATGTTTTTAATACATCAAATGACTGCATAAAAATTCCAACTAATGCACTTACAACAACAGCTAAAACAGGAACTATCCTTTTCTTTATTGGAATAAAGTATAGGATTAAGAGTAATGAACCAACCACAATACTAGTTACATGTACTGTCCAAGCACAAAAACACAGAAAAACAAAAGCAATCCATCTATGTTTTTTTTCTTCCAATACATATATGACACCCCAAAGAAGAATTCCCAATGCTAATAATTGCCTTAAAGCAACAAAAAAAGGAGAATAGCCCATAAACAAAAAGAAAGACAATATGCCAAAAGTCTTGTATTTTACATACTTTTTTAAAATGTAGTAGATTGGAGAAAAAATAATAATGGTATTAGTTACCATAAAAATAATACCGACCCGACAATAATTACGAAAAAAACTATTATACCATTCATAGAGTGGCTCTATTTCTCGACTATCATAATTATAAAAATTTCTAACACCTGTCGCATATCTATAATAGTTCCACGTATCAGCTCCAACAACCGG
>JAEAMQ010000010.1 GCA_016901395.1 Prevotella sp. | reverse complement strand
ATGAGGTAGTCCCCTGGCGTCCCTCTCCGGCATGCACGTGCATCCAGCCCCCCGTCACGGTTCCGTGGCGGGGGGCTGGCCTGTTTCTGGGGATGGTGGTGCACGGATCATCGGTGGCACGCACCATGTTTCTAAAAATGTTACAAGCGAGCAGAGCATTTACAGTCTGGACATAAGATAGTAAATATTCTTACTTTATTTAATAAGAGTGACGTTTTGATTTTATAATATAGAAGTTTGAAAGGGAACCATCCTTTTCAATTATAACCATTGCCGCTACAAATATAGGGCTGAGAAACTACGATAATCTAATTAGGAACAAGGAAATAGTGTTATAAAATGTTTTTCTAATATTAGCTTTTCAGAAAAAGCTGTTTGGCAATGATAACAATCATTATAAAATCATTATTCATAACTTGATTTCTTGAGTGCAGGATTAGTATAAGCAGCTGTTTGTACATATGATATTATATCGCATACGATTTTTGGTTAATAATCCTTTAGAACACTCCTATCGTGCGCGATGTATATTAAGAAGGGTTAAAGAAGGAAAGATTTTAGTTATTATCGTTTGCGATATAAAATGATCTTTATACCTTTGTACCATCAAAACAAAGGAATAGACTCCTTAGAAGAGACGATAGCAAGTAATTTAAACAATAAAAGTATAAAAGATTATGGACGCAAAGAAGGCAATTGAAGCATTACAGTTCTTTGTAACAGCTTTGTCAAACGGTGCATTTGCACACATGGTACAGGGAAAGCTTTTTGAAGCTATGGGGCTTCACTAAGTTGGGTGCCAAGTACACAGGTCATTACACAGAAGAGATGGGGTGGGTAGAGAAATTCATGACTCGTATCAATGATCTCGGTGGTCAGGTAAAGATTGAAGACCAAAAGGGGCGCACACTTGTTGCCGATCCAGTAGAGTATGTAAAGGAGGATCTTCGAATTCAGGAGATGGGTGTTTCTGCACTTCGCGAACGCATGGTTCAGCTCAAAGATGACTCTACAACTTACGATCTGCTCAAAGAATATCTTGTAGATGAGGAAGAGGACTTATTCTGGGGACAGGGTGCTGTAAAGATGATTGAGATGATCGGTAAACAGAACTGGTTGATGACACAGCTCTAAGTCATAAAAGACAATTATAAACAGAAAACAGGTAATATAATGGCTACAATATTCGATTTTAAAGCCTTGACTAACAAGAAGGAAGAGTTGGATTTTAAGGTTTTTGAGGGTAAGACACTGCTCATTGTAAATACAGCAAGCAAGTGCGGATTCACGCCTCAGTTTGAGGGACTTGAGGCCCTTAACCAGAAATATAAGGATCAAGGACTTGTTGTCATTGGTTTCCCATGCAATCAGTTCATGAATCAGGACCCAGGTAGCGATGAGGAAATCAGCGGATTCTGTCAGATCAACTTTGGTGTTACTTTCCAGATGATGAAAAAGGTAGACGTAAATGGTGAGAATGCACATCCTATTTTCAAGTATCTCAAAAATGCTGCTCCAACCGAAACTTACAAGGGGCTGAAAGCAAAATTATTCAAGTCTGTTGCTAAAGTAATCAGCAAGAATGCAAAGAATGAAAGCGATATCCAGTGGAACTTCACCAAGTTCCTTATCTCTCGAGATGGTAAGCAGATAGAACGTTTTGCCCCTACCACAGATCCCTCCAATATGGAGATAGCTATTGAGAGAATGCTTGGATAATGCACCTATGAATTATATTTTGTAATTGGGCTGTAAAAATCTTCTGTCTCTTACTTATGGACATTGTTTGCGATATAGAATGGTTTCGCTAAATTTGCAGCAGATAAAAGAAAACAGGTATGAAATACGAACAATTAAAACTCGATAATCAGCTATGTTTCCGCCTCTATACGGCGTCAAGACTGATCACGCAGGCTTATGAGCCCTACTTAAAGCCACTGGGCATCACATACACCCAGTATCTGGTGCTGATGGTGCTTTGGGAGAAAGATGAGCAACCGGTGAACGACATCGGCAAGCGGCTCTTGCTGGGCATCAACACCACCTCGCCACTTGTCAAGCGGATGGAGAAACTGGGCCTTGTGGCGCGCAAGGACAGCCCCACAGACAAGCGTCAGCAGATTGTGTATCTCACCGAGAAAGGAAGGGCTATGCAGAAGCAGGCGGCCCATATACCCGGCTGCATGGCAGGCGACCTGAGATCGTGTCATCTCGATATGCAGCAACTGGCCACGATGAGCCCTGTGCTCGATGAGTTTATCAGCAAAATCAGTGGGAGGGAGAATCAGGAGGAATAAGATGATTGTTGCTCAGAAAACAATATATTCGCATAAAAAATAAAAGAAAGGAAACAGTTATGAAAATTAAAGCAATCAGGATGTTCGACCATGGTTTTATGAACCAGCAGTTTGCTTTTGGCGGTGAAGAAGGCAAGGAGAAATTTGACGAACAGGTGATTTACCGCAGCAGTTTGCAGAACTTTCTCATCGACACAGGGTCAGAGGTGATTCTGGTGGATACGGGCTTCACAAGCGAGTTTAAAGAGCCTGAGAAGAAGCTGGGCGCTCTGCTCTATATGGGCGAGAAAATTAACGCCTACGAGGACGCTCTTGCCGCGCTGGGCTATAAGCCGGAGCAAGTGACCAAGATACTGATTACGCACAAGCATCCTGACCATACAGGGGCTCTCCAGCTGTTTCCCCAAGCACAGGTGTATATCTCTTCTGAAGACGCCGACGCCATGAGCCTGGAGGGCGATAATATCGTTCGCGCTGAATACGCAGACGGGCCCTACCACAACTTCTCTAAGGCGCAGCGCATTGCTGAGGGCATCTGGTTTATTGAGGCCAAGGGCCACACCAAGGGCAACAGCATTGTTGTTGCCGAGAGCGAGGGCTTGTTTTATATGATGCATGGCGACGTGACCTATTGCGATGCGGCTTTGAAGGCCAATAAGCTCAGCATTGTGATGGAGGATGCTGCCGCAGCCCGTGAGACGCTCGACAATGTGCGTGCGTTCGTCAAGGATAACCCCACCGTTTATCTCTCCACCCATTGCCCAGAGGGCTATGAGAACCTGGAAATGAAACGGGTGATGAAACTGTAATGATTTAGCCCCATACAGGCAAAAGGCTGGCAGAAAACGAAAAATTTCTGCTGGCCTTTGCGTTTTTTATAGCCCTGAATGATCGTTTGTCTGACCCGTTTTTCGCCTCAAACCCCTTCGCAGAACATAGCTTTTGCCCGCTGATAATGGTCCGATATACCCGATTTGGCGATAGGGCTGTGGGGCATGGGGAAAATATTAATATGAAAAATATAAACAAACGAAACAAAGGCCAATCGTTTTTGTTGACGTTTCATTTAATATATATTGCCTTTGGCTGAATATATTTTCTGATTCACGGCTGCAGCTGTATCTTTGTCAAAATTTATTTTTTATAAGATGAAGACAACTATGATGATTGCAGCGATGCTGCTTTGCGCCAGCGTTGGCATGGCTCAGAACGATAGGGATAATCAAACTCTTGATAAGAATGCTAAGATGATGCGCAGGCCTCACGCTCGCTTCACGGTGGCTATGGCCGACTCTTTGATGATCGCTAACTTGGGTCTGGATGAGAAGCAGGCTGCAAAAGTGAGGAAGCTCAATAAGAAATATGCCAGCATCATCGAAGGCAGTCAGCCCAAGATGATGGGCAGCAGGCCATCTGGCAACACACAGCAAGGCGGAGGCCCCGGAGGTGGTCGTGGAGGCATGGGTGGCGGTATGCCCGGTGGTATGGGTGGCGGTATGCCCGGCGGCATGGGCGGCGGCATGCAGGGAGGCTTTGGCGGTGGCCAGATGGGTGGCCCACAAGGTGGCATGGGTGGTCCACAGGGTATGCTAAGCAGCAGTTCGAACACCGAAGATCTTGACGCAAAGCAAGATAAATACGATAAGAAACTCAAGAAAATGCTCACCGAGAATCAGTATTCAGCATACCTCAAGATAAAGCCCCATTTTTATGCTCAGAGAAGAATCAGGGAGTTTCTGCTGGGTGGTCAGCCGCAGCTGATGCAAGACGAGATGGAATTCGCGCCAGAAGGCCCTGCGCCCGAAAGACCCGGTGGGCAAGGTGGCCCTGGTCAGAGCAGGGAGAGTGTGGGCAGCAAGAGCGAGACGGGGTATAGCCAGACAGCAGGCGATGCTACTGAAAACGGCACCTACACCTCTACCAAATCTGATGAGAATGCTGTTCAGGTGACCGGGGGCACATTGAACTTGCGGCATGCGGTGGTCAAGAAGCTGTCGGGCGATACTCAAGATCCGGATGGCAGTAGTTTCTATGGCACCAACTCAGCCGTCTATGTGAGCGGCGAGGGTAGTGTGGTCAATATGGATGGCGGGTCGATTGCCTCAGACGCGGTGGGTGTCAATGCAGGTTTTGCCTGCAAAGGGGGCACGCTCAACATCTCTAATGTGAGCATTCATAACACCAAAGACTTGTCGAGAGGCATTCATGCCACTGGCGGTGGCATCATCAATGCCCGTAATCTGCAGGTGCTTACCGAGGGCAATCATTCGTCTGTGGTGGCAACCGATCGTGGCGGTGGCACTGTGAAGGTGAATGGCGGCAACTATACGTGCACCGGAGTGGATTGTGCGGTATTATACTCTACCGGCGACATTACTGCCGATAACATCAGTGGCTTTTCCAAGCAAGGCGAGATGGGGGTGATTGAGGGCAACAACAGTATCACCATCAACAACTCTGACCTGACATCGGGCGACAAGCGATGGGGGATGATGATTCTGCAAAGTGGGTCGGGCGACTCAGAAGGCTATAATGGTAAGATATTCGTCAACGACTCCCGGCTTTCGCTCACTGACGCAGAGGCGCCATTGTGTGAAGTGCCCACCAACATTACGGGTACGCTCACCCTGAAGGATGTTAATCTGCAGGTGCCCAGCAAGATTCTGATGCGCGTAGAATACAACAGCCGATGGACCACTAAGGGGGGCACGGGTCATCTTATCCTCAAGACCGATTCAGAGAAGACTTATGAGGGCACTGTCTGCAAAGACGCCTACGGGCATGTGAACGTGTTGGTGGGCAGGGGTGTGACCTGGAAGCTCTCTGCTGATACGGCTCTCGATCATCTCACGGTGGAGCAGGGTAGCAAGGTTATCACCAATGGCTATAAGCTGAAATACGCCACTGCAGACGTCGAGGGAGAAGTGAGGTGAGCGCAAAAGAGCGTTCACCACAAGGGTGTGGCTTTGAATAATTTTGGCGGCATCTAGATCGCGCTTTTGTATTTGGCATACTCATAGACCGATGCGGGCATGGGGCTTTCGAGTCTCCATCTGATCTGCATCTGCTTGCCGTAGGCCACGCTCTTGTAAGCATAGCTGATAAAATTTGAAGGGTCTTTTTGTATATTCTTGTCTTTTCTTTGTTTTGTCAATGCTTGTTTATTAGCATTTTACTTTCCGATGCAGAAGTGCTTAAAAATATTTCCCAAGACCTCGTTGGGGGTGATTTGGCCGCCGGTGATTTCGGCCAGTTGTTCTAAGCAGATGCGGAGGTCTTCGGCGAGGAGGTCGCCGGAGAGATTAAGGGAGAGGCCGGTAATGACACGGGAAAGGCTATCGTGGGCACGGGTGAGAGCCTCGTAGTGGCGGGCATTGGTCACCCCGATGGAGTTTTCATTGATTTCCGGGATGTCAGCAGAAGCGTAGATGGTTTCCTCCAAATCATGGATACCGATACCTTGTTTGGAGCTGATGGGTAACTCTGCGTATGGCTGGAAATCCAAAGAGGAGTAGGGGATGGGGGAGTCGTGATGTCCGAGATCAATCTTGTTTCGGAGAACAATCACTTTTTTGTCTTGAACGTGATGGGCGATATCTGTCATTTCTTCTACAGAGGGCACGCTGTCGAGTAGCCAAAGAACAATCTGGGCCTCATTTAATTTCTGATAAGCACGCTCTATTCCAATCTGCTCTATCTTGTCCTGGGTGGCTCTGATTCCGGCAGTATCAATGATACGGAAGGTCGCGCCATGAATAATCATGGTGTCTTCAATCACGTCACGAGTGGTGCCGTCTATGTCGCTCACGATGGCTTTCTCCTCATGCAGCAGTTGGTTGAGCAAGGTGCTCTTTCCTACATTGGTCTTTCCAATGATAGCCACAGGGATGCCATTCTTCAGCGCATTACCAGTTTCAAAAGAATGGGCAAGGGTTGTGATACGCTTATCTATCGTCTCTGCCAATTCTTTCAACTCACTTCGGTCAGCAAATTCCAGTTCCTCATGGTCACTGAAATCCAACTCCAATTCAAGCAAACTTGTTATTTTCAGTAATTGTTCACGTAAAAGGGATAACTCATTGCTGAAATGCCCTTTAAGTTGACTGAGCGCAAGTTGATGTGTAGCTTTGTTAGAAGCGGATATCAGGTCGGCTACAGCCTCTGCCTGTGAGAGATCCATCTTGCCATTCAGATAGGCTCGTTGGGTGTATTCGCCAGGATTGGCTTGACGTGCACCAGCGTCAATACATGCATGGAGAGCTTTCTGCATGATATAAGCAGACCCATGACATGTTATCTCAATACAATCCTCGCCGGTGTAACTATGTGGGGTATGATAAACACTTACCATTACATCATCTATCTCCTCTCCATTCAATGCGTGGAGCGTACCATAGTGTAGGGTATATCCTTGCTTTTCCAAAAGATTTCCCTTACTACTTACCATTTGGAAGATACGGGAAACGATGCTTATAGCTTCAGGTCCACTCAGTCTTAACATCCCAATGGCGCCGCCAGAAGGTGTTGCCATTGCAACAATGGTATCTGTGTTATGCATGTTGATGAATGATTACTCTATTAAAAATGGTAAGTCTTATTGAATGAAAATAAAGCAGACTCCTCGGATGAGAGTCTGCTTTTCTTATTCTTAAAGCATTAAATTCGATCTAATACCGTCTTTATTAATCCGTCGATGGAATTTTTGTAACCCGTATTGGCTTCTTTTGCACGACGGTTGGCAATCACCATACAGCAAGTAAGTGCCTTATGTCCCATGAGTTTGGCCAATCCTGCCAAGGCAGACGACTCCATCTCGAAGTTGGTGATACGATAGCCTTTGTATTCGAAGGCCTCCACCTTGGCATTCTGATTGGGATCTGCCAAAGGGATGCGAAGTTCACGTCCTTGTGGACCGAAGAAACCGCCACAGGCGATGGTCACGCCACGCACCATGTCGTCGCCAGCCACACGGTCGAGTGTTTCCTTGTTGGCATCTATCACATAGGGTGAGCCTTTCTGTGGATTCCAGTCCATGTGCTTCTTGAAAGCCTCTTCAAATTCAAGGTCACAAGCCTCGTTGCGTCCGGCATAGAAGTTGAGCAGTCCGTCAAAGCCTATGCTTTTCTCGCTGGCAATGTAGGTGCCCACAGGGGTGTATTCCTGTAATCCGCCACAAGTACCGATTCGAACAAGTGTGAGCGAGCGAAGGGGTGATTTGGCATGGCGAGTCTGGAAATCGATGTTGGCCAATGCATCCAGTTCGTTTACCACGATATCAATGTTGTCGCAACCGATTCCTGTACTTACCACAGTGATGCGTTTGCCTTTATAAGTTCCTGTTACAGTATGAAATTCGCGACTCTCTACCTCACATTCCTTGGTGTCAAAATGGGAAGCCACCACATTAACTCGAGCCGGGTCGCCCACCAAAATCACCTTGTCGGCCAATTGTTCTGGACGAACATGGAGATGGAAAATGGAGCCATCACTATTAATAATTAATTCAGATTCTGCAAAATACGTGTTCATATTGATTAAATTTAGATTGTTGTTCAAAATAAATGGAAATAGCAGAGAGGCTGTTAGCCTCGATGAAATAGGAAAAAACAATTATCGAACTTCAATCGTTCGGATTTTCTTTTCTAGAGACTTGATATCAGTTTGTTGCTGCTGATACTGTTTTTCCAAATCCAATATTTCCTTGGTCAACTGGGCCTTTGGGGAAGTATTGGCATCATGATAGCTCAATCGCTTGGAAGCTAAAGTCGCGTCCGTGGTTGCCAAAAGTTGCTGCAACTCTCTCAACTGCTGGAAAAGTTTGCGGCTTTCATCTGACTTGAAAGCTGACGGAGTGGTGACTATACGTTGGTCGTTGACCACAAACCGCATGTCCTGCCCGTTTTGATCTTTGCTGTTGCGTTGCAACATGGCTTGAAGTCGACTGAGGGCTTGTGCTCTATTGCCAAACTTCCAAGTATCTGCGATACGAGTTATTTTCGCATAATGCTGCAACTGGGCATCACTCAGGTTGTCATTGGTGAAATCTTGACGTGGGTTGGTGGGCACAAAGGTATAGATGCACACACTGTCCTTGGGCTGAAACCTGTCACTGACCAACCATCCGATGGAGTCCAGGTCATCCACAGCCAGCAGATAGTCGTTGGCGGTGGAGTTGAAGGGCAACCCATAATTTTGTGGCTCATACCATTCTGCCTTGTCAGAATCATAGATAGTCATAAAGATATCACGACCGCCCATGCTGTTGTGCCCTTGTGCAGAGAAAAATAGTGTCACACCATCCGAACACAGGAAAGGATAATTCAGAAATGAATAGTTGCTCTCCGAGAGGTCTGATTGGATCATAGGTTTGCTCCATCCCCCACCCAGAAGAGTTTGGGAAAACAGGGACGTGCCTAAGGTGTCACCATCGGCATAAAATCTGCGATCACCAAAGTCATTCTCATATTGCACCAGATTGTCACCGATACTGTTTTTCCCGCGTACGGATAATGTGCCAATTTCATGGGGCAGGGGAATCTTTGAAAGGAAATCGGCTTTCCCCACCACCAGACTATCTATGAACATAACCTTGGCTGTTGCCGGCAACATCGTATGGAATATTTGTTGACCAGCATTTTCCACGGTTTTAGTGGCCGTAGTCTTAGTGGTTTTTGCCTTCAACTTCACGACACGATTTTTCTGTGCCCGGACATTGATGCCCGACACCATAATCAGCGTTATCAGTAAAAGTCTATTCAGATTCCTCATCTTCTATGTTTTGAAAACAAATTTAGACAAATTTTCCGAGATAACAAGGCGGATTATCTAAAAAATATCTAAACGTGACACCCCATCACTCTTCCACAATCTTCCCCGCGCGGTTCCAACCTGCAGCCTGACGATAAGCCTCGCCACAACCCTTGGGAACATACAACGTAGTAGTTGACTGGAGACCAAGGCGTGTAAGGGTAGGGGGCACCGTCCATCCAACATGGATATTGACGGCAGAGAAATTCCCTTGAAAACTCTTGAACTCATCAAGCTGGAGCGAGGCGGGGAAGCACATTTCCGTCAGGCGACTACCCGTGCTGAAAGCATAGGTTCCAATGGTTTTCAAAAGGGAATGAGTCGGAATGTTGATTTGGGAGAGTGATAAACAGTTGGAAAAGGCGTAGGGGCCAATATGCGTTACGGATGCCGGGATATCTAATTTCTCCAGAGATTCACAATAGTAGAAGGCCCATCCCCCGATGCTCTCCAATGTCTCGGGCAAAATGATGGACTGCAGTTTGGTTCGGGTTACCTTGAAGGCGCCGTCGCCCAAATGATTCTTCCCATTGTTACTATAACTATCCAAGTTGGCATTTATAGAAGGAATGATAAGTCCACCGTCACCCGTCACAAGTTGACATTCCCCCATATCGAGATGCTGCAGGTTGAGATTTACACTGAAAGCAACTGTCACATTGCCCGTCGCGTTGACCATACTATAACGAACTGTCGGCGAAATCAGGGTACGCAATGCTTGCATGTCGGCATCATTAAGCTGTCCGGTGAGGTGAAGCGTGTTGATATTCGCCCATTCGAGAGCATTACCACCAAGGAGTGTACCCAGCATGCCCGGCTCATCCACATTGATACTCTCCTCACTTCGTAGCGTTTGAGGATTTTGATGGATGGTGACGCTGACAGGTTGGGCATCCTCACCAGAGAAAATCACCTTGACAGCTCGTCCCAATCCCCTGTTTCGGTCAAGGGAAAAACGGTAAACCATAGTGGTTATCGTTTGGTCGATGGTGAGAGTCTCTACATCTATCGATTCCAATCGCAGCCACGTTGCAGAGATAGGGATGCTGATGGTAGGCTTCACATTGGTCTTCACAAATATGGATGCGGTCGTGGAATCGGCATTCACCTGCACATAATCGGCACTCGGACGCATTTGCTGAGCATATCTCTGTCGAATGGAAATATGATAAACATGGTTACCATTGGTTAACTCAACCAAAGCCGTGCGCCATGTCATCTCCCTGCTTGGACTTACTTTGATGCTAACATTACAGCAGGCATCATCCTGAATGGCATTCACCTCACACCAGGATTGTCCACTGTCGTCAACTCCTCCTGCCACGACCTTTTGCTTTCCATACAGAATCTGTGGCATTGAGGTGAAGCGTAATTGTGGTGTCTGCTTGACTCACTACCAATAGTTGTTCGTCGAGCACGTGTTGGGTGGAAGTATCATTGGTAACTTTGAAGTGTTCGGAATCATCTTTTCCACAGGCAATAAACAGTGCTGTGGAAAGACAAAAGAACAGTAGCTTGCTAATAATTGTAGTTTTCATGTGTGTGTTTTTGGTTATAGAAAATAACAGCATTGCGTTATCCATGCAAAGATAAGGCATTTTCTGCGAAAGGACAAGTCAAACGCAGGAAAATAGAGATTATGGTATAACTCTCTATTTCATGAATACCAGATAGACGGCGGCTACCAGGCAACCGAAGGCAGCGATGTAGTTCCATCGGAATCCCTGCCCCTGAAACAGCATGTTGGCGATGACCATGAAGACCATGAGGCTGACACATTCCTGAATCACTTTGAGCTGGACCAACGAAAACGGTCCGCCATTATCCTGAAAGCCAATGCGGTTGGCTGGCACCTGACAGCAATATTCGAAAAAAGCAATCAGCCAACAAAAGGAAATCACTCCCACCAAGGGCCAACTGTTGCTCACGCCCATCTGCTGGAGTTTCAAATGCCCGTACCAAGCCAATGTCATGAAGACATTGCTCAGTACGAGCAGTAAAATCGTGTATAATCCGTTCATTGATTTATTCAATTCTAACGCTGAGGATGGAAGTCCCATCCTCAGCATGTCTATGGTCCTAACCCAACAAGTGGGAAGCCATGTTGGCGGCAGCGCGACGTCCGTCGCCCATCGCCAGAATAACGGTAGCTCCACCACGCACGATGTCGCCTCCGGCATAGATATTGGCCCGTGAGGACTCCATGCCCTCGTTGACCACAATGGTGTTCTTCCGACCCAACTCCAGTCCCTGGATAGACTTCGGCACCAGCGGGTTGGGCGATACGCCTACGGCCACCACCACCTGATCGCATGCCAAGGTCACGGTCTTGCCTGTGGAAATCGGACTGCGACGGCCTGAAGCATCGGGTTCTCCAAGTTCCATCACGTCGAGCACCACACCGCTAACACGGCCATTGTCATCGCCGATATATTCTTTCGGGTTGTGGAGCGTCAGGAAATGGATGCCCTCTTCCTTGGCGTGTTTCACCTCCTCCAGACGGGCAGGCATCTCGGCCTCAGATCGACGGTAAACCAGTGTCACGTCGGCTCCCAGACGTTTGGCCGTACGACAGGAGTCCATTGCGGTGTTGCCACCTCCCACGACGAGTACCTTCTTGCCCAGAATGATGGGAGTGTCGGTTTCAGGATTGGCAGCATCCATGAGATTCACACGGGTGAGGTACTCGTTACTCGACATTACGTTGATCAGGTTTTCGCCGGGAATACCCATGAAGTTGGGCAGGCCAGCACCCGAACCTACAAATATTCCCTTGAACTCGCGCTGCTCAAGTTCCTCAATACTAATGGTTTTACCGATGATGGTATCTGTCTGGAAGTGCACTCCAAGCTTTCTAAGATTGTCAATTTCAACGTCTACAATCTTGTTGGGCAAACGGAACTCTGGGATACCATATTTTAATACGCCACCCACCTCGTGCAGTGCCTCAAACACGTAGACCTCAAAGCCGCGCTTCACCATATCGCCGGCAAAGCTAAGTCCTGCTGGGCCAGAACCGATGACAGCCACTTTCATGCCGTTGCTGGGTGCCATATCCGGCAGTGCCATGTGCCCGCTCTCGCGTTCATAGTCTGCGGCAAAACGCTCCAGATAGCCGATGGCCACAGCCGGTTCGTTCATCTTCAGATGGATACAACGGCTTTCGCACTGCTTCTCCTGTGGACAAACGCGTCCACATACAGCCGGAAGGGCAGAAGTATTCTTCAAAACCTGTGCGGCAGCGAGAAACTGTCCACGCTCGATGTTCTTGATAAATGATGGGATATCGATGTTCACCGGACAGCCTTCTACACAACTTGGCTTGCCACAGTCGAGACAGCGGTGAGACTCCATGACAGCCATCTCCTTGGTCAGGCCTTGGTTCACCTCCTCCAGACGGGTGGTGGCACGATATACAGGGTCGAGTTCGGGCATCTGCACACGCTCAATGCTCGTGCGCTCCTTGGCTTTCATAGCAGCCCGCAGTTCCTTGCGCCACTCGGCGTTGCGGTCGGTCAGGGCCTCGATAGGTTCATCTTCCAGTTGTTCCTCGTCCAAAACAGAGGCTGTAAGCTGCTGATTGTCCTGCGTTTCTGCAGACTCTGCAGATGCGGGGTTATGGATGGAAGCATCGTAGTGGGCCATGTCTTCCTTCTCCACATTCTTGAAGGTGCCCATGCGCTTCATCATCTCGTCCCAGTCCACTAAATCGCCGTCGAACTCCGGACCGTCGATGCAGACAAATTTGGTCTTGCCACCGATAGTCAGTCGACAGGCACCACACATACCCGTGCCGTCCACCATGATGGTGTTGAGCGACACATCGTTGGGGATGCCATATTTCTTGGCCAGCAACGAGGTGAATTTCATCATTACAGGAGGACCGATGGCCAGCACCTTGTCTACATGTTCGCGCTGGATTACCTCCTCAACACCAACAGTGATCACGCCTTTCTTACCCAGCGAACCGTCATCGGTCATGATGATTAGTTCGTCACTGTACTTCTTCACGTCATCCACCATGATGACAAGATTTTCTGTTCGTCCAGCAAGCACAGAGATGACCCTATTGCCTGCCTTCTTCAAGGCAGTCAGAATGGGCAGAATGGCTGCAATGCCAATACCGCCACCGGCACAGATAACCGTGCCGTAGTTTTCAATCTTAGAGGGATTGCCGAGTGGACCGACAATGTCATTGACGAAATCACCCTCGTTCAGGCGGCAGAATTTCGTCGATGACAATCCTACCTCTTGGATGACAAGGGTGAGTGTTCCTTTCTCAGCATCGGCCTTGGCAATGGTGTAAGGCACACGCTCACTCTTCTTGTCGACCCTGACAATGATGAAGTTTCCAGGGCGGCAACTTCTTGCAATCAGTGGAGCTTCTACTTCAAAGCAATACACTTTTTCAGAGAATTGCTCTTTTTTGATAATCTTGTTCATGGTTGTTATAGCATTTGGAAAGTTCGTATAATAGTAATGCAAAAATGCGTCAAAAGCAAAACGCAAGGTATGACCCATACGAAAGATGAACCGTTACCGGTTTACCTCTCTGTGTATTTGCTTTTGACACATTTTTCCAGTGGTTTTCAGTATTCTATCCAAAGTTCTTGTCGTCGAGGAATTCGAAACCACAGTAGGGCACAAGTGCCTTAGGCACACGGATGCCCTCCGGTGTCTGGTTGTTCTCAATGATAGCGGCCACAATGCGGGGCAATGCCAAGGCAGAGCCGTTGAGGGTGTGGCAGAGTTCAATCTTCTTGTTCTCTCCACGACGGAAACGGCAGTGCAGACGGTTGGCCTGATAGCTTTCAAAGTTGGAGACAGAGGAAACCTCCAGCCAACGCTGCTGGGCAGCACTCCAAACCTCAAAGTCATAGCAGATGGCTGAGGTGAAACTCATATCACCACCGCAGAGTTTCAGGATATGATAGGGCAGGTCGAGCTTCTTCAGCAGACCTTCCACATGGTCGAGCATCTCATTCAGACTCTCGTAAGAATGCTCGGGTGTGTCGATACGTACAATCTCCACCTTGTCGAATTGATGAAGACGATTCAGTCCACGCACGTCCTTACCGTAGCTGCCAGCCTCACGACGGAAGCAGGCAGAGTAGGCGCAGCGCTTGACAGGCAGCTCGCTCTCGTCGAGAATCTCGTCGCGGAAGATATTGGTCACAGGCACCTCAGCCGTCGGGATGAGATAGAGGTTGTCAAGGTTGGCATGATACATCTGTCCATCCTTGTCAGGCAACTGACCTGTGCCGTAGCCTGAAGCCTCGTTAACCACGTAGGGAGGCTGCACCTCCAGATAGCCCGACTTGCGAGCCTCATCGAGGAAGAAAGCCTCAAGCGCACGCTGGAAGCGGGCCATCTTGCCCAGATAAATAGGGAATCCTGCACCGGTAATCTTCACGCCAAGGTCAAAATCGACCAAGTTGTATTTCTTTAATAAATCCCAATGGCACAGGGCATCGTCGCCCAACTGTGGCATTGATCCGCCTTCTTTCACCACTACGTTATCGGCAGCATCCTTGCCCTCGGGCACATCGTCATTGGGGATATTGGGTATCTGCAGCAACTCGTGGGTCATGTCTTCCTGAGCCTTGTCCATGATTTCCTGCAGGGCCTTGTCGGCAGCCTTCAGTTCGGCCACCTTGTTCTTTATTTCGTTTGCCTCGTCCTTCTTTCCTTCTTTCATCAAGCCGCCAATCTGCTTGGCCAGCAGGTTCTGCTGTTGCTTGTTGGTGTCAACCTTCTGCTGGGATTCGCGTCGTATTTTATCATATTCCAGTACTTTCTCCACGGCTTCTCGAGCACCGCTGAAGTGCTTCTTTTCGAGTCCCTTGATGACACGTTCAGTTTCCTCACTGATGAGTTTTAATGTAAGCATAATGCTATGATTTTAAATTTTAATCTATAGATAGGGCAAAAGTACAAAAAAAGAATGAAATAGCAAACTTAGAAGTTATTTTTAGTATGTGGTAATTATTTTGCCCTGTAGAAAATAGGAGCTCTCCCTATGATAGGAAAGCTATTCCTCCACGTCGTTCTCCAGCTCTTTTATTTTTCTTGCCGGGATGCCGGCTACAAGACTATTGTCTGCCACATCTTTGGTTACTACTGCCCCAGCAGCCACCACTACATTGTTGCCAATGGTGATGCCAGGCAAGATAGTTACGTTGCCACCTATCCATACATCATTGCCAATGCGTACAGGCTTAGCTATGCCTAAGTGCTTGCGGCGCCCCATCGGTGTGAGTGGATGTCCTACGGTTGTGATGAGCGTATTTGGACCAATCATCACATTATCGCCAATCCACACTTCCCGAATGTCAAGAATGGTGAGGTTGTAGTTACCAGTGAAGTTTCGTCCAATGTGTATGTTCTTACCATTATCGCAGTTGAAGGTTTTTCCTATCCACACCTTTTCGCCTACACTGCCAAGCATTGTTTGCAAATATTGGTATTGGGCCTGGTAGTCAGTGTCGTCTATGGCATTATAGTCTTTGCACCAAACGATAGCTCGTTCTTTTAGGGCCTCTATCTCTGAATCATCGTAACAGTATTCCAAGCCAGCCTTCAGTTTTTCCAATTCTGTCATTCTTTCTTAACCTTATATGAACGTGAAATCGATAAAATATAATTGATTATTTAATAGTTAGCGGAAAATGTTGGAAATTTATAGTGGCAAAACAAATAAATCAACGCAACAGATTCCGCGACTTTTATGAAAGACAAAGTTACTGAAATATTTTGTATGTCAGACGATTCTTGTCAGATTTTTGATCACATGGAAGCCAGATGTATTCTTTATGGCACTCAAAAGCGCATGCATGTATCATCCTATTGACACATGATATGTTAGTGTGTTTTTCGAAAAAAAGGATGAAAAAGAGTAGGAGAGAGGATAGGGCGATTATGGAATATGGTAATATTATTTATTGAATATTAGTGGTATACGGCAGTGAGAGAATATTATAATGAAGAGTAACTGAAAAAATGTATATTGAATTTGAATGAAGAAGTATTCTAATTTAAATAGACGGAGTTTACAAAAGCAGAAAGCCTGCTCCCCAAAGGGAACAGGCTTCTATGTTTGTTTGGAATAAGATGTTTAATTTGTTAAGCCTCAGGCTTCTGAGTCTTGATAGCGTAAGCCTCGGGTGAGAGCACAGAAACCGTACTCTTGTCGCGAGCTCCCTTGTGGAAGTAAACGATACCGTCGGTCAGAGCATACAAGGTATCATCCTTGCCCTGAGCAACATTTTCACCGGGGAAGTGCTTGTTACCACGCTGGCGAACGATGATGTTGCCGGCAACAATCTTCTGACCACCCCAAATCTTTACGCCTAAACGCTGTGAAGCTGATTCACGTCCGTTCTTAGAACTACCTACACCTTTTTTGTGAGCCATAATGAATACCTCCTGATTTAAGCGATTACTTGTTTAACTTCTACTTCGGTGAACTGTGCACGATGACCATTCTTCTTGCGATAGTCCTTGCGACGCTTCATCTTGAAAACGATGACCTTGTCACCCTTTACAAGCGGATTCACCACTTCTACTACAACTTTGGCACCTTCTACCTTGGGTGCGCCGACCGTTACTGCTCCCTCATTGTCTACGAGCAGCACCTTGTCAAATTCAACAGTCTTGCCGGCCTCTACATCCTTGATGTGATGCACGAAGAGCTTTTTGCCCTGCTCAGCCTTGAACTGCTGACCGTTAATTTCTACAATTGCGTACATTTTATTTAATATAAACGGTTTTTTCCGCAAGGCGAACGACTGATGCCATTGCTTTTTTGAGCCTCCACGGAGTATATCGGGTGCAAAATTACTAAAAAAGAATGATATTGAGGTGGAATGGTTCCATTATTTCATACTGATTTAGAAGAAATTAACAGTATAGGAGATGTATTTTTATGATGGGAGAGCATTTATCTCACGCTTTTTGTTGATTTTCTATCCTTTGCGCTTGGCCAATCCAACTTTTATTTGTTATTTTGCCAACTCAATTTAATTGTTTTCTAAAAACTCATGAAAAGAGAAACCTTATGCGTACAGGCAGGATGGGAACCGAAGAACGGTGACCCTCGTGTGCTGCCGATTATCCAGAGTACAACGTTCAAATATGACAACAGCGAGGAGATGGCTATGCTCTTCGACCTGAAGAAAGAAGGTTATTTTTATACTCGTTTGCAAAACCCGACCAACGATGCCGTGGCCAAGAAGATTGCGGCTTTGGAGGGTGGAATAGGGGCTATGCTGACATCGAGCGGGCAGGCTGCCAACTTCTATGCTGTGTTCAATATCTGTGAGGCCGGTGGACATATCGTGGCTTCCACGGAGATCTATGGCGGAACGTATAATCTGTTTAATGTCACCATGCGCAAATTGGGTATTGAGTGCACCTTTATAGACCCTCATGCCACAGAGGAGGAGATACAAAATGCCTTCCAGCCCAACACCAAGGTGCTGTTTGGCGAGACCATCAGCAATCCCGGATGCGACGTGCTTGACATCGAGAAGTTTGCCCGCATTGCTCATCGCAACGGTGTGCCCCTGATGATCGACAACACGTTTGCTACTCCCATCAACTGCCGACCGTTTGAATGGGGCGCTGACATCGTGACCCATTCCACCACCAAATACATGGACGGACACGCTACTCAGGTGGGCGGCGTGATTGTGGACAGCGGTAATTTCGACTGGAATGCCCATGCCGAAAAGTTCCCCGGACTGTGCACTCCCGACGAGTCTTACCACGGATTGACCTACACCCAGAGCTTCGGCAAGATGGGATACCTCACCAAGCTCATCGCACAACTCATGCGCGACCTGGGTTCCATACCCGCTCCGCAAAACTCATTCCTGCTCAATCTGGGCTTAGAGACGCTCCATCTGCGCATGCCGCAGCATTGCAAGAATGCCCAAGCTGTGGCCGAGTTCCTGCATCAGGACGAGCGTGTGGCATGGGTGAAGTATTGCGGACTGAAGGACGACGCCAACTATGCACTGGGCCAGAAGTACCTGCCCAACGGCTCATGTGGTGTGCTGGCCTTCGGATTGAAGGGCACGAGAGACACCGCCATCAAGTTCATGGACTCGCTGAAGTTAGTGAACATCGTTACCCATGTGGCCGATGCCCGCACCTGTGTACTCCATCCGGCCAGTCATACCCATCGCCAGCTGACCGACGAGCAGTTGCGGGAGGCAGGCATCGCCCCCGACCTGATACGTTTGTCGGTGGGCATCGAAGCCTCAGAGGATATCATCGACGACCTGAATCAGGCCCTGAATCAGCTTTGACATCACCTATACAGGCGCCATAAATCACGAAAAAAGGCCGCATATCCGGGCATCTGTCCGATATGCGGCCTTTCTGTGATATATGTTGACCTATTGAGAACTCAATTTATGCACATCCGTAAGAGCCTCCTCTAAGGAGTGCCTCTCCATACAATCTCATACATTCCATGTAGTTCTTGACTACTTTATTCAATGCTTTCTTCATGTTTTTTATCAATTTTTTCATAACTTAATCTCCTTTAATTTAGTGGTTTACTCATTTATTACTACTCTCTTTTTCTACTTTTTACTTACTTAAGTTAAGTTGGTCATTATCATTGAACGTCTGTGTTGCAATGATAGCAACGACCGATAATACAATCATTAATGTTACCATATCTTACTTTCTTTTATATAGGAGCTCGTGTGTACTCCTAAATGTTGTTATCCTATTATCTTTTTACCTTAAATCATTTCTTATTTCGATGCAAAGTTAGTACCCTTTTTTGACAATTCCTCTACAAAATGACCACATTTTGATGAAAGACAAGTGTATTTTGACATGTATCAACTATTGACATACATTCGCTTGATAAATATCAAATATTGGCATAACCAGCTTATTTTCAAGGCGGTGAGCGTTCATTATATGAGCCAAGAGGGTGGCTCCATACAGATCAGTAAAAAGGGCTCACTTAATATTCCTGTGTTTTTAACACTTTGTATTATGCAAATAATTGCTTGACCCTGTATAGATAAAAACTAAGATCATTAACCCCTCTAAATTCCGCTCTAAAGCTTTTGAGCTTGCAGT
>JAEAMQ010000105.1 GCA_016901395.1 Prevotella sp. | reverse complement strand
GCCGGCTCGTTGCGGGCGAAGTCCCAGAACATCCCCTCGCTCAGTCCGCCGACGGTGGTGTTCATCTCGCCCGTGAGGCGCATGGCGATGTAGTCGCCGGGGAGCATGACCTTGTGGATCTTCTCATAGACCTGCGGCTCGTTCTCTTTCACCCATGCGAGCTTCGCGGCGGTGAAGTTGCCGGGGGAGTTGAGCAGGTTGCGCAGGCAGAAGTCCTCGCCGAGGTCGCGGAAGGCGCGCTCACCGTAGGGCACGGCACGGGAGTCGCACCAGATGATGGCGTCGCGCAGGGCCTTGCCCTCACGGTCGACGCACACAAGTCCGTGCATCTGGTAGGAGATACCGACGGCGAGGATGTCGTCGGCGGAGGCCCCGCTGTCGGCCATGACCTTGGCAAGGGCCAGCTTGGCATTGTCCCACCACATCTGCGGGTCCTGCTCGGCCCATCCGGCACGCACGGCCTTGATGGGGGCCTCATGGTCGGGGAAGAACGCCGTGGAGGCCATCGCACCCGTGGAGACATCGACCAGCGATGCCTTCACGCTGCTCGAACCCACGTCGAAACCTAAAAGATATTGTTTGTTCATAAGAAGTTGTAGTTAGTTTCAGTTTCCAACGCAAAGATAAACAATTAAAAATGATATTTGACCTACCGTTTATAAAAACACTGTGAAATAATATTAATTCCCCGTCTGGGAAACATTCTGCCACCTATCTGTTATCATTCTGTCAGTCGGACGAACCGACCAAACCACCCGATTTGGCCTCATCGCTGCCACTTCCGACCGCCGATGGGCACAAATACCACCCCACCCGCGACCCCTACTCCATCACAAATGTGCCCCCTTTTGCCCAAATCAGCACTTGGCACCGACTTTGCAGTTAGACCAGTAGATACAAACCATTTAAAATTTAAAGATTATGGCAAAGGTTAATGACAGCACAGTTTACAGTGCAAAAGAGTTGATTGGTTATGAGAGTGGTAAAGTGGTGACCAAGGCAGTTGCAGAAACCTCAAGCGGTGCCGTCATGCTGCGTTCGGCCGACGAGGGTACTGTCATCCCCGAGCACACCGTTCCGTTCACCGCCGTGGTTTATGTGTTGGATGGAGAAGCCGAAATCCGCATTGACGACAAGATCTTCAACCCTAAAGCCGGCGAAATCCTCGTAGTCCCTGCCAACCATGCCCACGAGTTGAAAGCACGCAAACGCTTTACCGTCTTGCTTGCCAAACTCCCGGAATAAACAGTCCATGTAATAATAAAGGTATAGGAAGTCGAGGATTCTCACATGAGGATTCCCGACTTTTTGTGGCCCGTTCGATATCAGGAGAAATTACAATTTATATCGTATTTTTCTTGCAATAATCTGCATTTTTGCCTAAATTTGCAGAAAAGAGATACAATTGTGCTTCACTATAAGTTGAAAAGTGGCTATACACGCACATTATCTACCCGCACAATTTCATCCACGAATAATCAATATTTAAAAGGAAATATGATGAATCCCAAACTCAAAAAGAACTTGTTAACCGCAGGTTTGGCATCCGCCGTGATGCTGTCGACAGCAGCCACACGACCTGCCAACCCACCCGCGACCAACCCCTTACTGCAACGAAGCAGCCTGCCCTTTGGTGCACCCGACTTCAGTAAAATCAAAAACGCAGACTATCTGCCTGCCCTCAAGGAGGGAATCCGGCTGCAACGCGCAAAAATCAAGAAGATTGTCAACGATAAGCGCAAGCCCACCTTTGCCAACACCATCCTCGCTTTTGAGCAGAGCGGCGTAACACTCGACCGTGTTTCGAGCGTGTTCTATGGCCTCACGAGCGCCGACAAGACCCCCGAGATTGCCGAAACCGAGAAGGAAATCACTCCGCTGATGACCGATTTGGCAAACGAAATCGCTTTCAACGCCAAGCTTTTCAAGCGTATCAAATATGTCTATGACCACGAATACAAGACGCTGAAAGGCGAAGATAAGAAACTTCTCGAAGAAACCTACAAGGATTTCGTGCGTGCCGGTGCTCTGTTGCCTGCCGACAAGAAAGCCCGAATGGAGCAAATCAACAAGCGTATCTCTGCCCTTCAGCAGGACTGGGGTAACCTTTTGCCCGACGCCACCAACAATGCCGTGGTGTGGGTCGACTCCAAAGAGGAGCTGGCCGGGCTGAGCGACGCTGACATCGCACAGTGCAAGAAAGATGCCGAGAGCCGCGGCGGAAAGGCCCCCTACTGCATTGTCATCATCAACACCACCCAACAGCCCATCCTCACCCATCTCGACAACCGCGACTTGCGTCGCAGGGTCTTCGAGGCCTCGGTCCATCGCTCTGACGGTTCGGGCAAATACAACACGTTCCCCATCGTCTCCGAGATGGCGCGCCTGCGTGCAGAGAAGGGCGAAATCATGGGATACAAGGATTTCGCGTCCTATTCCTTGGAGCGCACGATGGCCAAAACGCCAGACAATGTGATGTCATTCCTCCGCCAACTCATCGCCAACTATACGCCAAAAGCCGACGCAGAGACCAAGGCCATAGAGGATTATGCCCGCCAGACGATGGGCACCGACTTCAAGTTGGAGCCTTACGACCGGTTCTACTATTCCGCCAAGATGAAGAAGGAGCAGTTCAACTTCTCCGAAAACGATGTGAAACCTTACTTCAACATTGACAGTGTGCTCGTCAATGGCGTGTTCTACGCTGCCCACCGCGCCTACGGTCTGTCGTTCAAGGAGCGCAAAGACATCCCCACCTATCATGCCGACATGAAAGTGTTTGAGGTAATCGACAAGGACGGCAAGCCTCTGGCGCTGTTCTACACCGACTATTTCCGTCGTCCCACCAAGCGTGGCGGTGCGTGGATGAGCAGCTTTGCCAAGCAGAGCCGGCAGCGTCAGCAGTTGCCCATCATCTATAACGTCTGCAATTCGGCCAAGGCTCCCGAGGGACAGCCCACGTTACTCACTTGGGACGAGGTCACCACGATGTTCCATGAATTTGGGCATGCCCTCCACGGCATACTCTCCAACTGTCGCTACAACTCACTGAGCGGAACGGCTGTAGCCCGCGACTTCGTGGAGATGCCGTCGCAGTTCAACGAGTCGTTTGCCACCATCCCCGAGGTGTTCAACCATTTTGCCCGCCACACGGAGACCGGTGCGCCGATGCCCGAGGCCCTGAAAGAGAAGATGCTCTCGTCGATCAACTTCCAGTCGGCCTACGCTCTCGGCGAGAACCTGGCCGCCACCTGCCTCGACCTGCAATGGCACATGCTGCCCTCATCGCAGATTCCCACGGCCGACCAGGCCGCAGCGTTTGAGGCCAAGGCCCTGACCAATGTTGGACTGCTCAACCATCAGATACCCCCGCGCTACTCCACGTCTTATTTCAACCATGTGTGGGGCGGCGGATATGCAGCCGGCTATTACAGCTATCTGTGGACGGAGGTGCTCGCCGACAATATCGCCGAGTATTTTGCGGAGCACGGTGCGCTGAACCCCGAAGTGGGACAGGCCCTGCGCGACAAGATACTGAGCCGCGGAAACACGCGCGACCTCATGCAGAGCTTCACGGAATTTACCGGCCTGAAGTCGCCCAACACGGCTTCGCTGCTCAAGGCCCGCGGTCTGTAATCATCCCCAACCCCTCTTTTGCAGGCAGGAAAAGTCCACCCATACGGTGAGACTTTTCCTGCCTGCACTTATTTTATATAGTCCCTAATCGCTTTTTATACAATAAGGTAATATACATAACAGAAAACAGCCATGCACAAGAATACAGGGTTTTCAAGATGTTACGAACGGAGACCTTGTATCTTGTACTAAAAGAAGACACAAACAAGACAACAAGAACCGATTGTCACTGAGACAGGGAAGACATTCGGCGCGCATGGAGTTCTTGCTGCATCTTTGCATTGAATTTCTTAGTGATGGGATAAAACAATATACAAAGACAACCCAAGGCAAAGAGGGCTGCAGGGAGGATGCTGGCTACAAGACGGATGCCCGACACGGCCAAAGGCGACTGCAAGGCACTGCCTCCCGACACGTAACCAAAGACCGACAGGAGTAATCCGGCCAGAGCACCACCCACACCAATACCCACCTTGAGCGCACAGACCACACCCGAGAAACAGAATCCGGTGGCGCGGCGATGGCAGGTGTACTCTATATGGTCGGCCACATCGGCCACCATCGACCACAGGATGGGTATGGTGGGCGCATAGGCAAGACTCTTGAGCACGCAGAGCAGGTAGAGGCTGCCCACGTCGGAGGGCTGAGGCAGATAGAACAAGGCCGTGAAGACGGTGGTAAGACTAAGACAAACGAGGAACGTGGTCTTCTTGCCCCAATGGTTGGCAAGGTAGTTGGACAGCAGGATGACCCCCAGAAACTGCACCAAAGCATTGGTCATGTTGAACAGTGAGAACCCTATGGCGTAGGCATCACGCTCGCTATGGGCTATGAGATTGAAGGCAGCGAAGAGCGAGCCTATGGCACCAGACGACTCAGCAGAGCCAGCAACGAGTCCGAGGCGGCCGAGGAAACGGTAGAGACTGGGCTGATCGACGTAGCTTTGGAAATAGAAGTTCATGCCCGAACCCCACATAGCCAGCGTGACGAAGAGGCAGAGCGTGAGCAGAAACACCGCTCTCCACGCCACACTGCCCAGCGTTTCGCGCATGTCGCGGCCTATGCTCATCTGCTGTGCGGGCGGCGGCGTGATGCGTTCGCGCGTGGTGGCGAAGGCGATGAGTGAGCACACGAAGGCCGCCGAGGCGAAAAGCACGATGGTCATGGTCCATCCGTGGGTGGCATTGGGCCCTCCAAACCGGTTGACTAAGGGCAGCGTGAGACCCTGAACCACAAACTGAGCGATGGTGGAAGCTACAAACCTGATGCTCGTGATGCTGGTGCGCTGGCGTATATCGGCCGTCATCACACCGCCCAACGAGGCGTAGGGCGTGTTGTTGAACGAGTACATGGTGAGCAGCAGGATATAGGAGATGGTGGCGTAGACGGCCACGAGGGTCTTGTCGGCTATGCCGGGATTGGTGAAGGCCAGCACATAGAACAGCGCAAAGGGAAGTGCCGTCCACAGCAGCCAAGGGCGATACTTGCCCCAGCGGGTGTTGGTGCGGTCGGCGATGATGCCTGCCAGCGGGTCAGCTACCATGCCGATAAGCGGTGCCACGAGGAGCACCGTTCCGGCCACGGCACCTTCAAGCCCGAAGATATCAGTGTAGAACTTGAGCTGATAAATCATCATCATTTGGAAAACGAGGTTGGCCGCCACGTCGCCGAGGGAGTAGCCCACCTTCTCTCCAAACGTCAACTGTTTCATAAGTCGTGTTTTTTGATTATTAATGCAAAGATAATCATTCTTTTGAATTGCCATCGACGAAACATTAAAAATGTGAAGTCCCGTTCAGGGCACACCTTGCATCAGCACCCCTAACGGCCACCATTATATATAAATAAAGCGTGACCAAGACTCTTCAAAAGCCTGTTTTACGTGGAAAAAACGTCTCATTATGAGACAAATAGCAAAACCAGGACAAAGAATCATTCTTCGTTTTCGTATATGTCTCAATTCTTTGCGTTTCTCTCTCTATTTGTTTTTGGGGGCATACAACCTGTACTATTATTCCCTAAATTTGCCAACAGAAAGCTAAACACCATTATCGTTAAATCTTAGAAAATCGAATCAATGACAAATCCCCTTTTCAGACACTCACCCTGACATATTGATCCGTCGTGGAGTATCCCCCCGAAGATATCCCGATAGTCACGCAACAAATCTGTCAGCCCACCCTATTTGACTCTCCCAGGCGGGACCCTCAAGTCCCGATAATGACGAAACGACCTCTACCTTTTACTGTTTGGCACCATGACCTACGGGCCTTCAGCGCCAGAACTACACCCATCAAGTCTAATCTTTAAACTATCATTTATGCAACTTAGTATTAAACAATCTTCCCTCGTTGTCGGCATGACCGCCCTGATGGGCTTGGGATGTCCGGCATCAGTGTTGGCTTCACCCGGTGTGAACGTGGTGAACGATGTCCAACAAAACAAGAAGGTGACTGGAAACATCTCCGATTCCCAGGGCCCGCTCATCGGTGCCACGGTCATGGAGAAGGGCACTTCCAATGGCACCGTAACCGATCTCGACGGCAACTTCGCCCTCGACGTGAAACCCAATGCCGTGCTGGTGGTTTCGTATGTGGGCTATACCACACAGGAAGTTCCTGTTACCGGTAAGAATTCACTGACTATCAAGCTGGCCGATGCTTCGAGCAAGAGTCTGAATGAGGTAGTGGTGATTGGTTATGGAACGCAGCGTCGTGAGGCTGTGACGGGTTCTGTGGCCAATGTAGGCGGTGAGTCGCTCAATGCTGTGGCTGCTCCCGATGCCGCTCAGGCTCTGCAGGGACGCGTGGCTGGCGTGCTCATGACCCAGACATCATCACAACCCGGCGCCGAAATGCAGATTCGCATTCGCGGTCAGCGCTCGCTCAACGCCAGCAACGACCCGCTGATTGTGCTCGACGGTATCCCCTTCATGGGCAATCTCAGCGACATCAACCCAGCTGATATCAAGAGTATGGATATCCTCAAGGATGCCTCTGCTACAGCCATTTACGGCAGCCGAGGTGCCAATGGAGTAATCATCATCACCACCGTCAAAGGTGCCATGGGCACTCCTGCCAAGGTGACTTATAACGCATACATGGGATTCCGCAAGGTGTTCCATAAGTATCCGATGATGGATGGTGAGCAGTTTGCCAAACTTCGCAAGTATGCAGGCATGTACGACAATACCGTGGATGAGTCCGACGATGTCAGCACCGATTGGCAAGACCTATTCTATAAGACCGGATTTACGACCAATCACGACGTGAGTGTGGCAGGAGGAACCAACGGTGGAAGCTACTCGTTTGGGGCCGGCTACTACGACGACCAGGGGGTGGTGCCTACCCAGGGCTTCAACCGCATATCCATTCGGGGTAACTTCGACCAGATGGTGGGCAAATGGTTCCGCTTCGGTCTGTCTACCAACAACAATTATCGTCAGGTGAGCGGCAGCAATGTGGGACTCTATAACGTGCTGAGCATGTCACCATTGGCTTCACCCTATGACAGCGATGGCAACCTGCGCCGCACCATCAATATGCCTCTCGACAACCAGTGGGTGCTGACTCGCGACGTGGCTGAGAGCCTCAAGGACGTGTGGCTGAACGACAACAAGGGCATGGGATCCTACAATACGCTGTTCGGCGAAATCAAGTTCCCATGGGTTGAAGGTCTGAAATACCGTATCAATATCGGTCTCAATTACCGTTCCAGCAAGACCGGAGCCTTCACCGGAACAGGTATCAACAGTTCAACAGCCGACACTCCCAACAGCGCTTCAGTGCAGCAGGATGTGTATAAGAACTGGGCTGTGGAGAACATTCTTACCTATGACAAGACCTTTGCAGAGAAACATCAGTTCAATGTAACCGCTCTCTATTCGGCCGAGCAGACCCAGTTTGAGCGCACCTACATGAGCGCCAGAAGCATCCCAGCCGAATATTTCCAATATTATAATATCGGTGCTGCCGACGGCGAGATAGCTGTGAACCCCGGAAACCAAGGTTATTGGAAAAGCGGATTAGTGTCTTGGATGGGCCGTGTAATGTATTCTTACGACGATCGTTACATGATTTCTGCAGCCTTGCGCGCCGATGCATCCTCAAGATTGGCCAAAGGCCATCAGTGGCACACCTATCCCGCCGTTTCATTGGGATGGAACATCTCGAAGGAAGCATTCATGAAAGATGCGAAATGGGTAGACAACCTGAAGTTGCGTGCCGGTTATGGCGAGACCTCCAACCAGAGTATCTCTCCCTATTCCACCCTCGGGGCACTGAGTATCCGTCCCTATAATTTCGGGCCAAGCAACACAGGATATGCTCGTGGATACTATGTTTCCACACTACCCAACACCGAACTGGGTTGGGAATACTCCGCAACATGGAACTACGGCGTAGACTTCAGCTTCTTCGGAGGCCGCCTCAGTGGTTCGGTGGAGTATTATCTCCAGAACACCCGCGACCTTCTCTTGGGCGTTTCCCTCCCCGCAACCTCGGGTGTAAACAGCTATACGGCCAACATTGGCAAGACCCGCAACAAGGGATTTGAGGTTTCTCTCAACGGCATCATCATCGACCACAAGAACGGTTGGAACTGGGAAGCAGGTCTTAACTTCTATCAGAACCGCAACAAATTAGTGGCTCTGGCATCGGGTGCAGACCGAGACGAGGGCAACCGCTGGTTCGTAGGCTACCCCATTGATGTAATCTACGACTACAAGAAGATAGGTCTCTGGCAGAAGGACGACCCCTATCTGGACATCCTCGAGCCCGGAGGAAACGTTGGAATGATTAAGGTTGAATACACCGGCGACTATAATTCCGATGGTACTCCCGTGCGCAAGATCAACACAGACGACCGTCAGATTATGAGCATGGAGCCCGATCTTATCGGTGGTTTCAACTCAACCGTATCCTATAAGAACTTTGACTTGACCGTGATTGGTGCCTTCCAGATTGGTGGAAAGCTCATCAGCGCCATCCATTCTGCATACGGTTACCTGAACATGCTCACCGGCCGACGCAACAATATCAACGTAGACTACTGGACAGAAGATAACACCGATGCCAAATATCCTAAGCCAGGCGGCATCCTCAGCAGCGACAATCCCAAGTATGGCACTACTTTGGGCTACTTCGATGCGGGCTACCTGAAGATACGTACCATTACTTTAGGCTACAACTTCGATAAGATTAAGTGCGTGAAAGACTTCGGAATCAGCCGTCTACGCCTATACGTTTCTGCACAGAATCCGTTCGTATTCTTCTCGCCTTATAAGAATGAATGCGGTCTCGATCCAGAGACTAACACCCTGAGTAACAACAACGGAACGATGGCTGTCACTATGGACGGCTATACCGGCTCACACATCATGCCAGTAGTGGGCTACAACACGCCATCCACACGCACGTTCCTCTTTGGTATGAACTTAACATTTTAACGAAGGAATCTATCATGAACAATATTATATATAAGATCAGAACTGTAGGTGCAGCCTCCTTAGCATTGCTGATATTGAGCTGCAACAGCGTGCTCGACGAGCAGCCGCGTAGCATCTACGATCCCAGTTTCTTCTCGACAGAGACCGGCATCACGGGCGGTTTGACATCGCTCTACGCCCATCTGCGCGACACCTACGGACAGGGATATTATTACAACAACTGTGAGACCGGCACCGATGAGTATACCTATGCCCAGTCGGCCGACGGAAATTTCAAAGATGCCGACTTCTCGGGAGTAGGCACTTTGACACCCTCTTCCAGCCGTGCCGACGTGCTCTGGGGCAGTGCTTTCACCTATATTAATACGGCAAGCGGCGTGATTGAGAACGCCACCAACGCCGGACTGGGTGAGAGTCTGGTGTCGGAAGCCCGCTTCTTCCGCGCTTTCGACTACTTCCGCCTGGTGCAGACATTTGGTGGAGTGCCCCTCGATCTGGGTGCTGGCGACCTGAAATTCAACTCCGCACCGACCCGAACATCTGTTCGCAACACCGTGCCGGAGGTTTACACCAAGGCCATATTCCCCGATTTGCAGACAGCAGTGAGCAATCTTCCCGACAACCCACGCATCATAGGAGGAGTGACCAAGAACGTGGCAAGACTCGTTTTGGCACAGGCCTACCTGACCTATGCCTGGTGGTTGGAGAATCCCAACGACATTCCCACCTATCCAACCTGCGACCGCAAGGACCCCAACGGCAAGGATTCGAAATACTATTTCCAGCAGGCCTACGACCTTGCCACCGAAGGTATCAACAATCCCGGCCCGTATGAGCTGCAGGATACCTACTATGACGTGAACCTCGCACAGAACGATCGCAACAGCGAGTGCATGCTCTGGGCCGACCATACGGAGAATAGCGAATACTATAATGGTGGTTCGCTCACCTACGGAAGCGGTTCAGCACCCGACAATTTCGTGTCTTGGATGGTGGCATGGAACTATCCCAACATGCAGGCCAAGACCCTTGATGGGCAGGCTTTCAACCCCGTGCGTCGCGAATGTGTACAGGCTTTGGGCCGTCCCTGGACCCGAATGGCTCCCATGCAGGAGGTGTTCACCAAGACATTTGCCGACAAGACCAACGACTCCCGCTTCGACGGTACGTTCACCTGCGTGTTTCGTGCCAACTGGAACAAGGATACGCAGTATAGCGGTGCCACTGCTTACAATGCCAACGGACTGACTATTGCTCCGGGCGATGCCGTACTGAGCTTCATCGACAGCGATGCTGGCATCACCTATCCGAGCGGCGCAGGCGACGATGCCGTAGGTGGAGGTACGATTCCTGGTCGTTCAGACTATGTGGTCGGCCCGTCGGGCATCAGCCGGTTCATGTATCCCATGTTGTGGAAACTGGGTCCCTATCGCACCGATAATGGCAGTGGACTCGGTCAGCCCAACGCTGGAAGCACACGTCCATACGTCATTCTGAAATTCTCGGAGTTCTACTTCGTGGCTGCCGAGGCCGCAGTGAAGTTGGACGACAATGCCAACGCCCGCAAGATGATTAATGTTATCCGTGCCCGTGCAGGCAAATGGCGCTTCAGCAATGCCGATAACGCCGTGATGATAGCCGACCACAGCGCAGAGATGACTGCCGCTACGCCTCAGACCATCACCATCGACTATATCCTCGACGAGCTGAGTCGCGAGTATTATGGTGAGGGACACCGCTGGTTCGACCTCGTGAGAACCCAGACCTGGGCTTCCCGCGCCGGTTCCTATACCATTGCAGGCTCTGCCACCGGAGACCACAAACCGGTGACTTACCAGCGTACCATCACCAAGGAAAACTATCTGCGGCCCATTCCTCAGTCACAGATTGATGCCCTTGAGATGAGCGATGCCGACCTGTCAGCCTATCAGAACCCAGGCTACAATTAATCTATAGTGTACCCATGAGGGGCCGTGTCTCATCGATGCGGCCTCTTTTTCAATCATGATAACGATGATGAGAAACAAACATCCACACCTGCTTTCCGCACTTCTCCTGCTCATGCTGCCCATGGCATCGACATCGGCGCAGACCGATAAGTATGCCCGCATGGAGCAGAAGGCACGCGAAGTAATCGGCAAGATGACCGTAGACGAGAAAATCTCGCAGTTGATGAACGAAACCCCCGGCATTCCCCGGCTGGGCATCAAGCCCTACGACTGGTGGAGCGAAGGCCTGCACGGCGTGGGCCGCGATGGCCGAGCCACCGTGTTTCCGCAGCCCATCGGTCTCGGAGCCACCTTCGACCCCACTCTGGTGCACCAGATAGGCGATGCCGTAGCCACCGAGGGGCGTGCCAAATTCCAGGTGGCCCAGCGCCTGCAGAACTATGCCCGCAACGCCGGGCTCACCTTCTGGTCGCCCAATGTCAACATCTTCCGTGACCCACGATGGGGCCGGGGCATGGAAACCTACGGCGAAGACCCGTTTCTCTCGGGCACCATGGGCACGGCCTACGTGCGTGGCATGCAGGGCGACGACCCGTTCTATCTCAAGGTGGGTGCCTGCGGCAAGCACTTCGCCGTGCATTCAGGTCCGGAGGCCACGCGTCACTCGGCCAACGTGAACCCCTCAAAGCGCGACCTCTATGAGACCTATCTGCCCGCCTTCCGCATGCTTGTGCAGCAGGGCAAGGTGGAGACCATCATGGGAGCGTATAACCGTGTCTACGGCGAGAGTGCCTCGGGCTCCCACTTCCTCCTCACCGACATCCTGCGCAAGCAGTGGGGTTTCCGCGGCCACATCGTGTCCGACTGCGGTGCCGTGACCGACATCTACCATGGGCACCATATTGCCAAGAGCGAGGCCGAGGCCGCCGCGATAGCCATCAAGGCCGGACTCAACCTCGAATGCGGCAACACGTTCCGCGCCTTGCGGCAGGCTCTCGACGAGAAACTGCTCACCGAGGCCGACCTCGACCATGCACTGATGCCGCTGATGATGACCCGACTGAAGCTCGGCATACTCGAACCCGACCCCGAATGCCCCTACAACAACATTCCGGAGAGTGAGATTTGCAGCGATGCCCACATCCAGTTGGCCAAGAAGGCCGCGCTGGAGAGCATGGTGCTGCTCAAAAACGACAACCAGCTGCTGCCGCTCAACAAGAACCTGCGCACCATGTTCGTGGCCGGACCGGGTGCTTCAGACGCGTTCTATCTCATGGGCAACTACTTCGGAGTGAGCCATCGCTACTGCTCTTACCTACAGGGCATCGTGTCGAAGGTGAGCAATGGCACCACCGTGAACTACCGCCCGGGATTCATGCAGATTACTCCCGAACTCAACGACATGAACTGGGCGGTGCCCGAAGCGGCAGGGGCCGAGTACACCATCATAGTGATGGGCAACAACAGCAACCTCGAAGGCGAGGAGGGCGAGGCCATCGCCTCGGGTACACGCGGTGACCGTGTGGGCATCGCCCTGCCCGAATCGCAGATGCAGTATCTCCGCAACGTGCGCAAACGGAAACCCAACAACCTCATCGTGGTGCTCACAGGCGGCAGCCCCATCGACGTGCGCGAGATATGTCAGCTGGCCGATGCCGTGGTCATGGCGTGGTATCCGGGTCAGGAAGGCGGCTATGCCCTGGGCGACCTGCTCTTTGGCGACGCCAATTTCTCGGGCCGACTGCCCATCACTTTCCCCGCCGACATCGACAAATTGCCCGACCTCGACAACTATTCGATGCAGGGCCGCACCTACAAATACATGGCCGACAACATCGAGTTCCCCTTCGGCTACGGCCTGTCGTATAGCAAGGTGAGCTACGGCAATGCCCAGCTTGTGGGCAAACCGCGCAAGGGGGCCCCACTCCACGTGTCTGTTTCGGTGAAAAACGAGGGGCAGATGGCCACACAGGAAGTGGTGCAGGCCTATCTCTCAGCACCCGGTGCCGGCACCAAAGCACCGATAGAGCAACTCGTGGGCTTCAAGCGCGTGGACCTCGCACCCGGCGCAGAGACCACCGTAGACCTTGAAATTCCCGCCGAACAACTCCTCACCGTGCAGGAAGACGGCTCTTCCCGACTGGTGAAAGGCCAATACCGGCTCACCATCGGCGGTGCCGCTCCCTGCCAGCGCACCACCGACCTCGGCATCTCTCTCACCCAACTGCAATTCAAGTTGTAGTTACTCCTTCTGAAACAAGATATCCATCGCCTTACCAACTGTCTTGTACCAAAATATATTGAGCGATACATAGAATACCTGTTAAATTCTTATATTGAGGACAGAACATTAAAAAACTTTCATGAAGGTTTATCATTTTCTTGTCCATCTCAATATTTTTTGCGAATATTGCAGACAAAAGGTGCATGGGTATCTATGGAGAGGGAGTTGGGGGACCGACGGGAAAGTATTCCTTTCAAAGAGAAATCCAAAGACCATTGCATCCTGATATAGAGATAAAAAAGATGATTTGATCGTATGGATTATATTTTCTCCGTTGGCGTTTTCTGCGCGTTTTTCTTTGCCGTGTTGCTCCTTGGCAAGAAGCCCAAGGCCCTGCACGACCGGATTCTCATGGGGTGGCTGGTCTATCTGGGACTGGCTCTGGGCATCTATCTGCTCTCCTCGTCGGCGCTGTTTGCCGGAATGAGCCATCTGCCGGCCTTCATCGTGTCGCTGTTCCTGCTCCACGGCCCTTTCCTCTACCTCTACACCACCACGCTGACATCAGGACAACAGCGGCTTCCACGGTCTACCGCCCTCCACTTCCTGCCGTTTGTGGCCTTCGTGCTCTATCTGCTGATGGCCTCGCAGGGCCACGACCATGCCGCCGCACTGAGCCTCAGCCATGAGGCCACAGCCGAAAAACTGCCCCTGCTGTTTGTCGTCCTGTTGCTCCTGACAGCACTCTCAGGACCCATTTACTTCATCGTTTCCATCATCAAAGTGCAGCAATACAAGCGCAACTGCATGGATAGTTTCTCCACAATCGAGGAAATCAACCTCAACTGGCTGCGTATTCTGCTCTACATCTTTGGCCTGATCTGGACGCTGCTCACCGTGGTGGCCGTGACCCACCACATCTTCCATTACTCGTCGACACGCTTCTGCATCGACGGTTTATACACCTCGCTGGCGATTTTTGTGGTACTGGTGGGCTATTTCGGACTGAACCAGCGTGAGATTTTCACCCATTACCAGGTGCCGGAAAATCCTGTGGAGCAGTCTGCCGAGCCGGCATCTGACAACAAGGAGAAATACAGCAACATCTCGTTGAGCACAGACGAGATGCAGCATTATGTGGAACGGCTGAAAGACTATATGGCGATGGAGAAACCCTATCTCAATCCCGACCTCACCCTTCCCCTGCTGGCCGGCGAGCTGAACATCCCCAATCATCATCTGTCGCGCGTCATCAACGAGCAGTTTGGGCAAAATTTCTTCGACTTCATCAATGGTTATCGGGTGGAAGAAGTGAAGCGCAAGCTCTTCGACCCGGCCCTTGCGGGTTTCTCCCTCTTGGGGGTGGCCTTCGAATGCGGGTTTAATTCCAAGTCGGCTTTCAACCGAATCTTCAAGAAATCCACCGGATTTACCCCCAGCGAGTATAAAAAGGCCCATCCAAGGCCATAAACGTGCCGGGTTAGAAAGCGGGACCTGGAATTTGGAAACAACAGGTGCCATGTTATAACATGGGGCGCGCCACTGCCTGAAAGCCACTACTTTTGCATCAGATTCATTTAAAACATTAAACGATATGAAAACAAAAGTAATGCACACAGCAGTTAGAAACTCCAGCGAGTCTCTCACCAACAAGAGTAAGTTTCAGGCCCTTCTCACGTTCGCTTTGTTCGTGATGTTTGCCCTCAGTTCACTCACCGCCTCAGCCCACTGCGACTCTTACGACGGCCCCACCATCAAAGACGCGCTCCGTGCGTTGGAGACCAACAATGTAAATCTGGTCTACAAGTGGATCAGCAAGGAGCAGGAAGACGAGGTGACCGCACTTTTCAACAAGACTTACCAAATGAAGAAGGGTGACAAAGAGGTGTATGCCATCATGGAAAAACATTTCCTCGAAACCCTCGTGCGTCTCCATCGTGCCACGGAAGGTGCGCCCTATACGGGTCTGAAGCCTGCCGGTACAGCGTCAAAGATTGTACAGATGAGCGACAATGCCATCAAGAGTGGCAGCGTCGACGACCTGCTCGGCAAACTGAACCATCACATCAACAGCATCCTGCAGGAGAAATACAACAAGGTGCTGGCCCTCGACAAGGTGAAAGACCTGTCTCCCGAGCAAGGCCGGGCGTATGTGGCGGCCTACGTGGACTACACCCACTCTATCGAAGCCCTGCACGATCTGCTGACCAACGGCAGTGCCCACCACGAGCATTAACCGCTCAAACACCAAAAAGCCTATGGCCTGCGGCATACACCGCGAGCCATAGGCTTGTTGATGGAATAGGGGCAAGTGGGGCGGGAGAATTATCTCACCACCACTTTTCTGGTAGAAACCTTACCGTTGGCGTAGGTGGTCCTCACGATGTTGAGACCTTTCTGCAACTCGGACACCTCCACGCCATTGGCCGAGAATATCTGTTGTCCGGTCGCTTCCACACCATCTTGCTCTGTCGTGTCGATACCGGTGGTGGTGTCAAACACCATCGCCTTGGCCGAAGCAGAGATAGACAGGGTGGCTCCGGCATAGGCACTCACCACCGACGGAACCAGACTCACGGCATAAGGAGTGTAGCTATAGTAGGAGTAAGGATTGAAATAGGAATTGCTTCCCGACCGACTCTGCTGGTCAGAAACACCGCTGCAACCGGTCAGCGTGATGTTGTAATCGGTGTATCCGCTACTTGTCGCACAGTTTTTCCAAGGATATTTCTGAGCGGCCGTGCTGGTGAAGGCCACGTTTTCAGCATAGATGTTGCTGCTATAGCCTGCGCCGATGCAATAGGAAACATCCGAACTGCTGTAAAGACAGTTCACAATATGGACTTTTCCAAATCTCACTCGTGGCATGCGCTCCACACAACCCTCGTCCCACCAGCAGTTGGCAAAGGTGGTGTTGAGCTTGTCCTGGTCCTTGCTGGCATTGGAGTCGCTTCCGCCAAACAGGTTGGAGAAGCAATGGGTGTCACTTCCGCCACTGCCGCCGGCCCACGGTTCAATGAGGTATCTGAATCGACACCAAGTGACACAGATATTATCAGTACCGTTGTTGGCATCGAAGTTGCCGTCCACACCGTCCTGGAAATCGCAATGGTCCACCCATACATACTGGTCGTTTTGCAGCGTGAGGTTGTCGTAGCCGTCGATATCGTAGGCTCCTGCAGCCTTGAATGTAAGGTTACGCAGGATGATATTGTTGCTGTTCTTGATCATCAGGATACCCGTATTCGACACCGTTGAGGTGTGGGTGGGGTTGGTAAGCACAGATCCGGGCAGTCCATAGACGGTCTTGTTGGCCGCCCCATTCACTGTTTTCAGTCCGTCGAAAGTCAGTGTTCCCTGCACATAGATGGTCTTAGCCGTTGTTCCTGCCAGAGCACTCACCAGCTCGTCTGCAGTCGTTACCGTCACCGCATTGACATCGCCACTACCCGTGATGCTGCCGTTGACCGTTCCCCAGCCCACGGGTTCGCCGAGATCATAGCTGTTGGAACTTGTCGAAGAGGAACTGCTCGATGAGGACAGCGACGAGATGGTGATGGAAGCGGCCGTACCGAAACCACCCATCGGGTTGGAAGCGCGCACCGTATAGGTTCCCGTGGCAGTCATGGTGTAGCTCGTTGTGCCACTGCCGACGATGGTCAGCAGACTCCCATTGTTGAAGATGGCATAGGAACTGGCCCCGCTCACAGCGCTCCACTGCAGCTTACTGCCGCTCTGCGAGAGGCTGCTCATGCTCAGCTGGGCGGCGTCTTCGTTGGGTGTCCAGTCTGTAAACACCTTGGACAAGGCATAACCTGCTGCTTGCGAAGCCGTGAGGATGGTCTCCATCGTGTTGGTGGAGGTGCCCTGTGTGAAGGTAACGATATTGCTCGACGGCGACACCGTTTGCCCACTGGAGTTCATGGTGTTGTATTCCACAAAGCTATTGGCCACCACATTCATGCCGGCGGTGGTGAAACGGGTGGAAATAATCTTGGTATCGTTGACCGTAGTATTGATGTATGCCAGCTTCGGCGAACCTCCCCAGGCACGTCCCAAGCTGTAGCTTTCAGCCGAATTGCTGATGCTGCAGTCGTTGAACACATAGCCCCATGAGGTGCTGGTGTAGGGTGCGGCAATCACACAACTACCTGTTCCGCTCTGCGTGCGGGGCCGGATGGTGAGGGTAGTCTGGTTGAAGAACGCGTCTCCGCTACCGCAGAGGAAGTCTACCGTGCCATAGATGTTGCACTTTTCGAAGTAATATTTTCCCGAAGTATTATTGCTGTAATAGGTGTCCTGATACGATTTCAATGCTACATTCTTGCAAAGCGTGTAGCTTCCCTTGTCTTGCAGGGCCACGGCACGACCCGCCGACCCGGCACTGTAATAGTCCAATGCATTCTCAAGGGTGAGGTCCTGGAAATAGTTGTAGCTTCCCTTGTTGAGCAGGGTGGCCGTGGTGCTGATGCCCTCGTTGGCCACAGCCGGCGCGTTTCGGATGATGGTGCCGCTCATGCTCTGTCCGATGATAGACACGTTGCTTGCGGTGATGGCCGTAAGACAGGTGGTGCCGAGGTCGTAAGTGCCGTCGGGCACAAAGATATACTTACGTCCCGTGGAACTGCTGCTATTGGCTTGCGAGATGGCACTGAGCAAGCTGCTGGCCGATCCGGCCGTCACCACATAATAGCTCTGGCTCACAGGCGTGAAATTTCCGGTGCTCGTGGTGGTGTTGCTCGTTGTACCCGTAGTGGTGGTGGTAGTGGTGGTGGTCGGTGCCACATAGTTTTGCTGCACCACACTGATAGACTGCAGGTAGCTACTGGCCGTGGCATAGATCACCACATAGCCCGCCGACACCTCGGATGCCGTTGCCGTGTGGGTGGTTTTGTCGGCTGTGGCTGCCACGCCGCCTACCGTATAGTTGTGATAACCGGGGTCGGAAATCACCGTCACCACATCGCTCGTGGTCGTCACGGGAATGCGGAGCGCGGTCTTGGCGTTAAACTGCGCATCATTGGTGCGCTGGGCAAACTTGCCATACTGTCCGATGACATACATCGACACGCCACTCAGCGTGGAGGCCACATGTCCCTGTGTACCCTCGATGGAGACTCCACTGAGACTCGACGGATTGACATTGTAGAAGTCCCACAATGCCGTTGCCGTGGTGGAAGGTGCCGTGTAGTTGTACTGCACCACGCTGATAGACTGCAGGTAACTGTTGGCCGTGGCATAAATCACCACATAACCCGCCGACACCTCGGATGATGTAGCCGTGTGGGTGGTGACGTCTGCCGTGGCCGCCACGCCGCCTACGGTGTAGTTGTGGTATCCCGGGTCAGAGGTCACCGTCACCACATCGCTTGTGGTGGTCACGGGAATGCGGAGCGCGGTCTTCGCATTAAACTGCGCATCGTTGGTGCGCTGTGCAAACTTGCCGTACTGGCCGATGACAAACATCGACACACCACTCAGCGTGGAAGCCACATGTCCCTGCGTACCCTCGATGGAGACTCCACTGAGGCTCGACGGATTGACATTGTAGAAGTCCCACAATGCCGTAGCCGTGGTAGACGCTTGCACCATCGCCCTGCCTGCAATGGCATGCAGAGCAACCACGCACATCAAGAGCATGGATTTCAAATGTTCTCTTACCATAAATTGTTAGGTCTTGGATTAAATAAATAGTTGAATTGTTTATAATGTAAATAAAAGGTATATGCCTAATTGGTTGTATTTAAAATTACATTTAGATGATTCAAGAAATATAGGCTTCATGATGAAATGTCACTCATTCATATCGTTTTCTTCGGTAGTTGCGCCAAAATTAGGAGTTTTATTTGACACTTATCACCCTATCCTCCTTTTTTCTTACGCAATCGTTTACGTAATTTTATCACAATCCCATCGTTCCCACCTCCCCATCAACACGCCTTATAACCAGAGGTTTTTCCATCGCTCGCCATCCTCCGGCATGCTCTAAATATCACCACGATTTGTAAATTAATTTACCCTTCTATAAACACCTCTTTCCCCTCTCCTTATTCTCCTCAGTATGTAATGGCCTTACGATTCCTATCTAATCGTCTCACGATTCCTATCTAATCGCATCACGATTAGGCCTTAATCGTCTTGCGATTAGATAGGAATCGCAAAGCCAGTAAATGGAGCCGAAACTTGAATCATGTTTTTTTCGATGGATGTCGAAGCAAAACACATAGATAAACCAATGATTACCAGGCATTTATATTAAGCATATTTCTTTGGGTAAAGCAATCCGTATCCATCATTCCCCACCCCCTCTCCATGAAGTATCCCACCCTAAAAAGGAGAACGGTCTGGGAGGGATTTACATACCAAGACATTTGTAAAGAAAAAACAAAGTTATCGTGCGTGAGGCAACGCATATCACGATAGGAATGGGATAAGATGATCTGGATATAGTCTGAGAGCTTTAACAGCACATCTGTCTTAAGCATCTTGTCATTACACATCCACATCGTCTATTTCTTAAATAAACCTAACATAGCCTTTTGTAAGTTGCTGATAATGAGTATTTATTTCTTTTGGTAAGTATATAACATGTATGTGCCCTCTTGTTTGGTATTCGAAATAACACTAATTTTGCGACATCGAATTTACATTTAGATAGTTACGATAAATAAATTAGTAACAATCTATATTATAAAAAAGGAAATATGAAAGCTGTTGTCATCCATCAATGTTGTAAGGCAGAGGAACTCACCGTGAGTGAGATTTCTACTCCCGAGGTCATTCCGGGGTGGGTATTGATAAAAGTTCACGCCGCCGGCCTCAACCATTCAGAAGCCATCCTGCGACTACACGAGGCCGACCTCGACTACATCCATACGCCCATCGTGCCAGGCATTGAGTGTGCCGGCGAGATAGCCGATGCATCCGACTCCGATTTCCGAAAGGGCGACCGCGTTGTAGCGCTAATGGGCGGTATGGGTCGTACGTTTAATGGCAGCTATGAAGAATATGCCTTGTTGCCGGCGCACCATGTGTTCAAAGTAGAAACCTCGCTCGACTGGATTTCCTTGGCTGCCGTACCCGAGACCTATTTTACGGCCTATGGATCACTGAAGGAGTGTTTGCTGCTCACAGCGGGCGACACACTGCTCGTGAGAGGGGCCACAAGTACCGTGGGGCAGGCCGCCATCCAGTTGGGAAAGGCTATGGGAGCATACGTCATTGCCGCGTGCAGACGTGAAAATTCCTTTGAGCAGCTGCGGCAAATCGGTGCCGACGAATGCGTGGTTGACGACGGTCGGCTTGCCGGGCACATGTTTGCGAGAACCCCCAACAAGCTCTTGGAACTTGTCGGACCAAAGACCCTACAAGACAGTTTGCGCACGGTTTCGCATCCAGGTTACGTATGCGACACGGGTATCCTGGGCAATGTGTTCACCGTGCAGCATTTTGAACCCATCAAATATATCCCCAACGGTGTCTTCCTTTCCAGTTTCTTCAGCAATTATCCCACGCAACAGCTTATCGACGAGATATTTTCGCTGATCAGGATACATTCTATCCAACCACTGTATCGCCGGGTGTTTGCATTAGACGAAATCGTAGAGGCACACCAGCTGCTTGAGGATGGTGGTGCCGGAGGAAAAATAATATTGAATATAGACAAACAACAATAGCCATGACACGAGATTTTGTAACCGACCCTTTGTTTCCTGAATGTCCCATCCGAAATATCCTGTCACGCATTGGCGAGAAGTGGTGTTTGCTGGTTTTGCTCAACTTGGCTCGCAAAGAAAACAACAACATGCGGTTTAACGAACTGAGCAAGGCTATTCCCGACATCTCACAACGCATGCTGACGGCTACCCTGCGGTCGCTGGAAGCAGACGGACTCATCGACAGAAAACAGTATGCGGAGATTCCGCCACGCGTGGAATATTCACTCACGGACAGGGCTTTGACACTGATTCCGCTCCTCAACCCCATTGTGGAGTGGTCTATCAACAACTACAAAAGCATTGTAGCCAACAGAAAAAGGACATTGGGCGTGCCCAAGAAATAATCATTATTATTAACATCTAAAAATCAAACAGTTATGTTGAAAAATCAATTTGCATTGCATCAGCAGCAGAACGCAGGTTCGGCTTGTGGTAGCGCTTGTGGCGCAGGTGACAAACCGGCAGAGGAGAAGCCGTCAGCATGTGGTAGTGCATGTGGTGCCGGTGACAAGCCTACAGAAGAGAAGCCGTCGGCATGCGGTAGCGCATGTGGTGCCGGCGACAAGTAAACTCAATCTGACAACTTATCTCAAATGGAATATTTCGCATTTCAATGGCATATCACGGAGGCTTGTGACCAGCGGTGCAAACACTGCTACATCTACGCACTGGGCAGCCATGCCCAGTTCAAACAGATGGCCGTGGCCGACATGGTTACCGTTCTCGACAACATCGAAGACTTCGGACGCAAGGCCCATCGCCAGCCTTACCTCTACATCACGGGCGGCGACCCCATCCTTCATCCACAGTTCTGGACGTTGGCCAGGATGCTCAGGGCGCGGAATATTCCATTTGCCATTCTTGGAAATCCGTTTCATCTCGACGACATCGTGTGTCAGCGGCTCAAGGACCACGGCTGCAGAAAATACCAGTTGTCTATCGACGGTCTGGAAAGCATGCACGACAAGATACGTCGTCCGGGCTCTTATCAGGAGACCTGGGATGCCATACCCTGTCTGAAACGGGCCGGCATCACGGTGGCTATCATGACCACAGTATCGAGATGGAACTATCGGGAGGTGCCCGACATCATCGATGAGGTTGTGAAGCACAAGGCCGATGTATTTGCCTTTGCCCGTTACTGCCCTGATGTCGACTCCAAAGACGTCTGCTGCTCGCCGGAGGAGTATCGGTGGATGATGGAGAGATGCTGGGAGAAATTTCAGCTGTACAAGGGCTCTGACACTTACTTCAGTCTGAAAGACCATCTCTGGACGCTCTTCAAATACGAGCGCGGGCTCTTCAGTCCCAAGGACTATCCCGACGACGAAGTGGTCTATGGCGGTTGCAACTGCGGCAACGCGCACTTCACCATCCTTAGCGATGGTGCCTGCTATGCCTGCCGACGCATGGAGAGCAAGGTGGGCAACGCCTTGCACGAGAATCTCTACGACCTCTTTATGGGAAGCAGGATGGATGCCTACCGGTGTTACGAGAAGTTTGAGAAGTGCAGCAAGTGTGAACTGCTGCGGTTCTGTCGCGGTTGTCCGGCAGTGGCTGCGGGCTATCATGGCAACATGTACGCCCCCGATCCAGAATGTTGGAAAGCAGTCTGAAAGAAATTATCACGAATTATAAACATCCAATAAATCATTCAATTATGCCACATTTTACTATTAAATGTTACCCCAAGCACCTTACAGAAAAGGAGTTTGACGCGTTTATCACCGACCTCACCAGCCTCGCCAAGAAGCATCTGAAAGCCGGAGACGATGACATCTCCATCGACTATACGGAAATTCCGGCAGAGAAGTGGAAGGAAGTCTACGACCAGGAAATCAAGCCCAACATGGCCCATTTGGCCAAGAAGCCCGGTTATCAAATGTAATTTTCACGACATTTCAACAAATGAAAATCGAACATATTGCCGTCTGGGCAGACGACATCGAGCTGCTCCGCACGTTCTACACGAAGTATTTTGGCCTCACGTCAAGCGAGATGTACACCAATGAGAAGAAGGGATTTCACTCCTATTTCCTCTCCTTTGGTGAGGGCAGAACTCGAATAGAACTCATGAATATGCCCGACCGGGTGGAACCGTCCACACGCGGGCAGATGAAAGGATTGGCCCACTTTGCCATCAGCGTGGGCAGCAAGAATAAGGTGTTGCAGCTCACCGAACAACTGCGGGCCGATGGCCATACCATCCTGAGCGAGCCTCGCACCACCGGCGACGGATATTTCGAGTCGGCCATTGCCGACCCTGAAGGCAACTATGTAGAATTAACCGTATAAGGGATTTTCAAAGAAAAACGCTACCTTTGCACATACATTCAGTATTGAAAGAATAAAATATCGCCTAATGACAAAAGTAGAAGCCATCAGAAAAGTGTTGAGGGAGGATATGAAAAAAGGGGACGTGTCTATTTTGTGACACATCCCCTTTGTTCTTATTCTTCTCCAGTTTCTCCTTTCTTCATTTCAGAAAGAATATAGTAGGCACCAGATTGGGCTATTTGAGAAAGATTAGCTTTCGATTCAGGCAGTTCTATTGCCACCAATCCTCGTTCTTCTTTAATCTTCTTTACGGGGATGGGCGAAAACTGCCAAGTCTTTCCTTGACGTAAGGAGGTGAAAATATATGATTTCCCATTTTCTTCTACAATGGCTTCAGAGGGTACAGCTTTCATCTTTGACATATTTGCAGCGATCTGCGCCTGAATATACATTCCGGCAATCAGGCCAGTTCGCTCCCCTTCAATATGTACTCTTACATCCACGGTCTGTGTTTCTGCATTGAAAGTCTTTCCAATAGAATATACTTTTCCCTTATATGTAGTACCCTTGGCATTGGGAAGTTCCAAAGTAACCATTTGTCCCACTTTTACTTTAAGTATATCTCGTTGGAAAATCTTCAAATCGGCAAAGATATTATTTGTATTGGCTATCTTCATCATAGACATTTCTGGCGAAACAAACTGCCCCATCTGTACATCAACCTGCTCTACAGTGCCATTGATAGGACTTTTCACAGTAATGTTCATCTTTGGATTGCCATTCAGGACTGCTGAAGGACTAATGCCCATCTGTCCGAGTTGGGCAGACAGCATGCTCAATTCCCCATTTGCTATCTGCAATTCTGATTTTGTACGGTCGTAATCTTTACCTGCTCCAACGCCTTCATTCATCATCATCGTCTGGCGCTCATACTCTTTCCTAAGATATTTCTGACGATTCAAGGCAGAAAGATATTGTGTCTGGAGATTGGCAAAGTCGGGGTGTGAGAGATAAGCGACGGTCTGTCCCTTGGATACAGTTTGTCCCTCCTGAACTAATATTTGTTTGATGTTACCACCTATCTGGGGCGTTATGGTCGCTTCACTTTGTGGAGAAATAACCAATTTCCCATTTCCATCTATGGATTCCGTGAAAGTGAACTCGGCAAGATCGTCCACCTTTATGTTCAGTTTATGTACCTGCTCATCGGTGAGCACAACCTTTACCATGTCTGAAGTCTCTTGCTCTTTCCTATTCTCTGCCTCATTCGTTTTGGCACCACAGGACATCAAAAAGAAGACACCAGATAGAAAGAGATATGTTTTTGTTTTCATTCTACTTATATATTAGGGTATTGTAAATCGATTTTTGTATTGATGAATTGTTCGTAAGCCGACCAGTAGTCGAGTTCTGTCTGTATGGCATCGCCCATCGTCTGGATGAAACCGATATAATCGGTTGCACCAAGCCGATATGCGGAAATGGCACCACGCTGCTGCTCCCGCGCTGTAGGCAGAGCGGTTTTCTGGAAATACAGGAGTTTTCTCTGCCACTTCCTATATTCCATTTGTAAACGCTCCCGGGAAGTTTGCAGTTGTTGGCGCAAAATATCAAGACGGGTCATTTCTATGTCCTTATCTATGGCAACGGCCTTTTCTCGTGCCCTATATGACTTTCGGAGCAAGGGAACACTCACACCTACGTTGAAACTCCAATATCCCGTCTTATCTCCAATTTTCTGTATGCCGCCCTCTGCAAAAAAGCTGGGCAGTGTCTTCGACTTCTCAAGCTGGATATTCGCTTCTGCCAATTTTACCCTTTCTGCCTGTAAAGCCAAGATGGGATTCAGGCTGTCGTTTTCCAGCTCCATCGTCTCTTCCGGGGCATTCATTGGTTCATAAAGCCCTTCTCCCAACCAACGAGACAACTGTTGAACCGCTATCCGATAATCATCGGCAGCTTGATCTAAGTTTTCCTTTGTTTCAATCGACTTTTTCTTTGCCGTAAGATATTCCAGCTGGGATGTCTCCCGAGACTCTAATTTCACTTTAGCAGCATGTTCAAAGTTCCGGTAGATGGAATCTATCTTAGCATAGATTTTCACTTTCTGCTTTATGAGATAAGCATAAGCATAATCACGACATACGGCTTTCTGCAATTCATATTTGGATAGTGCGGCTTCTGCCACAACCTTTCTTACCACTTGTTCCTGAGTACGAGTCCGTTGTTTGTTGCTGAACATATTAAAATTCTGTCTTACAGACAGCATTGTGAAGGTAGCATCATTACCTCTGCCCAGTTCCTCTGCACCCGTGGAGAACTCAGTATTCCCCAGATCGTTTACTCCCTTAATCATCACTTCTTCACGACTGATAGCCAATTGTGCCACCCGCAGGGTGGGATAATATTGCTCGGCAAGGCTAAGAGCATGTCTCAGGTTAACTGTTTGTTGGGCCTTAAGGCCATTGGGGAAAGCCATCAGTGTCAATGCAAGTATGATAATTGTAGGTAACTTCTTGCCTTTAAGCCGCAGTCCTCCCTCTTCCAATGCATACAACAATGGAACAACAATCAGGGTGAGAAGCGTGGCCGTAAAAAGTCCACCAATGACAACGGTTGCCAGTGGTCTCTGCACCTCCGCCCCAGCAGACCCTGACACAGCCATAGGCAAGAAGCCGAGCATGGCAGCTGTCGCCGTAAGGAGGATAGGGCGAATACGCTCTCGCGTACCAACAATGATTCGTCGGTTTATATCCTTCATGCCTTCTTTTTTTAATGAATTAAAACGGTTGACAAGTACTAAACCATTAAGCACAGCAACACCGAAAAGCACAATGAAACCCACGCCTGCCGAGATGGAGAATGGCATATCGCGCAATATCAATGCCAGTACCCCGCCGATAGCAGCCAGCGGTACTGCCATATAAATCATCAGACTCTGCTTTAATGATTTTAACGCAAAATAAAGCAACAGGAAAATCAGGAACATGGCAATCGGGAGAACTACCATTAAACGAGTTTTGGCCTCCTGCAGATTCTGAAATTCACCTCCATACTCCAGACGATATCCGGCTGGCAGGCTCAGTTCCGCACCAAGTTTCTTTTGAATATCTGCCACAACAGATTCTACGTCTCTTCCTCGCACATTCACTCCCACATAGATACGCCGTGAGGCACGGTCGCGGGAAATCTGCATAGGACCAGACTCATAGCCAATGTCGGCCACCTCGCTCAAAGGAATCTGCGCACCATTTGGTAGACTGATGTAAAGGTGCTTGAGATTTTCGATGCTCTTACGGTAAGAATTGGAGAGACGAATGACAAGGTCGAAACATTTTTCACCCTCAAAAACCACACCGGCAGCACTACCTGCAAAAGTACTGCTCACGTAACGGTTCAGGTCTGCGATGGTCAGACCGTATTGTGCCACCCGCTGTCGGTCATACCTTACCGTAATCTGCGGCAGACCGTCTGTACGTTCGAGGGCCACATCCTCTGCCCCTGGAATTGTACTGATAATGCCCACCATCTGGTTGCCCAGTATATTGAGTTTATCAAGGTCATCACCATAGAGCTTTACGGCTACATCCTCACGTACACCGGTAAGCAACTCATTGAAACGGAGGGCTACGGGCTGCGAGAATGTGAAGTTAAGACCAGGCAGGGCCTGGAGCTTCTCCTTTATCTTTTCAATGAGCTCTTCTTTCGTGTCAGCAGAAATCCATTTGCTTCGATCTTTTTCAAGAATGATAAAACTATCCGTGTAATCGAATCCCATAGGATCGGTGGGGATATCAGCCACACCAATACGTGCGCAGATGGTCTTGATCTCTGGAAAATTGTCAAGCAGCAGACGTTCCACCTCCTTCTCCCGTTTGATGGTCTCCGAGAGTGAACTGCCGGGACGGAGGAATGTCTGCATTGCAATGTCTCCCTCTTCAAGCTCGGGGATAAACTCGCCTCCCATTCGCAGGAAGGCAAAGGCCGTCGTCACCAGCAGAGCTATGGCAGAGAGGATGACCACCCTCTTGTGGCGAAGCGAAGCAACAAGCAACGGATGGTATACCTTAATAACACTTACTATCAATCTGTTGCTCATTTGCTCCAATCGGCGTTCAAATCTGGCCATCCAGCTGGCAGGATTGTTCATGGGACGCATGAGTAAGGAGGAAACTACGGGAACATAGGTGAGACAAAGAATAATCGCACCAAGGACTGCAAAGGAAAAGGTGTAAGCCATCGGTGAGAACATCTTGCCACTAATTCCCGTCAAGAATATAATCGGAGTGAATACAATTAAGATAATCAACTGACCGAAGAAAGCCGAATTCATCATCAAGGAGGCTGCATCATAACTGATACGATCCATATCAGAGGGGGCAAGTTGCCGATGGTGCTTGATTTTTCTTTCCACCTCGAATACAATACCTTCGACGATGATGACCGCACCATCTACAATAATTCCGAAATCTATTGCACCCAGACTCATCAGGTTTGCCCATACACCAAATATTTTCATCATGATAAAGGCAAAGAAGAGAGAGAGAGGTATAACAGAAGCAGCAATGATACCACCACGAAAGCTCCCCAACAACAATACAAGCACAAGAATGACAATCAGAGCACCTTCTATCAAGTTGCGGGCAATAGTACTCGTGGTGCGGTCTATCAGGTTGGATCGGTCGAGGAAAGGCTTTACCTCGATACCTGCAGGAAGCGACTTTCTGACAGTTTCCATTCGTTCTTTCACGGCATCAACTACCTTGTCGGAGTTGGCACCCTTGAGCATCATTATCATACCGCCCACAGCCTCATGACCGTCTTGCGTGAAGGCACCGTAGCGTACTTGTGAGCCAAAGTCAACGTTGTCGGCCACGTCACGCACCAGCACAGGAACTCCATTTGTGTTCTTTACGACAATATTCTGAATATCCTCAATAGACTTTACCAATCCTTCACCTCGAATGAAATTTGCCATGTGACTTCGCTCAATATAGGCACCACCAGTATTGCCGTTGTTTTTGCTCAATGCCTCGAACACTTCACTGATGCTCACCTTCATGGCATTCATTCGATCAGGATTAAGGGTCACCTCATATTGTTTGATGTTTCCGCCAAAGGAATTTACCTCAACAACACCAGGAATCATCGACAATTGACGTTTCACGATCCAATCTTGGATGGTACGCAAATCCTGCGGACTGTATCGGTTGGTATCCTTAGGAACGAGAGTATATTGATAGATTTCTCCCAGACCAGTGGTGATAGGTCCCATTTCGGGCGTACCGAATCCCTCTGGTATATCCATACGAACCTCCTCCAACTTCTCCTGAACGAGCTGGCGTGGCAAGTAAGTTCCCATGTTATCTCTGAAAACGATGGTCACAACGGAAAGTCCAAAACGTGAAACAGAACGGATATCCTCTACGCCTGGCAAATTGGACATAGCAAGCTCAACAGGATAAGTGACGAATTGCTCGATATCCGTAGTTGAAAGATTTTCCGACACAGTGATGACTTGTACCTGATTGTTGGTTATGTCGGGGGAAGAATCTACATTGATGGTGCTTAGCGAATACAGACCACCACCAATGATAGCTGCCAAAAGAAGCACCACTAAAAACTTATGTTTAATGGAAAAATAAATAATTTTGTTGATCATATCTCTTGATATAATTACATACAACATTCAGCAGGATAAGCTTTCATGCTCATTCTGCAATCTAATAAAGAAAGTATATAATTATGAGAGGGGAGGTGCTCGTAGTCCACCCGAGGCAATATATACCTCAAGCAGACGTATTGCAGGCACTGGAGATATTCCGCTAAACAACGAAATATCTAAAGTAGGCAATACTATGCTTGGAGAAAAAACATACAGTAAATGGCTTTGCTTGGCAACAGCCTGGGTAATCTGCTGTAATTTGTTCTCGGTTTTTATGATATGTTTGATTTGTTCAATAGAGCAATTGTCTGTTTGCGCTTCTCGATCAGAAGTAGGGTGGGTAGTGTGATCATCATTGAAATTCCCATCCATCTCACATTTTTCTTCAACAAAGCAAACTTCTTCAAAATGGTGATGATGAGCCAGCATGGACAATGATAACACCATAAGTGTTGCCAGCCAGAGACTAAATAAGGATAGTTTTTTCATCATCATGGTGCAAAGATAACCATTTATTTTTGCAACCTGGTTGCAAATGCGCAATTAATAAGGTTTCCTCTTTTGTCTTGGATTATTAACCTTTTTAGTGTCTACCACATAGAGCTGGTACAAGGCGCTGTCCCTATTCGTTGGGAAGTGGAAAATAGGGCAAAATAAATTCATGAGGAATGGAAAATATGGCAAAATAGATTTATGTGAAACAGATTGATTTCATATCTTGAGACCTCTGCCTTTCTCGTGACGGTCCTCCACCACCTCATACGCCTTTCGGCCACGGGGACGGCGGGGAGTATCCGTTACTGGCGTCAACGATGGCACCGCGCTTGACGATAACGCCTTTGGCCTCAAGCTGGCGGTTAATTTCATTCAGGACCATGTCGTACAAGTCGGCCTCTACCAATGTGTTTCGGAAACGGCAGACGGTTGTGCTGTCGGGAGCAGTATCCTCCATGTC
>JAEAMQ010000104.1 GCA_016901395.1 Prevotella sp. | reverse complement strand
TAGACCGAGGGTGGAATGACCATCAACTCTCCGTCGACCCTGTCGCGCGTGTAGGTGATGAATGGTGTCTTGCGTTGTGGGATGAAATGAAGGATATGGCGCTGGCTCAGGGTCTTCAACACCTGGTAGGACTGGTCTCGCGAGAGTCCTGCCTGCATCGCTATCAGAGCCTCGTCGATAAAACCATAGTCGGTGAACAGACCGCCATAATTGCGTAATACGGCCACGATGACCGCCTCCTCCGTCTTGGTCAGTTCGTTGAGCCGGTAGAGTTCGTTGCGGCTCAGGAGAAACATCAGTCGGGCAGAGGCATCGGGGTCGACCTCGTACTCCAGATAACCGGAGTTTTCCAACAGTTTCAAGGCCGAGTTGACCATGATTGGAAAATACTTGTAGGTGATGCAGAACTTGTCGATTTCAAACGAGAACGTGTGGCCGCCGCCGCTCCCCACGCCGATGGTATAATAGTAGGCGAGGTGCTCGTAGACATCCTTGATAAAGTCTTTCTCTGGGAAATTGTCGGCAATGCGCTTCATCAGTTTCCTGTGGTCGCTGTTGTTCCATAGCAGCACGGCGTAAGCCTTTTGTCCGTCTCGTCCGCCACGTCCGGCCTCCTGGAAATAAGCCTCGATGGAGTCGGGACAATCGATGTGCACCACCAGCCTCACGTCAGGCTTGTCGATGCCCATGCCGAAGGCATTGGTGGCCACCATCACGCGCACCTCGTCGGCCTGCCACCGTTTCTGCCGGTCGTCCTTCACCGAGGGTTCCAGTCCGGCATGGTAGAAGGTGGAGGATATTCCCTGCAGGTTGAGCATCGCGGCGATGTCCTTGCACCGCCGCCGGCTCCTCACATAGACAATCGCCGTGCCGGGCACGGTGCTAAGGATGTGGACGAGTTCGGCCTCCTTGTCGGTGGCTTCCCTCACGACGTAGGTCAGGTTCTTGCGTTCAAAGCTCATGCGGAACACGTTTCTGGCCTTGAACTCCAACTGTTGCTGGATGTCGTCGATGACCTGTGGCGTGGCTGTGGCGGTCAGTGCGAGCACAGGTGCGTCGGGCACGAGTTTGCGGATGTCGGCAATGCGAAGATAGGATGGACGGAAATCATAGCCCCACTGACTGATGCAATGGGCCTCGTCCACGGTGATGAAACTCACCTTCATGTGTCTGAGCTTCGTCTGGAATATCGCGGAACCGATGCGTTCGGGCGAAACATAAAGCAGTTTCACATTGCCGAGCACACAGTTTTCGAGTGTTTTCACAATTTCCCCCCTCGACATTCCCGAATAGATGGCGGCGGCGATGATACCCTTCTCCCGCAGATGGTGCACCTGATCTTTCATCAGGGCGATGAGCGGAGTGATGACGATACACACCCCCTCCTGTGCCAATGCCGGCACTTGGAAGGTGATCGATTTGCCTCCTCCTGTCGGCATCAGTCCCAGGGTATCCTTGCCGGAGCCGATGCTCTCAATGATTTCGCGCTGAATGCCGCGGAAATCCTGATACCCCCAGTATTGCGCGAGTATTTGTCGATACTGGTCTGGTTTCATTACAGATGATTAGTGATCTATAAATCTTCCTCTGCCGGTCGGATATCCTCTATCTGAAGCTGCACCTGATTGCGCTTGAAAACGTTGTCCTCGATGGTATAGGCGATGTCGAACGAGCGTTTTGACTTGATGTATCTTGCTGAAGCACTCTGGCCAAAGGCAATGCCGTTGACCACCGTTCCGGAGATGGAGTCGACCAGTTCGAGCTTGATATGCTCCTGTTCGCGTCCCACCACCTTGCTCGTGCCGTAGTCGTAGACACCCTTGGTGCAGAATACGGGCTTGGAATTGCCCGGTCCGAAGGGGGAGAAACGCTTGAGGTCGTTGTGCAGTCGCTTGGAGATATCCTTGAAATCTATCTCAGCATCAATGTCGAGGAAAGCCTCCGTCTGTTCGGGCATGATGTGTTCCTCCACATAGTGCTGGAAGCGTTTGCGGAACTCAGGGATGTCGTCCCAGCGCAGGGTGAGTCCGGCGGCGTAGGTATGTCCGCCGAAATTCATCAGCAGGTCGCGACAACTCTTGATGGCCGAATACACGTCGAATCCCATCACCGAACGGGCGGAGCCGGTGGCGAGGTCGCCATCGCGCGTCAATACCACTGTCGGGCGGAAATAGATCTCGGTGAGTCGTGAGGCCACAATGCCGATGACACCCTTCTTCCAGTGCTCGTCATAGAGCACGATGCTCGACTGATGGCGCTGGGTCTCCAGCTTCGACACGATGACGTTGGCCTCCTCGGTCATCTGCTTGTCGATGTCCTTTCGCTGCTCATTGTACTCATTGATGCGCTTGGCCTCTTCGAGGGCTGTGCGGAAATCCTTCTCCACCAACAGGTCGACGCTCTCCTTGCCGTTCTCCATGCGTCCGGAGGCGTTGATGCGCGGCCCAATCTTGAAGATGATGTCGCTCATCGACAGCTCGCGCCCGCTCAGGCCGCAGATGTCGATGATCGATTTCAGACCCACGCTGGGGTTCTGGTTGAGCTGCTTCAGGCCGTGATAGGCCAGGATGCGGTTTTCGTCGACCACCGGAACGATATCTGCCGCGATGCTCACCGCGCAGAAATCGAGTAGGGGGATGAGTCGGGAGAACGGTATGCCGTTGTTCTTGGCAAAGGCCTGCATGAACTTGAAGCCCACGCCGCATCCGCACAACTGCTTGAAGGGGTAGGTGTCGTCCGGACGTTTGGGGTTGAGGATGGCTACGGCGGGCGGCATCACCTCGTCGGGCACATGATGGTCGCAAATGATAAATTCGATGCCCAGGCTCTTGGCATAGGTAATCTCCTCAATAGCCTTGATGCCGCAATCGAGGATGATGATGAGCTTCACTCCGGTCTCCTTGGCATAGTCCACACCCTTCATGCTCACACCATACCCCTCCTCATAGCGGTTGGGGATATAATAGTCGATGTTGGAATAGAACTGTTGTAAGAATTTATACACCAATGCCACGGCCGTGCACCCGTCGACATCATAGTCTCCATATACCATGATGCGCTCCTTGCGCCCCATAGCATCGTTGAGGCGGTCTACGGCCACGTCCATGTCCTTCATCAAAAAGGGATTGATGAGGTCGGCTAACTGGGGTCGGAAAAAACGCTTGGCAGCACTCTCCGTGGTAATGCCACGGCGAATGAGCAATTGCGCCAAGATGGGATTGATGTTGAGTTTTTCTCCTAACTCCTTAGCCTGCTGGATTTCATTGGATGTAGGTGGGTCATATTTCCATTTAAAATGCATTTGAGAGTCTTTTTATTCTGCTTCAAAGGTACAAAATTTCATTGAGAAAGTTAACAATCTATAGTTAAAAGTTAAAAACAATACAGATTTTGAAAGTCCTGCGTCCGCAGCTGGTTTCTGATTTTCACTCCTTGCTGCGGGATAACGGTGCCCGTTTGTCCCCATCCCCATTAATTCCCCATGAAAAATTTTGAACATATGCACGCTGAGATTTTCGTATTCTAAAGTTATAAAGCTTCAGCCGAAAATACGCTCAAAATGGAGGGTGCTTTATATCCTTGATTATCAACTCGTTGTGATAATTTGACAATAATGCCGATTTCATGGCTATCTTGTCGTTTTGCGATTGGTATCTAATCGTGATGCGATTAGTACCGAATCGCGTGGCGATTACTATCCTTTTGTCAGACGAAAACTATCTTATCGTACGTCTGTTTTGGCTGATTTTTATCTCAAAAGCATCGTTTTGGCATGAAAATCGAGCTTTATCCATGTGATATTTGCCTCAGATCTATCATTTGGGGCATGATTTATAGAGGGGCAGGTCTCTATTTTGGTCTATATTAGAGATTTTTAAGAGGGATTTTTTGTGATAGAATGTTGACAAAAGGGGTGAAAGAGGGGAAGGGGAATGATAGGAGGTGATAGGAACTTATAGGATTTGATAGGAGGGAATAGGAAATATAAAGGAAGGGCAGAGGGAGAATGTGGAAGGGAGAAGGATTGGAAGATAGAGAGTGTTGAGAGGGTGGTGGGGTAGGCTTGTGATAGCTGCTAAAACGCAATCAGCCCCGGACAAGTCCATTGTCCGGGGCTGATGAGTTATTGGGAAAAAGGAGTTGATCAGATGTTCAGCTTCTTTCGGATGTCTTTGGGCACAGCATTCTTGTTGATGAGATAATCCATCGTGTTGGCCAGGATGAAGTTCTTGGTCATGTACCAGGTACCCTTGTAGTCGCCGGTCTCACCCCATGAGTTCTTCACCATATAGTATTCCTTGCCGTTCTGGTCTTTGGCAATGCCATAGATGAGCATTCCGTGGTCGTCGGTGAGCTGCCAGTTGTCGAAGCGTTCCTGACGCTGCTTCTGCGTGGGAGTCACCTCGGGAACGTTCACGCCGAGGGAATCTACGATGCTCTTCTTCTTCTCGGATGAGAGCTTGAGCCAGCGAGCCATGTCGCTACCTTCCATGTTCTCAATCTTCTTGGTGTCATACATGTAGGCCAGTCCCTGACGTGTGAAGCCGTCTTCGCTCACGTCACCACCCCAGGCCACGGTGTAGCCGTTCATGATGGCATTGTCGATGATCTTGCCCAGATCGTCGATGGGCACGTTCCAAGACAGCGGATTGCGCCAGTTGTCCTGCACCTCAACGGGGAACGCTGTCCAGAAAGGATGGTGGGTATAGGATGTAAACGACACATAGTTGTTCCAGTCGAGGCCGAGACTTGCGGCAAAGGTCTGCGGAGTGTAGGTCTTGCCCTGATAGCTGAAGTTCTCGGGGCACTTGCCCAGATAGGCATCAAGAATGCCTTGGAGTCCCACTTTCCACTGGTTGGACATCTTTTTGGCGGTGCTCTTGGCCACACTCTCCACGTAGGGAGTCATCACGGAGAAGAACTCCACGTAGTTGTTCAGCGAGTCGCCATAGAGACTTCCGGGGAAAGGCATGGCATCCTCGGGGCAGATGCCATAGTGCTCGAGTGCGTAGAGGGCATCGTAGCTGCTTCCGCCTCCGGCAAACTGAGCGTCGCCATGCAGGCGCACCACCTGAATGGCGCGGTCCATATAGGTCTTATTGGCTACGAAGCTCTCGCAGAGGTCGTAGGTCTTGCCTGTGGCCTTAAGGATTTCGGCCTCAAAGAAGCTCAATGTGGAGTAGTCCCAGCACGTGCCGGAACGGTTCTGGTCCTTTACACTGGTAATGGGGTTTTCCTTCACTACCGTGAATACGGGCTTGTTGGGGTTGATGCTGTCTTTTTTGTCGGCAGCACTGGCTCCTAATGCACACAATGCCAACAGAGCCATGGTTACTGTTTTCTTCATTATTGTTCTCTTACTTTTTGTTACTTCTGTGAAAAAAAAATTAGTCTTCTCTTGCTATGAATGCCTCTACATCCTTGGGGTGGTAGGGGATGCGGTCCTTGCCGATAAACCGGCAACCGTCCTTGGTGATGAGCAGGTCGTCTTCGATACGAATGCCTCCGAAGTCTTTGTAGGTCTCCAGCTTGTCGAAATTGATAAACTCCTTGCAATGCCCACTGGCCTTCCAGTCGTCGATGAGGGCGGGAATGAAGTAGATGCCCGGCTCGTCGGTCACCACAAAACCCTCTTGCAGACGGCGGCCCATGCGCAGACAGTTGGTGCCAAACTGCTCCAAGTTGGGCCGTACTTCATCGTCGAAGCCCACGTTGATCTGGTCGAAGCTCTCCATATCGTGCACATCCATACCCATCATGTGGCCCAATCCATGAACCATAAACATGGCATGTGCACCGGCAGCCACAGCCTCGTCGGTGTCGCCCTTCATCAGTCCGAGTTCCTTCAGACGCTCGGTTATCAGCCGGCATACGCCGAAATGCACGTCCCACCATTTCATGCCGGGCTTGGCCACGCTCAGGGCGTAGTCGTGACAGGCTTCTACGATGGAGTAAATCTCCAGCTGACGCTGGTCAAAATGTCCGCTGACGGGAGTGGTGCGGGTGTTGTCGGAGCAATAGTTGTTCACGGTTTCGGCACCGGCATCGCAGAGCATGAGCTTGCCTGCCTGCAACTTGGCCATCGAGGGCGACCCATGCTGGATCTCGCCATGCTGGGTGAGGATGGTGGGGAAACTCACCATCGAGCCCAAACCATTGGCAATGCCATCGAGCACGCCTGCAATTTCTTTCTCTGTGACACCTGGCCGGCACATCTTCATGGCGGTGGTGTGCATCTTGTAGCCGATGACAGCCGCACGCTCCAGCTCTTCTATCTCCTCGTCGGTCTTCACCGAGCGCATCTTGACCACAGCCTGAATGAGCGGCATGGAGGCACTTTCCTTCTGCTGGTTGGGATGGATGCCGAGAAGGTCGAAAATCTGAATCTTGATGTCTGAACGGTAGGGGGGCAGGAAATGCACCGTGCGCTTCTGGCGCAGAGCATCATGACAGATCGTGGCGAGGGCCTTCATGGGTGCGGTGTTGGCCACACCCACCTGATCGGCCATGTCGCGAATGCTGTCTACCGATCCATACCATACGATGTCATCGATAGAGATGTCGTCGCCTATAAGGGTTTCGGTGTTGTTGTCAATATCGATGATACCCACTAATCCATCTCGGTTCTGCCCGAAATAATAGAGGAATGAGGAGTCCTGACGGAACGGATGATACCCGTTGTGAGGGAAGTTTGCGGGAGAGCCATTGTTGCCAAACAATACAATGATGCCACTCTTGACAAGCTTCTTCAGCTCAGCGCGACGGCTGACGTAGGTCTCTTTACTAAACATAATCATGTAATTTTTTTGTACTTTATATTGCAAAGATACAAAAGATACATTAATAATCATTATCTTTGCAAGTAAAATTTGGGGTTTTTTATGCGATTTGAGAGAAATACCGGTTTAGTGCTTGAAGGTGGTGGTATGAGAGGCGTTTTTACAAGCGGAGTCTTAGACGCATTTATGAAACACGACCTTTATTTCCGCTATGTTGTCGCAGTGTCGGCAGGGGCATGCAATGGCATGAGTTATATCTCGCGCCAACCCCGTCGTGCACGCATTTCCAACATCGATATGCTGGCCAAATACGATTATATCGGGCTGAGACATTTGGTGACGCAAGGCTGTGTGTTTGACAGAAAACTGTTGTACGATCGATTTCCTAATGAGCTGGTACCGTTTGATTATGACGAGTATTTTCGTCATGCACAGGGATTTGAGATGGTGACGACAAACTGTCGCACGGGGCGCGCGGAGTATCTCGCAGAGAACGAGGACCGCCAGCGGGCGAGCGACATTGTGAAGGCATCAAGCAGCCTGCCCTATGTGAGCAAGATTGTGGAGGTGGATGGCGAGCCGATGCTCGACGGAGGCATCGTCGATTCCATTCCGGTGATGCGTGCCATCGAGACGGGACACAAGACCAATGTGGTGATTTCTACCCGCAACTATGGATTTCGGGAAACGGGCAAGGACCGCAAGACACCGCATTTCATTTATAAAAACTATCCGCGGCTGCGTGTGGCGTTGAGCCATCGCATTGAGACCTACAACCGTCAGCTGCAGCTTGTCGAGGATTTGGAAGCCCAGGGCGACATCGTCTGCATCCGTCCTCAGCGGCCGATGGAGGTGCGACGTATTGAGAAAGACACGCGCAAGCTCGAACGTCTCTACGAAGAGGGTTTCCGGTTGGGGGAGGAGTTTTGCGAGAAACAGAAGCTGTTTTAGAGAATAACAGAAGCTATTTTATAGAATAATAGAAGCTATTTTATAGAATAATAGAAGCTATTTTATAGAATAATAGAAGCTATTTTATAGAATAATAGAATAAAAGAATTATCGCTTCGCTCAGAATTACAGCCAAATGCCCGTGGGTCGGGAGAATAAAAGTATAAGAGAATAAAAGAATTAAAGCCATTACTCCGAAAGGCGTGTAACCTTTGGAGTAATGGCTTTTATTCTGAGCGAAGCGATAATTCTCTTATTCTATTATTCCCAAATCTTCCACAGACATTTGGCTTTAATTCTTTTATTCTATAATTCTATTATTCCAAATAAGCCTTACTTCAGCAGGTCTGGCCTCAGACGCTTGGTCCTTTCCATCGCCTGATCCATCTCCCATTGTTTGATTTTGGCTTCATTGCCACTGAGAAGAATATCGGGAACTTTCCAGCCTTTGTAGTCGGCGGGACGGGTATAGATAGGGGCGGCGAGGAGATCGTCCTGAAAACAGTCGGAGAGTGCGCTCTGGTCGTCGCTCATCGCACCGGGAACGAGTCGCACCACAGCATCGGCGATGATGGCTGCAGCCAGTTCGCCACCCGTCAGCACGAAGTCTCCTACACTGATTTCGCGGGTAATGAAGTGGTCGCGCACACGCTGGTCGATGCCTTTGTAATGTCCGCAGAGGATGATCAGGTTTTTCTGGAGACTCATCTCGTTGGCTATATGCTGGTCGAAACGCTCGCCGTCGGGTGTGACATAAATCACATCGTCGTAGTCGCGCTCTGCTTTCAGGGCAGAGATGCAACGGTCGATAGGCTCAATCTGCATCACCATGCCGGCAAATCCACCGTAGGGGTAATCGTCCACACGGCGCCATTTGTCGAGCGTATAGTCGCGCAGGTTGTGCAGATGGATTTCGGCCAACCCCTTTTTCTGTGCTCTTGCGAGGATGGACTCATGGACAAAGCCCTCGATCATCTCTGGCAACACGGTGATAATATCTATTCGCATGCTATCTGTTTTAATGGATAATGGATAATTGAAAATGGAGAATTGATAATCGGCCGTATGGGCCAGCATTCGAAATTCGTCACTCTAAATTCCCAATTCAAAACTCGTCACTCCTCATTCGACATTACTTGAATGTCCACTTCGCTGCAATGGTGGGGATGGCATAGAAACTGTTGTGCTCGCCACGCTCGTTCCAAACGAAGTTGTGGCTGAGCTCAACCTCTGAACCAACGCTCAGGTTGACCTTGTTCCAGCCCTTTATGGTGTTGAGATTGAACCAGAACTGCGGTTCGCTCACGATAATCCAGTTCCCTTTGACAGACGAGTCGTACCAGGTATCACAGAAACCGCTGAACGTGCAGAGGCCTTTGGCAAAGGTGAGCCCCCATACTTCGGTGAGCTGGAAAGAATTGAATGCACCTACGTTCCAATGGCGGTTTTTGAAATAATACTTATACATCGCTTGGATGCTGAATGTGCGACTGAAGTCGGCACTGTGCCAGTTCCATGCGGGTCCGGCAAGAATGGCATGCTGAAAACGCGTGGCAGCCCAGGTGTCCTCATCGCTCGTCAGACCGCCGTTGTATTCCACGTGGGCAGCCCACTGCTTGTTTTTTGACACGTTGAATTCCCGGGCAATCTCCCAATAGGCACCTGCCACACCATCACGCTGGTAATCAATATCAGTAAACATGTATGTGCTACCCCATTGATCGGGCTTGAACATCTCGACTGTGGTTGTCATACTGGGACGGTTGGAAAGGTCTTTGTAAAGTGAATGACCAAGGTCATAGTGCAGTTGGACGTTCTGTGCGGCCAACGAGCAAGTGCAGGCCATGAGGGCCATTGATGCAAGAATACGTTTCATCTTATGTAAAAATTTCGTGCAAAATTACCTAAAAATATTAACATTTACAAACGATTGCCTATAAAATACCATATATTCTTTTTCTCATGAAACCTTGTCTCATCCTATAAAATCCTATCATATCCTATCCAAACCTTTCTCCCGATACCCGCTCTCTCACCCTTCCGCGAACCGATGGATAAATTCTTCCTCTGAGATAATGGGGATATTGAACTGTTGAGCCTTTTGATTCTTGCCGCTGGTAGAGGTCACATCGTTGTTGATAAGATAATCGGTCGACTTGCTTACAGACCCCGTTACCTTGCCTCCCTGGCTCTCGATGTAAGCCTTCAGTTCATTACGGTTCTTGTAATGGGCCACATCGCCGGTCACTACAAACGTCAATCCCTCGCACCGGTTGCCCGTGGGTGCTCCTGATGCCTGCTCAATGGTGAGTTCGGCACGCAGGCGTTCGAATATGGCAAGGTTGTCTGCCTGACTAAACCATGCCACAAACGATGCTGATTTCTCTGGTCCTATGCCAGGGATTGTCGCCAACCGCTCTTGTGGCGAGGGCTGGAAAAGGTCATTGGAATGGGCGTTTCCCGATGCAATGGCCACGAGCTCGTCCAAGGAATAGGCCGAAAGTAAACGGTTGCAAACGTCGTGACCCACCATTGGGATGGTGAGTGCATAGAGCAGCCGGCGTGCCTCTACTTTGCGGGCACGCTCCACAGAACGCACAATGTTTGAGGCCGACTTCTCGCCGAAGCCCTCCAGCTGGGCTATGTCTTGGGCATGCTGGGGCAATCGGAAGATGTCGGCATACTCGCTTACCCATCCGAGGTTGATGAATTTAGAAAGGGTCTGTTCGGAGATGCCGTCCACGTTGATGCCTTCCTTGGAAACAAAGCGTGCGAATTTCTTGAGTTGTTTAGCCGGACAGGAAATGTTGGTGCAGTGCAATGTCTTGGTGCCGCTGGCCTCACTCTCCACGATTTCGGTCTTCGAACCGCAGACAGGGCACTCGTGGGGAATATCCAAATCGCCCACACGCTCTATCACTTTGATAACTTTCGGAATGATTTTATTGGCCTTGATCACTTCAATCTTGGTGCCTCGGGTGCCGATTCCCAATCGCTCGCACTCACTGATGTTGCAAAGCGAGGCCCGTTTCACGGTCGTTCCTTCCAATTCTACCGGTCGGAACACGGCGACAGGCGAGATGGTTGAGGCTGCGCAGCTCCATTCCACCATATCGAGTTCGGTAGCCGCACTCTCGTCCTGCCACTTGAAAGCGTAGCCTGCACGGGTGGCGTGGTGCCCGGTGACTGAGCCTGTGGAAGCATATTCTGTGTCATTGTAGGTGATGACCAGTCCGTCTACGGGGTAGGGATTCTCTCTGTTTGTCACGCGTAGCGTCCATCGGTCTATTACCTGGCGGATATTATCTTCCGTGGGATTTCCAACAAGTTCATGGTCTACGCAGTTCATGCCATTGGCAGCGAGGAAATCCATTCGTGCCCCCCACGACGTAAGATCCCGGTCGGTATAGACCAGCGTGAATGGTATCCAGCGAATATGACGTTGTGCCACCTCAGCCGGGTCTTTTAGCGTGAGTGACCCCGAGGCGAGGTTGCGGGGATTGGCATATTCCTCCTCGCTCTCCATGTTGAACCGTTCGAAATCGTCGTATGAGATGATAGCTTCACCGCGTACCACCACATGCCCTTGGTCTGTAATAGTTTGCGGAATGCCATCAATACTGTTTGAAAGGTGCGTGATGTTCGTGCCGATGTGGCCGTTGCCTCGTGTTACCACCTTGGAGAGATGCCCACCGTCATAGGTTACCACGAGCGTTAGTCCGTCAAGTTTCCACGAAATCCAGATAGGTTTATCCTCTGCCCATTTTGCTAAGTCGCTCACAATCTTTGTCTTGGCTAAAGACAGGGCGGGAAACTCATGCTCTTCCTTCTGTCCTGCGATGCTGTCTTCTGATACCTTGGCGGTAGGCGAGTCGGGCAGGGTTTTGCCAGTCTCCTGCTCTAACCGTTTCAGTTCATCAAATTTTGCATCCCATTCAAAGTCGGTCATTAGTTCCTCGCGACCATTATAATATGCATCTGATGCGCGATTGAGTTCCTCAATCAGTTGCTGCATCTGTTCTGTTTTGTTCATAATTCGGTTTTATGTGAGGGGTGATAAGTGAAGGAAGTTCCCTTGTGGTGTCAGATAAAAATATCTGTAAACGCAAAGATACGCAAGATTACTGACAAATTGCCTGAAAAATCAATCCGCTTGCGTTAATGGCTGTTAAATCTTGACGAAGACACTTCTTAAACATTCTTACAAAGTCATATTCCTTGTATACTTCGAGCCAGTTCGTTCTCCTCGATAAAATGGATTGTTTCCCGTTAATGATAGTTATGAATGTGGTTGCTAACCGTACTTGGATGAAGTGCAGGCTAACTTGCAAATATACAAATTCCCAATACGTTTGTTGTATCGCTTACATATCATTTGTTTCCTCCTCAATACTTCCCTCCGTGTGAAGTTGCTTTTTGTTTTTTCCCGTTTTTTATTTATTTAAGGGTAGGTATCATTATTTTTTTAGTATTTTTGCAACAGTAGAATGGTTTAATACGTCTAAATGACAATGAGAAAGATAGTTATTACTGCCCTGCTGACGTTAGTAATGGTTACCACGGGCTGTGGCAACGGGGCAAAGAAGGAGTTGAATAAGATGCTGGTGGAGCTGGCCGACAAGGACCAGACCATCGACACCAACGACTGGAAACAGATAGCCGACTACCTGGATCGCAACAAAGCCCATTTCAAGGACTTCTATCAGGATGGGCAGATGGATGAGGGAAAGGTGGAGGAATATATCTCCGACTTCTTCGAACATCGCCGCCCACCGAAGGAAATCAGGTTTGTGGGCATCGGCGGCAAGGAACTCTCGTTCAACATCTATGTGGAGCGGAGTGGAAGCATGGCGCCCTATGACAGTCCCAATGGCGACGGTTCGTTCCGCTCGGCCATCATGTCGCTGCAGAATAATCTGCCGGGCAAGTCGAAGGTAGACAGCATCGGCGAGAAGGGCTACACCGATTTCCGACAGATATTCGATAATATTCTGAACAAGACCGGCGACGATCAGGTGAGCATTCTCGTGACCGACATGATCTATTCGGTGAAGGACATGGAGGGCGTAAACCCGCAGAAGGTGTTTGCCGAGGCACAGGAGATGATCAATGCCGTGTTTAAGGAGGAGGTGAAGAAGAAGTCGATGCTCGTCGTTCGCATGAATGGTTCGTACAATGGACCCTATTATGCCTACGACAACAGCGTGCATCCGTTCTCCGGTCGCCGCCCTTATTATATTATTATCGTGGGTTCCAACGACAACATCGTGCGGCTCACCAGCGATGCTTCGCTGCGCACGTTTGCTGAGATGGAGCGTCTGCGGGGATACGACAATATGTGCCTGTTTACTGCCGATGACATCTACAACCCCTATTATTCATTGCTTTTGAGCAACAAAGACGTGCGCGGACGGTTCCAGCCCGAGCATGGGCAGGGCTATCAGATAACGAGCCTGCAAAATGTGGAGGCCGACAGGAATTCGGGCGACATCCAGTTGGTGCTCGCCGTGGACCTCAGCAAGATGTTCATCGACCATCGGTATCTCACCGACAAGGCCAACTATGTGGTGTCGTCCGACGACAATGTGAAGATTAAGGAGATAAGGCCGCTGGACAAGGCTGATATGACACCGGCGCAGAAGAAATACTTAGGCACCGCCACCCACCTGTTTGTGCTCTCCGCTACCAATGTGAGCCACGAGCAGGACGTGACCATCCGTCTGCTCAACCGCCTGCCCGCATGGGTGGAGTCGGGGTCGACCGACAACGACTTGCAGCCCGACAGCCGCACGACGTTTGCCTTGCGCTATCTGCTCGGGGGCATCTTCGAGAGCTACAAGCGTAATGCCGAGAGTGAACCTGCCTATTTTGAAATGGACTTAAAACTCGATAAATGAAAAATTCCATACTGTTGATCGGAGGCGCTTTGATGACGCTCTTCTTCGTATTGTTACCCTCGTCGGTGTTCGAACTGGTGGACAGCCAGAGCGAGTTTGCCAACGAGATGTATAACGAGAACTTCTATCTCATCGTGGCGCTTATCTCTGCCGGTCTGGCTTGGGGCGTTGCCGCGTTGTTCTATTATGTCATCAACAGCGTGAGCTTCAGTCGCTGGTACCATTGGCTCATCACTCTGCTGGTGGTTTCGTTCCTGACTCCGATAGTCAACTACTTCTATCTCACGGACGTGCTCTCCACCGAATATGGCTCGCAGCTATTCAGTTTCTGCGTTCTCGACTTCGTGGTGACGGCCGTAATCTACATCGTGGCTTCTTTTGCCATGCGTTGGTGGAGCTCCAACTGCCGGCATACACCGATCCCCGAGTAGGAGCTAACTTTGAACATTGAACTTTGAGCTTTGAACTTTATGATTACATCCAAGGACGAATACTGGATGTAGAATGATTAAGTGAAAGGTTTAAGGCCAAATATCCAATATAAATTATGAGACTTTTTTTATTTTTAGTCGGAGGTACAGGGTCGCGAGTGATGCGCCCGCTCATCATGCAGTTTGCATCGGGAATACATCCTGTGAACGAGGCGGGGCAGCCTATGCCCGTAGAGGTGATACCCATTATCGTAGATCCACATAAGGCCAATGAGGACTTGAAGCGCACGGAAAATCTCCTGCGCTGGTATCGCTCCATCCGACGGATGCTCTATAGCGAGTCGGTGGACGTGACCAGGGGATTCTTTTCGGTAAAGATTTCCACGCTGAGCGACATCCTTCCGGGTGGCTCTAATCTGAGCGATACCTTCCTGTTCAACCTTGGAGCAGTGGAATCGAAGAAGTTTCAGGATTTCATCGCCTACAGTACGCTCGACACGGCCAATCAGGCGCTGTGCTCAATGATGTTCTCTGATGGTCAACTCCAGACCAAGATGGATATTGGATTTGTGGGTTCTCCCAATATCGGATCGGTGGCTCTCAACCAGTTTAAGGATTCCGAGGAGTTCCGACAGTTCTCTAATGTGTTCCGTAAGGACGACCGCATCTTCATCGTGTCGAGCATCTTCGGTGGCACAGGAGCCGCCGGCTATCCCATCATTGTGAAGAATATCCGCAACGCCGGCAACAATGCGGCCATCAACAACCGTGGCGATTTGCGCGACGCCCGTATCGGAGCGCTCACGGTGCTGCCCTATTTCAATGTACAGCAGGATGAGAACAGTCCTATCAGCAGGGCAGATTTCATCTCGAAAACCAAGTCGGCGCTGTTCTATTATCACGACAACCTCACCGGACTGACGCAGGGTGGGGTGGACCTCCAGCTCTCCAAGATCAACGCTTGCTACTATCTGGGCGATGAAGTACCATCGAATCCCTATTTCAACGACCCCGGAGGCAACGGCCAGCGCAACGATGCCCACGTGGTAGAGTATGTGGGTGCCCTGTCGATTATCGATTTTTTGAGCATTCCCGATGACCAGTTGGTCACTGAAGATGGCAATGCCCGCAACCCCATTTATAAGGAATATGGTTTAGCCAACGACAAGATGTCGCTGACATTGAAGGACTTCGGCGCGCAGACACGACTGCTCATCAACAAGCAGTTGGCCAAGTTTTATCTCGCTTACCAATACCTCACCAATCAGTTCCGGCAGGATGTGGGACGTGGATTCACGCAGGACAAACCCGAGATTCAAAACAGTTTCCTCGCCACGAACTTCTACACCACGCTGACCAACGACTTCTTCGTGGCCTATCGCACGTGGCTCAAGGAGTTGGCGGGCAACCAACGCACGTTCCTTCCCTTCAACCTGATGTCTACCCAACTGGCCGATGCCATTACCGACGTGGCACCGAAGAAGAGTTTCTTCAGTGGAGAGATCAACTATAAGGTGTTGTTGGGCAATCTCAATAAGGCTTCCCAGTCGGCTGTGAAAGAGGGCCGCTTCGGGTCAGACAAGGTTGCTCTGCGTCTCCTGACCTTGCTCGACGAGACCCTCGACAAACTGGTTGATGAGAAATACAATGGACTTGTTTGATAAAAGTTTATCTAAAGTTCAATGTTCAAAGTTCAAAGTTCAAAGTACCAGCCCCCGACTCCCTATCTTAGGGGGCTAAAATACGAAAGAAATGTCGAAGATACTATCATATAATAATAAGACCACCGGCGAAGGATGGATTCCGTTGACCAATCAGTATAGTGCCGACGAGATTAACATGATCAGCGATCCCAACGGTGGTTTGTCGGCTGTGCCTCGTACGGCCATCCCGTCTCCGTTTGCCCAGATGGACTTGGTGAAAAACGCTTTCCGCCGGCTTTCCATGAGCCCCAGGCTGAATGGCGAGTTGATGGACGAGCGATTGGTGGGCAATGCACTGGATGTAGCCCAGCTGTTCTTCAACCTACCAGAGCTCCGCACGAAGCTCCACGTGGTTGAATGGAACAAGACAGCTGCCCTGCAGATGCTGAAATCCGACGTGCAGCACAGGCTTCTGGGCGACACGTTGGAGATGTTTCTCCAGCAGGACAAGGAGGCATTCAACTTCGATAGGATGGATAGAATTTACTTCCTGGTCTATGGCAATCAGGTCATCGGCAGCACCTCGCCCGTGAGCCTCTTCATGGCCACGCCCAATGCCCGACCGGCCCAGTATGCCATTCCTGTGGAACAGAATGTCAATCTCTTCGACCTCACGCGCCCATTGTATATGCGTACGCCGAAGTTTGTGAAGTATATCTACGCACTCTTCACGGCCTATCCCGACCTGAAGCGCCTGTGTAGCGAGGTGAATGCCTATCTCATCACCTGCTTCAACTTGCTCACACCCCAGCTCCAGCAGGAGATTCTCACCGATGTGGGCAACCCAAAGGCCATGGATTATGAGAATCAGGACCGTGCGCTGCAATATCTCAAGATTAGCTATGCACCCTCCGAGGAGGGCATTCAGGCCTTGGGCGTGCCGTTTTATTGTGCGCGTCAGGCTGATATTCAGGCGGCCATCCAGAGCAGCGACTTCCGCATCAATCCCACCATCAAGCCTGTGGGCGAGCGTTTGCCCTTGGTGTTGCAGAACCATCTGAATGCTCCCCAGACCGATTCTTTCCGTTATATCACGAGCGATTGGGACGACCTCACCGTGATTCGACCGGCCGATTATGCCGCAGAGCCTGAGAAACGCATCCTGCCTGCCACGTCGCATCAGTACCCGTGGCTCACCGACGATGATTTCTTCCAGCCGTCGCTCATCAAGCTCGACTACACCATGGACCGCGATTGCTTCTTCGACGGCAATCTGTCTGTGGGGAGTATCGAGACGGACAACTGCGATTTCCTCCTGCCGCTGAGCAAGACTTATTTCAAATATTTCACGGTCAACGACCTGCAAGGCACCATTGCCGGACGGCCTCGCTTCGAACTTATCCATACCCGGACGGGTCAGCAGGAGAGTGTACGAGCCATCCTGCGCATTCCTGTGCAGAAGCGCGACGGCTTCATCACGCTGGAGCGCACCTATGTGCAGGCCGTGGGAGTGGATATGCGCTATGACCGCGACAACGATCGGGGTTATTTCCTCACGGTGCCTTTCGCCCTGAGCGTGTTCCCATTTGTCAAGGCTGCCGACCTGAAGCAGTACAATGTGCAGCTCGTAGACCGTGCTCTGGGACTCTTGGAGAACTGTCGACTGAACCTGGAATTCCGCGAATGTTCCAACGGACAGGGCAACGACGTTGTGATTCCGGCCATGAAACGCGCCCGGAGTCTGAAGAGCGAGAAGCGCGTGGGCTCCGACTACTATCGCCTTCCGGGTGCATTCGATTATGTCAATGTGCAGCTCATCGACGAGCGTGACGGCCTACTCTCCGAGGGAGTCATCTGTCCTCGCTGGGCCAGTCATATCGAAGGCCACGAGGCTTTCACCTTTGCTGTCGACTTCGGAACGACCAATACCCATGTGGAGTGTATGCGTCAGGGCCAGATGCCCCAGCCGCTCGCCATCAGTTCCGATTCCAAGGAGCGGTTGATGGCTACCTTATATAATGGTGAGCACATCCTCTACGACGTGATCATGAAGCAGGAATTCCTGCCTCGCAATATCGGACAGGACTATGGCTTCCCTCAACGCACCGTGCTTTCGGAGACAGAGCGCCTCGATGCAGAGAACGTAGACGAGATCGTTGCGCTGGGCGATGCTGACATTCCCTTCATCTACGAGAAGGAATCGGTGGGTTATGGCAACCGCATTGTGCCCAACCTGAAATGGTCTACCGAGATTGCCACCTCCAAACGGGTACGTGCTTATCTCACTGAGATTGCCTTGCTCATGCGCACCAAGGTGCTATTGGAGAACGGAGACATCCATAAGACACGCCTCATCTGGTTCTACCCCTTGTCGATGAAGGTCGGCAACGTGCGTAAGTTAGGTGAGATGTGGTCGAAGACTTTCCAGGATGTCTTTGGCATTGAGCCCGATGAGCACAACCTGATACAGATGCCGGAGTCGGTGGCTCCCTACTATTTCTACCGTGGATCGAGCCAGTTCCGTGGGGCCGCGTCTACCGTAGCCTCCATTGATATCGGTGGAGGGTCGAGTGATGTGGTAGTCTTCGAGTCCAATGCCCAGCAACCTACCATCCTCACCTCGTTCCGTTTTGCGGCCAATGCATTGTTTGGCGACGGTTTCTCTGAGGTGCCCCATGGCGACAGCAACCCCATGTTGGTGAGATATGTGGACTATTTCCGCCGATTGTTTGATGCCGATGACGACCGCTACGGAGAACTCAACGGCATCCTCGACGATATTACTTCCAAGCGCAAGAGTGAGGATATCAATGCCTTCCTGTTCTCGGTGGTGCAGAATAAGGTCGTCGGGGAGAATGATGTGTTCTCCTACAACCAACGCCTGAACGAAGACGGACGCCTGAAAATCGTATTCATCTATTTCTACGCCACACTAATTTACTATGTGGCCAGTTTGATGAAGCACCGTGGATTGGACAAACCCCGCTCGGTAATGTTCTCCGGAACAGGTTCGAAGGTGCTCGATATCGTGGGCTCCAAACGTGAGCTCGACCTGCTTACTGAAGCAATTTTCGAGCGCGTCTACGACGAAAGTTACGATGCCGACGGCTTCTCTGTGGTCATGGAGCGCAAGGAACCCAAGCAGATAACCTGTCGCGGTGCCTTGATGCAGGTACGCGACAGCAGTGGCTGCGCCAGCGTAGACCAGTTAAACCGACTGATGGACAGTTTCGATTCGAGCCTGAAATACAACTATTCGGCCATCAGTCAGGAGTATCTTACCTACGCCGACATGGACCGTGCGGACGTAAGACAGGAGATCGTAGATGCTGTGAAGCGGTTCAACGACTTCTTCTGTCAGTTGTGCGACGATATCCACGTGGTCGACCGATTCCTTGTTGACAACCAGTCGCTGTTGAAATTCAAGCAGTTGGTGAATAAAGACTTGGAGCATCACCTGATCAATGGGTGGAACTTCGTCAACAAGAATGAGCCCGACCGCAATGCCTCCGATGCGATAGAAGACACTGTATTCTTCTATCCCATCATCGGAAGTATCCGCGATAACCTCATCGAAAACCTCTAAACTGATATGGGAATGTTTGGAAACAAAGACGGTCTTACTCCCGAACAGTTGGAGGAGACCTTGGCTCCTCTGCTGGAACGTCTCGACAAATTGGAGACTTCGGTCAAGAAACAGGCCCGACAGATGGCGGAACTGGAGCAACAGTTCAAGGAATGTCAGCCCAAAGATGTACAGGGCGAGTCCCAACTGTCGGTTGATGCTGTCTCAATGGGTGGTTTGTCAGATCCCGTTGAGCTGACATCGCCAACCCTTTCTTCGCCAGATACGCCCCCATCCTCTGCCCAGACACTCTATCTTCCGGCTCCCACGCCCGATGGACAGTTTCTTGAGTCGAGTGCCATTGAACAAGTTGGAAAGAGCATTTACCAGATGAGAACAGAGGATGGTGTGAATGGCCAGTTCATCATGCTCAACACTCCGGATGCCATTGCCACGGCGATGATCAGCATCAGCCAGTTTGTGAAGCCTGCCTGCCGTATCGAAGGCAACACTCACCAGCAGCCGAGAGCCATCATTACGCTGGAGGAAGGGATGGCGCAAAACGATAACGGCGTGTGGAAAGTGGTGAGAAAAGCCAGGGTAGTATTTGAATAATCATCAATATTGATACAGCAAGAAGACGCAAACCATACACTATGAATGTGAAATGCCCGAAATGTAGATTTCGATTTGACGTGTCGGCATCACCCGGCATGACCGAATTGCAATGCAATTGTCCACGGTGTGGCACTCCCTTTACCTATACCGTAGAGGATACAGCCCCTCCATCCCCCAACGAAACGAGTGCGCAAAACACCGCAGAGCCTGTGCCGGATGGCGCAGCAAGGGTGGAGAAGTCGCCTGTAACGGGCCGCTGGACACAGCATGAGACATCATCGGACAAGGGCCTTGGCAGTGTTGCAGCAGACAGAACCCCGTCGCAGTCGGTTTCCGGGAGGGTGCCACCGCCTATCCCGCCTCATATTTATTCAACCCAAGCTAAGGATGAATACCGTTCGCGGCGTAATGCTTACGATAAGCAGAGAGATACCTCGTCAATGGCCAGAAGGAAGAAGAAGGGTGGATGTTTCAAGAGATTTCTGGTTATTTCGGCTTGTGTTGTGGTGGTAGGTGTGTTCATGCAGCAGCAGTGTGAGTCTTCGTCAAGCTATAATGCGGAGACATTGGGAATCACAGAAACCGATAGGACGCATGCACCGGCAGAACAGATTGCTATACCGGCACCTTCCTTTGACAATCATGCTGCCCGGGAATCTGCACCATCATGGATTCAGGGTAACTGGCATGTGGATACCGATTACGGCGGTATCTCATTGAAGATTTATGGTAACAATATCGCCGAGACCAGCGGAGGGGAGACCAGCTATGGCCATTACAGATACCAAAACCACTGGCTGTATTGTGATTTTGGGGATAATAATGTGTTTGTTTATCGGCTTGTGGAGGAGACCAAGCAGATAGATGCGGGTAGCGGGATGCTGATGAGGAAGATAGATTGACGGGAGAGAGGAGGTAGAGGAGGACCGCCACAGTGTGGCGGTGTACAGGGACCGCTGCGCACAAGAGAAGGAGGGGGCGGCTTCCCCTCTTTGTTTTCTTCTACCGTTTCTTGTTTTTATATGCGCCCGTTTCTCTTTGTTTTCTTTTCCCCCTTCATCTTTTCGCCTTCCCCCTTTTCTTCTTTTGCTTCCCCCTTTTCTCTTTTTTTCCTTTATCTCTTCTTTCTTTCGCCCTCTTTTCCCTTTTTACTTTTTTACCCTTTTACCTTTTTACTTTTTCCTTACGGTGTTCAGCCATTGCTTGAACTCGCCGCCATAGCCATTGAAGACATTGATGTCGACCTCACCGTGGATGCCGGAAACACGGCCGTCGGGGGCGAGTTGCCACACCCATAGCTTCACATCGGGCTTGTATTCGCCATATCGCGCTATCCACACGGGATAGTTGTGCTTAATGTCGGGGGCTGCATCGAGGTAACGGTTCACAAAGATCTGGCTGATGTAGAGGATGGGGCGCATGCCCGTTTGCTTCTCCACAATCTGCAGCCAGTTGCGCACGCGTCGCCACATAGCTACCGCACCCCCCATCTTTTTCACCTGACTCGGCAGGGGCTCGAGGTCGAGCACGGGGGGCAAGTCGCCCTTCTGGAACTTGGAATTGCGCAGGAAAGCCGATGCCTGTTCGGCTCCGGACGTGCGGTGGGAGAAGAAATGATAGGTCCCCACGGGGTAGCCGTGTGCCCGCGCCGCGGCATAATCGCTGTGGTAATAGGGATTGAGAACGGTGGTGCCCTCTGTAGACTTGATGAATATGAACGACACCTTGTAGTCTATTTTTCCACTCACATTCTTCTTCGACAGTGTGCCGAGATGACTGATACGCAACCTTCCCCAGTCGATGCCATACCGTTTTTTCCCTTTGATATGCTGGTGTTTGGACAGGTCTATGCCATAGATGCGCTCGGAGGTATAGTTGAGGCGTTCTCCTTTGTACACGTCATTTTTCCATTCTCCCACACGGAAATACCGATGCTGCGATGAGAACCCAAAGCCCGTGCGAGCATCGTTCTTCCATTGTCCTTCGTAATAGGTGCCCATCGTGTCGCGGTAACTGCCATGCCCTTGAGCTAAGTAGTTGCGGTTGAATTCCCCCTGATAGACACCTGTGGAGTCGTGGCGTATACCCGTCACGAGAGTGTCGTGATCCCATGTGCCCATGATTTTGCGGCCGAGCGAATCTGTTATCCATCCGCGACCTTGTCTCATGCCTTTATGCCATGTGCCCGAATAGATCACGGAGTCGCCTTGCAGCAACACGCCGAGTCCTTCACGCTGTCCGTTCAGTGTCTGGCCTCGGTAGGTTGTATGCCCTTGTTGGAGGGTCTTGATGTCTTTTTCGTTGATGGTACACCCCATCAAGAGCATGCAAAAAGAGAGGATAGCCCCCAGACGGAGACCTGTGTAATATGTTGTGTGATGCCTTCTCAACATCTTGGTTTATTTTTTTACTTCTTGATTTGATATGATACCTATGAACTGTCCATGCCGTGTGAACACAGGACTGCCGTCTCTGGCAAACAACTTGGGTATGTTGTGTTTGCCGCCGCGTATGTAAAGACCGGTGGCGAGCAGGGCGTGATGGGGCGTGATGGTGTCTTGAGGCACAAGCGTCACGGTGACGATTTCCTTATGGTCAGCCCCTCCCCATATCAGGTTTCTCACGGCATAGGCGCCCCAGGGTTTGATGGAGCGGAGGGTGTGCACGATCATGGGCCGTCCCTGATGATTGGCTTCAGAAACCAGAGGCAGACACTGGGCCTGCTCCAACTGACCATCATTGTTAAACCATGCCACGCGCAGGAGATAGCGCTGGGCCAGTTTCAAGTTCGCCTTGGTCTTAAAAGCAGTCAGTCGGTCGTATATCCTTTTGAGTGAGTCGGTTTCTTTTGTTTGCAAATCAGCGTATTGTGCAATCCTTGTGTATCCCTCGTCCTGCACGCCGTGACTCCTTAGATAATATTCCAGCTCTTTCTTCTCCACATCCTTTCGATTGACCAAGCGTCCGATGGAGTCTGTGAATGTGACCAGCAGATGGGCGAGTTGCTTGACTTCTGTGGTCTTGCTATGGTGGATGGCATTGCATCCCTGTTCGACGGTCAGCACCCTGCCGTCACAGCTGGGCCACCACCAGTGACGATTGATCCACACGCCTTGCTGATTAACAGAGTCTGAATGAAGCACGATGGTATCTCGGCCCGCGATGAGGCAGAGCTGCGTATGTCCCTCAATCATACATGCCGAGCGTCGCATTTCGGTTTCGGTGGGGGGCAGGAGCCGGCTGAGAAGCATCAGGAGTAACGTCGCTCCTAAGAGACACAAGATAAATAGTATCTTGCGGCGGCGTACTCGTTGGGTAAGTCTGGCTATAGAATGTCGGTTCATTGCATTAATCGTTTGATGTCTTCAAGCCTGTCTTCGGCTTGCTTCCGTCCTAATTCATAGGTCTGCTGCATGAGTTTAGGGTCATGGCAGATATGGTTCACGGGTAACTTTTCCTCTGGGGCTAACACTATGGTCTGGCCTTTTGATTCCTGTTGGCGGATGAAGTCCAGTTCTTCATTATACATCACGTGCCGGCGGTTGGATGCTGCTACGAAGTTGGGGTATTTGCGAAGCATGAGGTTGATGAGTGGATTCATCTCCCCCGGCTTCTTCACAAAGTCGCGTGGTTGGGTTAATACGACGATATTGCGCTGGTAGCCTATGCTCTGAAAATAGCGTAGGGGAATGGAGTCTGCAATGCCTCCGTCGAGCAACCGCTGTCCCTTGATGTTCACGATTTTGGCCGCTACCGGCATCGAAGCAGAGGCTCTTATCCATTCCATACACTCGTAGTTGGCCTCGGGAAGCCGTTTATACACAGCCTCGCCTGTGTCGACATCGGTGCAGACAGCATAAAAGTCCATGTCATTGTCTGCAAAGGCTTTCGCATCGAAGGGATCAAGATGGAGGGGAAGGTCATGATAGCAGAAGTCACCCCCGAAAATATCGCCGGTCTTGAGGAGTGAGCGCAGGGAGCAATAGCGCCAGTCGTGTGCAAACCGCTTGTTGTAGCGGATGACGCGACCTGCCTGCCGGCTTTTCATGTTACATCCGAATGCCGCTCCGGCAGACACGCCGATGACGCCGTCGGGCCACAGCTGGTGCTCCATCATCACGTCGATGATGCCGGCCGAAAACAGCCCTCTCATCGCTCCTCCTTCCAATACAAGTCCGGTTTTGTTCACAGCCGTAGGCTGATTTGTTGTGATCATTGAAAAAATCAAGTGTTCTTAAGCATGCAAAGTTACAAAAAATCTTCTGTCTGGTGCTCTGTTTCAGTGGATTTCTTGGACCGCTTATTCATTTTTTATACAGGTTGAGGGTAATGGGGCGATGTGTAAGGTTGACTCACTACGTGTTGGAAACGAGGAGTAGAGCATGCTACGACGATGGCACAATATGGTAATGATGTCAAGTTTATTCATCTTTTTTCGTGTCTGAGGAGTCTGATGGCTTAGCTTCGAAAATCACAGCAAAATACGGTTAGATGCTATTTCCATTGCCAAACCGTCCGCGTTTTTTCATTGTTTTGCTACTTTTTCGGCTGATTTTGGCCCTCTAAGACTGACGAGGAGGTGCTTTTTGCTTTGCGATAAGGGCCTTATCGTCCTGCGATTACTAT
>JAEAMQ010000103.1 GCA_016901395.1 Prevotella sp. | reverse complement strand
ATCTGGATTACGAGAAAGACATCTGTGAGCCCATATTGAAAGACGTTGCTTATATGAAACGATGGATGGATGCAAATAACCTGTCGGAATACAAGACAGCGAAGCAGATAACACTATGTAATTTCTTCTTCTACCCATGGTCGGGCAACGGACATGATCCATTCAGGTACGATTTCGATGAAAAGGAAAGTTGGGATCATCAATTGGTTTCAAGAGTGCTAAAAACGCAATGTTTTTATACGAGCCAATAATTCAATCTACGGGATAGATCCCAATAAACATGGTTTTAAGACCTATTATTATGGTATTGGCACTTTAAGAAGATGAGAACTACAGAAATCGTTGAAAATATTGTAAAATACTTTGGGAAAACAACTTTGGTGTTCTCTTTAGGAATAATAATTGTTTCTACTTGTTTAGCATTATTCTTATTTATTTCAAACTGGTGGCTTCCTGAATTAAATGGTTCATACTGCCTTGGCAAGAATATCTATATGATAGATTGGGATGGTGGAGGAAGAATTATAGTTAGAGGTACATCTGTTGAAGGGAACACTTGCTACGGTGGCGAACGATTAATACCTCTTTACGAGGAACAGTATGATACCATAGGGAATGTTGTTGAGTATGTAGAAGATGCGGCATCTAATGAGAATTGGATTGTTGCAAGAACAAACAACAAAATTACCCGACAACGAAAATATTATATATTGGACAAAAAAACAATTTTTGACAAGATGTCTACAGAAGAAATTATAAAGAAGATAGAATGTTTTACGGACAGTATTCTTTTTGCGCAAAAATGTTCTAAAGAAAATATAAACTTAGAAACCAAATAGAACTATGAAGCAGTACAAAAGCATGTAAAATCAGCGGACCCTCTTTCTTTAGACCGAATAGACCTGCAATGTGAGATTGCCGCACTGCCGTTCAAGGACATCAGCAAGGCCGCTCCGGGCGAACCGAGTGCCCAGATCCGCGAGCGCGTCATCGCTGCGCGGGCCATCCAGACCGAGAGATTTAAGGAATACAAGGACATTCACTGCAATGCGCAGATGACCGAACGCATGATTCATCGCTATGCCGAGCCCGACGAGGCCGGTCTGGAGCTGCTGCGGGTGGCGATGGAACGCCTGTCGCTGTCGGCCCGCGCCTACAGCCGCATCCTCAAGGTGGCGCGCACCATCGCCGACCTCGCCGGAAGCGACCGCGTGTTGTCGCCCCATCTCGCCGAGGCCATAGGCTATCGCAACCTCGACCGCGGCGACTGGGCGGAGCGGGGAATATAGGATTATCGCGCCGCAGGGCCGTAGAGCGGCTCTATCTCGCGTGTTCTCGCCGCTCCGGTGGGCTGTAACCGGCCGATGGGCACTATCTTCAGATTGTCAAAATAGGGCGTACTCACGCGCTGTTGCTGCTTGAAAGCGATGAGTCCGGCCATGCCACGGGGATACTGCCGACGCACCGCCGACACCACTTTCCGCCCATTGACCACACCCGTGATGGTGTCGCCGTCAAACCGCAACAGCAGCTGGTGCCACCGGCAAGCCGTCAGTCCGTCTACCATCGCGCTGTCGAGCACGAGTTCGCCACCTTCTTCCAGGTCATGGCTCTTCTTCAACAGCGCTTGTTGCTCGGCATCGCCGGTGAGCTTCTTCTTGTCGACCGGCCCGCGTGTCACCACCAACCGGCACACGCCACGGTCGTCGATCTTCAGATAATAGCCTTTGGCGATGCTGCCATAACCCGTTCCGACATAGCACACACGGCCCATCACGCCAGCCTCGTCCTGCGGATTGAGCCACACATCGGCACTCACCTCGTAGTCGTTCCAAGCCGAGTCGCCCACAATCGTGTAGTAGTTCCACTCGGGTGCCCAGCTTTCTGTCTGTTGTCCCACGGTCTGCCTCACGCACATTCCCTGTCCGTCGGGACGCTCCGTGAGTTCAAAACAACCCAGGATATCTGCCAGATAATGCGGCAGATAACCCCACTGCGCCGGCTTTGCATATTGTTCAAAGTCATCGTTGTAGGGCAGGGGGAACGGCCTCGACTGCGGAATTTCCGCAAATCCACCCTTCTGTTGTCCGCCCGTTGTGGAGATGGAGTAGACCGCATGCGGCTCCAGCGTGACGGTATAGCTGCCACCCCGCGGCACGATGTCGTCCATCCTGACAAACTGCTGTTGCTCATCGCTACGCCACACACACAGTTTACGCCGTGTCATGCCCTTCGTGAGCCTGAACCTCACCGTCTGCGCCACCTTCGCGTCGCGTGTCTCGGCGATGACGCTGTAGTCTCCCTCGGGCGACCTGAGCGTCACCACGCTGCCGCCATCCCGCAGATTGGCGCAAGCCCCGTCGACATACTGCCATCCCACTTCGGTAAACTGGCCATAGTGGGCATAGCCCCACAATGCCTCGCGCACCACATAATGTCCGCTCCACGGCTCCCAGGCCAGCAGCATCGGAGGGTCTTGCGCATACGGCTCCAGGGGGTAGACACCTCCGATGTCGTACCAGTTGACAATCTTGGTCACACCACTTTGAATATAGTTTCGGTTGAAAGCCTCGACAATTCCAATCAGGCAGTCGAAGCCCTTGAGATAGATATGGTCCTCGGTGTTCCACACAGGCTTGCCCAGCCGTTTGATGACAGCCTGCTGTTCGTCGGTCACGGGGATGGTGGAAAACGTGTGGCCGCTCACGATGTCGATGGCGCGGGCGAGCGCAGTGTCCTTCTCCATGTCCTTCACAAAGTCGAGTTTGTCTTGTGGCCAGTTGTCAAAGGCATGCAGTTTCACCTTGGAAAACCCGTTCTCGTCGAGCGAACGGCGTAGCATTTTGGCAAAATCGTAGCTCACACCGCGCTCGTTTCTGCAGCCGATGGCATCGAGTTCCAACCCATAGACATGGCGCAGTCCCTGCAGCCACGAGAGGTAATAGTCCACCCCCTGCTGCGACCAGAAGTTGCCCACCCATCCCGGTGCGCTCCATGCCGCGGCATCAAGGCTCAGCCGTGGGTTGCGCTTCTTGGCCTCACGCAGCACCCACCACGTGTAGCCGCGCCCGTAGTTGTAGTCGCCGCGATAGTGGCTGTGGCTCGGCATCGACCCCTGCGTGGAGTTGCCGTCGCCCGGAATCTCCACCAGCAGCGCACTCACCGAGGCACCAAACTTAGGCCGATACACCATGTCGAGTATCTCTGACCGTTGTTTTTCGGGATAGTCCTTGAGCAAAACCGACGTCGCGCCGCCACCGTTCACGATGCCGATGCCGTCAAACCGCTTGCCGCCGGCCTTACCGTTCAGCTCAATGGTCTGCACCGAAGCGTCGCTGCGCAACTGCGCCACGGCAGTCGTGGTGCCTGCACAGAGCAGCAGTCCTGCTGTCCACGCTGTCTTTGTCCATAGATTTTTCATCATCATTCAATAGTTTTATGAGGTTTCTGTATTTGTCTCCAGCTTTTGTTCGTCATAAAGAATGGTCTGTTCCGGTAATATCCGACAATTTCGCCCGTTATACTCTCAAAGTTCATCATGCGGTCTATGCGTCACAACTCCAGTCAAATGGTTGTCGCGTGTGACAGCCAAACCAACCAAACATGAAGAAAATCGACATTTCTTTGCTCGTCACCCCCAAGATGGTGACCGATGCACAGGACAATGAGAAGAAGGCTCTGACGGGCCATATCGGCACTCATTTTGACGTCATGAACAAGAAGTTTCCCCTGGATTATACCGAGTTGCGGGGTATTGTCTTCGACATCTCAGCACAGGGGCAGGGCGAGACCACCTCGGCCGACATCGACCTCAGCCTTGTCGGAGAGGGCATGTTTGTGGCCTTTCACAGCGGATTTATCGAGCAAGTGGGCTATGGGGGTGCCATTTATTTCAAAGAACACCCTACATTGTCGATGGAACTCATTGAGGAACTGCTGCGTCGCCACGTCAGCATCATCGGCATCGACTTCGCCGGGGTGCGCCGTGGCCATGAGCACACACCCACAGACCAGCTCTGTGCCGACCACGGCACATTCATCATCGAGAACCTCTGCCATCTCGCCGAAGTGCTTGAGGGGCATCCGCACGCCCTGTTTCATGCTCATACCTATCCGATGAATTTCAGCGATATGACAGGATTGCCCTGCCGGGTGACAGCTGATGTGTAGCGTGGGAGACGCTCTCTGATATCCCGTCGGTACTGCCCCGCTGCGGAGCAGAGGGGACGTTGTAGCTTGACGATGTTGCAAAGTTAGTATTTTCCTACCATATACGGGGCATGGTGACGCATATCTTTCATCCTTATGACGTGAAAGTCTCTTCCTGCAAGTGTCTTTCGGGCTGATTCATAGCGATGTGACAGAAAGCTACAGACAAATATTTCCAGCCATTATGTGTCAAGAAAATTCTGCTTAAAATAGCGACTTTTGATTGTCTGCTTCCAGCCGTCTTTCCAAGGGGAATAGGGAAGAATGGGCTCATCTGATTGGGAATGAAATGTGATTTGTCTGTAAAAAACAACTGATTTCATGGTGAAAACAACCGTATTTCACCTCCTTTTGACCTTTTTCCTCTGGTCATTCGATAGTATTCGCCTTGCGATTAGGTACTAAAGGCAACACGATTAGATAGTAATCGCAAAGGCGTTTTTGTCCTGTATTTACAAGTTGCTGATTATCAGTGTTTTAAAATTCGGCTTGTTTTCGCCGTATTTCCCGTAAAGAGAACTGGATTTTAAAATACGATAATCTCAGAAGAGCATTGTTCAATATTTTTCAACAGAAAATCAGCGGTGGGCGGTCAGGGTGTGGCAGTCGTAGGTCTATTGCACGTTGAGCATACCGTAGGGACCGGTGGTGGTGGCGTAGTAGCGTGAGAGCTTGTTGCCCGCGTCGCCCGAACTGACGATACCGCCATTGTTCATGTCGTACTGCCGATGGCAATTGCTGCAAGTGGCGATGCCAAACTCGTTGACCGAGAGTTTGTAACTCTTCACGGGCAGGGCGTCTACATCAAAGCAGTTGGGGCATTCGCGGTCGTAGGCATAGAAAGTTCCGTCGGCCGATGTGCCGTAACCTACGATGATGCCGCCATTCATGCCGAGCACGTAGCCGCGCTGCACGTCGACGGCGGTCATATTCACCTTGCTGCTTAACCCCTGATTGCTGGCAAAAACAAACTGACTGCCCGAGGCGGTGATGGTCACGAAAGCCCCCGAATAGGCGGTCATGGCAGTGGCGAGGGTGGCATCGTTGTGAGTGGAATTGTCAAAATACAGCCGGCAATAGGCTTGGCTATACAGACTCTGCGTATCGCCACAGGAACAGAGGGCGAGGAGAAGGGAGAGGGAAAGGAGGGGGAGGGGTTTCATGTTTGTTGAGAATAAAAGAATTATTGAAGAATAGAAGAATAGTGTTTGGAGTGGAATAAGAGAATAATAGAATAATCGCTTCGCTCAGAATAACAGCCGATGGTCCGCTGTTCTGATAGGAATTAGAGAATAATAGAATAATCGCTTCGCTCAGAATAACAGCCGATAGTCCGCTGTTCTGATAGGAATTAGAGAATAATAGAATAATCGCTTCGCTCAGAATAATAGCCAAATGTCTGGCAGTTGTATGAGCAACCAACAAGGTAATGGCTTTAATTCTATTATTCTTTTATTCTATTATTCCAACCCAAATACTTTTATTCTAAAAAACTCTTATTCCTTTATTCCAGTGCCAAAGGCGCTACCCGATCAGGGTTCTCTCTGCTTCCCGCACCGTTTCGAAGTGGAAGTCGCTGAGGGTCTTGTCCATCAGTGCCTCAATCTGGTCGTTGCAGAGGTTGCCCAGAGACCCTTCGTGGGTGTGGTGGATGTCGTGGTTGGCCTTGAATGTGCCCGCCTCGATCTCCAGTCCCACCTTCTTGTAGGCATCGCGGAACGGCATTCCGGCGGCAGCGAGGTTGTTCACTTCCTCCACCGAGAATATCGGGTCGTACATCGGATTATCCAAAATGTGCTCGTTCACCTCCATCTTGTTGATGATATAGGCTGCCATCTGCAGACAGTCTTTCAGTTCGTCGAAGGCGGGGAGGAACACTTCCTTGATGATTTGCAGGTCGCGGAAATAGCCCACGGGCAGGTTGTTCATGATGAGCATCACCTGTTGGGGCAGACTCTGCAGTTTGTTGCTCTTGGCACGGATAAGTTCAAAGACATCGGGGTTCTTCTTATGGGGCATGATGCTCGACCCCGTGGTGCACTCCTTTGGCAGTTTCACGAAGCCGAAGTTCTGACTATTGAACAGGCATGCGTCGAAAGCCATCTTGGCGAGCGTACCGGCTACGGTAGCCATCGCAAAAGCGACGTTGCGCTCCATCTTGCCGCGGCCCATCTGGGCATATACCACATTGTAGTCCATCGAGTCGAAACCGAGCAGATTGGTGGTCATCGTGCGGTTCAGGGGGAACGACGATCCGTAGCCCGCTGCAGAGCCGAGGGGGTTGCGGTTGGTCATGCGGTAGGCAGCCTGAAGAAACAGCATGTCGTCGGCCAGACCCTCGGCGTAGGCACCAAACCACAGTCCGAAGCTCGAAGGCATGGCGATTTGCAGGTGGGTGTAGCCCGGCATGAGCACCGATTTGTATTGGTTGCTCTTCTGGATGAGTTCGTCGAAGAGGATTTTCACGCCCTCTACGACCTCCATCAACTCGTGCCGTGTAAAGAGTTTGAGGTCTAACAGCACCTGGTCGTTGCGCGAACGACCGGAGTGTATCTTCTTGCCCATGTCGCCGAGTTTGCGGGTAAGCATCATCTCCACCTGCGAATGTACGTCCTCCACGCCATCCTCGATGACGAAACGGCCGTCTTCACAGGTCTTGTAGATGTTCTTCAGCTCGGCCAACAGCTGCGTCAGCTCGTCGTGCTCGAGCAGTCCGATGGACTCCAGCATGGTGATGTGGGCCATCGAGCCCAGCACATCGTACTTGGCAAGATAGAGGTCCAGCTCGCGGTCGCGGCCCACGGTGAAGCGCTCTATCTCTGCGTTGACTTCAAAATTCTTCTCCCAAAGTTTGTTTGCCATAATTTATTCTATAATAAAAGGCCTCTCCAAGCCCCTCCAAAGGAGGGGGTGTTGGATTACTTTAAGCCTCTCCAAGTCCATCCAAAAGAGGGAATGTTAGACACCGCCGTAGGAATTTATAGGGCTTTAGGTAATCCAACACCCCCTCCTTTGGAGGGGCTTGGGGAGGCCTTTAGTTTGACTTGGTTAGGCCCTTACTTCTATTCATAATGTATCATCTGCAGTGCATCGGCAATCTTCTCAATGCCTTCCTGCAACGGTTTCTTCACCATGCCGCTGATAAACGGGTTCAGGTCGGCCTTGATGGTGAGTTTCATCTTGCTCGATGTCTCTGTGACGGGCAGGATTTGAATCCAGAAATTAAATGGAAGCGGACTCTCCTTTGTCTCAAACTTCACCGTCTTCGGCTCCTCGCGGTCTACGATAACGAGCTTCACGGCACCCATGGGAGTGCTCACGGAGATGCTGTCGGCATCGAAAACGAGGTCTTTCACCTTGTCCTCGGGGAGCTTGTCCTTCACCTTGTCGATATTGCTGAGGTCGCTCAGCATGCGATAGACCGACTCCTGCGGGTAGTCAATCTGTCGGATTGTGCTTTCGATTGTAGTCATAAATATTGATGAATGGCCTCCCCAAGCCCCTCCAAAGGAGGGGGTGTTGGATATGTTTCAGGCATATCCCGGCTTGTGAAAACCGATGTTTGGAGTGATTAAAATCCAGCCTTTTGTCTCCATTCGACTGGTCATTGTTTATAATAGTCATTGCCTTTCCTATATAGACAAGCATCCTATATGCAAGAATACTTGTCCCTTTTAGTGTCAGACAAATGCTTAGAGTAATCAACATCCCCTCCTTTGGAGGGGCTTGGGGAGGCTTCTACTTTCTCCAATTCGCCGGGTCCTTGCGCCAAACGTGCAAGGTTTCGATATCTTCCTTCTGGATATAACCCGTCTCTTCGGCAATGGCCACCACGTTTTCGTAGTCGGTCAGGGTAACGAGCTTCACGCCGGCGGCATCAAAAGCCTCAGCCGCTACGGGGAAACCGTAGGTGTAGCTGGCCACCATGCCCACCACTTCGAAGCCGGCCTCGCGCAGCGCCTCAACCGCTTTGAGCGAGCTGCCGCCGGTGGAGATGAGGTCTTCGACCACTACGACTTTCGCCTTCTCGGGCAGCGTGCCCTCGATAAGGTTGCCCATGCCGTGGTCTTTGGGTTTCGAACGGACATAGCAGAAAGGCAAAGCAAGCTCGTCGGCCACCAGCGCACCCTGAGCAATGGCACCCGTTGCCACTCCCGCCACGGCGTTGGCCTCGGGGAAATGGGTGATGACGGCATGCGTAAGACCCTGTTTCACAAAGCTGCGCAGGTCGGGATAAGACAGCGTTTTGCGGTTGTCGCAATAGAAAGGAGATTTCCAGCCAGATGCCCAGGTAAAGGGATCGTTGGGCTGCAACTTGATGGCTTTGATGTCAAGCAGTCTTTTGGCAAATGCCTTCTTGAAGTTATCCATGTCGATTGATTTGGTTCTGATTAATTGTACAAAGTTAGTTCAAAATGGCGATACTAACAAGCGAAAACGGGATTTTTATCTCCGCTGGTCCACAAATCCCACGCTGGCCACGCTGATCTTTACGCCTTCCACCTGCTCCAACAGCTTGGCGCAGGCGCAAAGGGTGGCTCCCGTAGTGACGATATCGTCGACGAGAAGCACGTGGGAGTTCCTGATTTTGTCGCCGTGGAGCAGCGAGAAGGCATGCTCCACGTTGGCATTGCGCTCCCATCGCCCACGGGTGGTCTGACTGCCGTGGTATTCGCGTCGTGCGAGGACATCGGGTTGCACGCGCAGTCCGGTCTCCTCGGCGATGCCACGGGCCAGGAGTTCGCTCTGGTTGTAGCCGCGCTCGGCTTGTCGTTTGGCACTGAGCGGCACGGGAACCAGTGCGTCTATGCCCTCGAAAAAGCCGTGGGGAAGCAGCTCCAAGGCCATCATTCTGCCCAGAGTGAGGCCAATGTCGGGCTGGTGGTGGTATTTCAGGCGGTAGATGGGGTATGAGGCCTGTGAGCCTCCATGATGATACATCAGTGCGGCGGCACGCTCCATGTGCCTCACCCTGCCCCAGAACACCTTGGCCAAATCGTTGTCATACGGGTGGATGGGATGGTCGGTGCGGGGCAGATGGAGGTTGCAAGCAAGACAGATATGGCTTTCCTCGGGTGCCAGACGAGTGCCGCAGACACAGCAGGAGCGTGGGGCAATGAGGTCGAGAAGGCGTTGTGGCAGGCTAACCCTCATCGTCGGGTTCCTCCATATCTGTCGCCTCGTCGACGCATTGGCGTATCAGACGCAGCTCAAAACCACGTCCCATCGCGTATTTGATGAGCTTCATGCTGCGCTCATAGTCTGTCTTCGCCTTGATCGTGGGCCATTTTGCCTTGAGCATGGGGCGCAGAGCATCGAGGTAATCGGCATCGGGCACGGCATCGAGGATGCTTGAAGACACGTCGGGTGAGATGCGCTTCATCCACAACGCCTGCTCAATCTTCCGGCGTCCCCAACGGTCATACTTCACCTTGTCGTTGACAAACGACCGGCAATAACGCTCTTCGTCGACAAATTGGTGACTTGTCAGATAGTCGATAATGCGCTGACGGGCATCGTCTTCAAGCCCCCATCGCTTCATCTTATCCTCCAACTCGCCTACGCAATGTTCCCCTTTGGAACAGAGAGCGGCCAGCGACGACAAAGCTTTCTCCTCGGAAATCTGCATAGAAATGGTAATTGAGAATTGATAATTGAGAATTAATAATGATGATTTGCCTGTCGAATGGTACAAGCACCCGTGCCGCATGGCCAATTATGAATGATGAATTTTAAATTTTGAATTGCCTTTGGCCACGCAAATCCGCTGCTTGCCGAAACTGTCTTTGATAAGCCTTGCCCCGCTGAATCCCTGCTCCTGAAGCATCTGCAGCAATTCATCGGCATAGCGAGGATTGATTTCAAAGTAGAGCGTTCCGTCGTCGTTGAGCGAGCGCGAGGCATAGCGGGCGATGGCACGATAGAACAACAGCGGGTCGTCGTCGGGCACAAAGAGGGCCATGTCGGGTTCGTGGTCGAGCACGTTGGCACTCATCGCTGCGGCTTCCTGACGCGCGATGTAGGGCGGATTGGACACGATGATGTCCCACCGACGGTCGTCCTCGGGCGGGTTGAGGGCATCCTGATACTCCAGATTGACCTTCGCCCCGAGCCGATGGGCATTGTCGCGGGCGATGACAAGGGCATCAGACGACACGTCCCACGCCGTCACCTCGGCATTGAAAAGGTCCAATGCCAGTGTCACGGCGATGCACCCGCTACCCGTTCCCACGTCCAACACCTGCAGGGGAGCAGGTGGTTGCAGCGCGCAGAAGGGCATGTTGTGGTACGATTTGATGGTGCGGCACAGCTCTTCGGTCTCGGGTCGCGGGATGAGCACGCCCGGCTCCACATGAAATTCGCGCCGGCAGAATGTGGCCTTACCTATTATATATTGTATGGGTTCACCCTCGCGGAGCCGTGCCATCATGCTGTCGAGCCGCGCGTTGTCGTCGGCCGGCAGTGCCTCCACGCCTCCACAGAGGATGTCGGTCATGGTCATGCCGAAGCCGTCTTCGAGCAACAGTCTCACGATAGCTTTCGCCTCGCCCTCGTCATATTGCGGCACGAGCGATCGCCACAGTCCTGCGTATGTCGTCGATGCTGTCATTGGCCTAATCCGTTAATCCATGTTGCGATATCGACGAGCACCTCGGGCGAGATGGTTTCCTCTATCATTGCGGTCTTGGTGGGGTCGCCCGACGGGTTGTGCTGGAACATGTGGCTCAGTCCCGAATAGGTTTTCACCATGTTCTTCTTATTCTTCGGCAGGTTCGATTCCAACTCCGGCACGTTCAGAGAGACGGGTACATTGAGGTCGTTCTCGCCGCCGAGGGCCAGCACGGGGCACCGGGTCGCACGGACGTAGGGCCGTAAATCCCAGTCGAGGAAATATTTCATCCACACCGATGAGTCGGCCTTTGCCAGCTGCTGCCGCACCTCTGCCACAGTCTTAAATCGGTCTACGGTCAGTCCCTGCGCCCTGCCGAGGCCGTTCATCTGCAGCAACATCAGCGTGTCTATCTTGCAGGCAGGCCCCGCCAGACTCACGATGAAGTCGGGCTTGCCCTCGCTTCCGAGCATGTAGGCAATGCCGCCGCCCTCGCTATGGCCCAGAATGCCCACACGTGAAAACTCCTTTGTGGCTTTGAGGAAGTCCAAACCGCAGGCTGCATCCTTGGCGAAATCTTGTGTCGTGGAAGTCTTAAAGTTGCCCGTTGACTGTCCCGTGCCGCGGTCATCATAGCGCAACGATGCTATACCGTGGCGTGCCAGATAGTCGGCTAACACCAGGAACGGCCTGTGATGGAACACCTCCTCGTTTCGGTTTTCGGGCCCGCTGCCGGTCACCATCAGCACCACCGGCACCCGCTTGCCCTTCTTATAACCCACGGGATAGGTCATCGTGCCGGCCAAAGTAGCCTGTCCGGACGGATTGGTAAAAGTCACCTCGCGCGTCTCGTAGGGGTAGGGCGGCACGGGTTCCTGTGGTCGATTGAAGCTCACGTCGCCTCGTTCGAGATTCAAGGGCGCCACAAAGGTCATCTGATGAAACGTTCCTTCGATTTTGTCGCCGTTGCGACGACCGGTATAGTTCAGCCCCATCTGCCCGATGGAGAGGTTCAGCGAGTCGTCGGTCAGCACATTTACTGTCATCGGAGATCCGTTCACGCGCTGCTCCACCACATCCATCTTGGCCGCCTGTGCGTCCTTGTCGAGGTGCAGCACCATCGTGAGTTTCTGCGCGCCGGCCTGCAACGTGCCTTTCCATGTGCCGTCCACGCCCTGCGCGACGGCCTGCAGCGAGGTGGCAAGCGCAAGCATTGTTATCAGCCTTTTCATTGTTTTGTCGGATTAAACTATTTCGTTTCGACACCCTTCCCTATCCTTTCCCGCCATGAGAAAATGTCGGGAATTTCGTCATCGGACTGTCGAGCATTCGCAAAATTATTAAAAAATATTGGTCTAATCAAGCATTAAAGACCAAAAAACAGGCCCGCAATTCATCGAAAAAGCCTAACTTTGTGGTAAATCAATATTGTTTCAACCCACCGAAAGGTGACAAACCATCCATTATTATGGTTCAAGGGCCACAAGAATCTCTACAACGTCTCACTCCCGAGCAGCTGAAAACCGACGAGCAATACATGCGCCGCTGTCTGCAACTGGCACGCAACGGCATGCAGAACGCGAAGCCCAACCCGATGGTGGGGGCGGTGATCGTGAGTCGCGACGGCCGGATTATCGGCGAGGGCTACCACGTGCGCTGTGGTCAGGGCCATGCCGAGGTCAACGCTTTTGCATCGGTTCGCCCCGCAGATGAGCCGCTCTTGCGGGAGTCGACCATCTATGTGAGCCTCGAACCCTGCTCTCATTGGGGCAAGACACCGCCTTGTGCCGACCTCATCGTGAGCAAACGGGTGCGCCGTATGGTCTGCGGCTGCATTGATCCCTTTGCCGAGGTGCAGGGTCGTGGCATCGAGCGCATCCGCGAAGCGGGCATCGAGGTGACCGTTGGTGTATTGGAGCGCGAGTGTCTGGAGCTCAACCGGAAGTTCATCACGGTAAACACCGAGAAGCGACCATATATTATATTGAAGTGGGCGGAGACGAAGGATGGGAAGATAGGGTTCTCTCCCCAATACAAGGGCCTCCCCAAGCCCCTCCAAAGGAGGGGGTGTTGGGTCACTACCGCAGGTGATGGTATAGCTTTTGGTAATCCAACCCCCCCTCCTTTGGAGGGGCTTGGGGAGGCCCCCGTTTATCAGGGAACGATTCTCCCCATCTCCACCCCCTTCACCAAGATGCTCGTCCACAAGCTGCGCGCAGAGAATGATGCCATCCTCGTGGGCCACGAGACGGTGAACATAGACCATCCGCAACTGAATATCCGGGAGTGGAGCGGGAACGATCCCGAACGCATCGTGCTCGCACATAGCACTGAGGGCATGCCCGAATGGTTCAAATGCTTCTCAGACATCGACACCATGCTCAGTTATCTGCGCGTGCGTCGTCGACAGAGTCTTATCGTAGAGGGCGGCGCCATCACGTTGCAGGGCTTCCTCGACCGCGGTCTTTGGGACGAGATACGGGTGGAGACGGCACCGTTTACAGTGGAAGACGGCACTCCGGCACCCCAGCTTCCGGTCAACGTGAGGCTGGTGGAACAGCACGATTATGACGGAAACATCATCTGCCGGTATATGCGAGATAAGAACAGGACTATCCCCGAAGGACGGTAGTTTAGCTTTGATTTGAGGACGGAAGGCCCCTTTTTTTAGACAAAAAGACAGAAAGACAAGTCTCTGGTGGGTGTATTTTTAGACAGGACTACATAAAAGACATGTGGCTGCGCTGGGGAATCGTTAGACAAAAAGACAGAAAGACAGGTTTTTGGTGGGTGTTTTTTTAGACAGGACTACATGAGAAGTATATTGCTAAGCGATAGGAGTTTGAGAAAGGAGAGCAGCTTGAAGATGATGTTCTTTTGTCTTTTTGTCTAAAAAAATTCCTGTCTTCCTATCTAAAACTTCTTGTCTTTCTGTCTAAAAGCATACTGTCTTTCTGTCTAAAAGCATCCCGATTCAATATTTTTTATTTCTTTCGCTTTCTGGGTTTAGGTTCGGGAAGGGCGTTGCAGGTAGCTCTGACGAGGGCAGAGATATAGTCGCGGTCATCGATGTCGGCCAGAAAAAAATAGTCTTTTGCCCCTTCATAGGGTGGCCGCATCACCACCTCGCGCAGCTGTTGTTTTCCCGCGTCGGTGGGTTTCACATAGAAACCGTTGTCGGAAATCAGTCCGAAGATTTTCCCATCGCAGTAGATGGCGTAGTCGCCAAACATGAGTCGGGTGGTGATTTCGCCCGCACCGCCGCATTGGTCGGCTATATAGTTCACTAAATCGATGTCGCTTGCCATAGTCGTGGGTTGTTAATGGTTGATGGTTTGGGGCAAAGATACGTCATTCGCACGATATTCCCATACCCCGAGCTCTATAACTTTGCAACTGGGTTGCATTTCTTTTTCCCTACCTTTGCAGCGTCATCCCGTAAAATCGTGGTCTGAGGGCCATGGGGACGACCATACATTTATTATACAAAGCGACTATGAACAAAAAACTTTTGAGAATTATTGCGACAGCCCTTCTGCTGGGCTGTGCTTATATACTGACCCGCACGGTGCAGCTGCCCATGCTGGCACAGCTGGCCATCTACCTCGTGCCCTACCTGCTGATCAGCTACGACGTGCTCGAAGAAGCCGTCGAGGGCGTGATGGAGGGCGACCCCTTCGACGAGGATTTCCTCATGGTCATCGCCACCATCGGTGCTCTGCTCATCGGCTTCATGCCCGGCGCGGAGCCGCAGTTTGCCGAGGCCGTCTTCGTGATGCTGTTTTTTCAGGTCGGCGAACTGTTTGAAGACTATGCCGAAGACCGCAGCCGCGACTCCATCGCCGAACTGATGGACATCCGCCCCGACACCGCGTCGGTGGTGCGTGGGGGCGAGACGGTGGTCGTTTCGCCCGACCAGGTGGTGATCGGAGAGACGTTGGTGGTGCGCCCCGGCGAGAAGATTGCGCTCGATGGCGTGGTCACGGAAGGCGTGTCGAGCCTCAACACGGTGGCCCTCACAGGCGAGAGCTTGCCGCGCGACGTGGCTCCGGGCGACGAGGTGGTGTCGGGATGCGTCAATCTTTCGGGCCTTCTCTGGGTAGAGGTGCGCCGTAGTTTCGGCGAGTCCACGGCCTCAAAAATCATCCGGATGGTAGAGGAATCGGCCGAAAACAAGTCGCACAGCGAGACGTTTATCACCCGTTTTGCCCGTGTCTACACCCCCATCGTGGTGTTTCTCGCGCTGGCTTTCGCCTTTATCCCGCCCCTGTTCTATGACCATTACCTTTCCGCCCTGTCCACTTGGGGCTACCGGGCGCTGACGTTCTTAGTGGTGAGCTGTCCCTGCGCACTCGTCATCTCGGTGCCGCTCACGTTCTTTGCCGGCATCGGTGGGGCCTCGTCCAAGGGCATTCTCATCAAGGGCGGCAACTATATGGACACGCTGGGTAGGATACGCACGGTGGTGTTCGACAAGACCGGCACCCTCACCAAGGGCGTGTTTGCCGTCGATGCGGTGCACCCCGAGCGTTTGGACGAGCGCGAGTTGCTGCATCTCGCGGCCCATGTGGAGCGTCATTCCACCCATCCCATTGCCGCGGCGCTGCGCGAGGCCTATCCCGACGAGCATGATGATTGCTCGATCGGTCAGGTCGAGGAGCTGGCCGGGCGAGGCATTCGGGCCGTGGTCAATGGGCAGACGGTGTGTGTGGGCAATGAGAAAATGATGGCTGAGGTGGGCGCCGCGGTACCCGTATGTGAGCCGTGCCGCCATGCTGTGGGTACGATTATCCATGTTTCGGTCGACGGCGACTATGCCGGACATATCGTGATTTCAGACCAAATCAAGGACGATGCGGCCGAGGCCGTGGGACTGTTGCGCCGCATGGGTGTGGAAAAAACGGTGATGCTCACCGGCGACCGCGAAGCCGTGGGACAGCAGGTGGCTGCAAATCTCGGTATCGATGAGGCTCACTGCGGATTGCTTCCGGCCGACAAGGTGGCCTATATGGAACAGTTGTTGAAAGAAAAAACGGCCGGAACAAATCTTGCTTTTGTCGGCGACGGCATCAACGATGCACCCGTGTTGGCCCTCGCCGACGTAGGTATCGCGATGGGGGCACTGGGCAGCGATGCCGCGATAGAGGCCGCCGACGTGGTGCTCATGGACGACAAACCGTCGAAAATCGCACAGGCTATCCGCATCGCCAGACGCACCATCGGCATCGCCAAGCAAAACGCGTGGTTTGCCATCGGTGTGAAAGTGGCCATCCTCGTGCTTGTGGCGGCCGGCCTTCTCGGGTCGTGGGCCATGCCCGTGGCCGTGTTTGGCGACGTGGGCGTGATGGTATTGGCTGTGCTCAACGCCATGCGGGCACTGCGGGCGTAGCCCTTGGGGCTCCCGAAACGACAAAAAGCGGAAAAGCATGAGACTCCAATCCCTACTTTTCCGCTTCTTTTATTGCATATCTTGGGGGCTTTTATTACCTTTGTCCGCATGATTGGAACCATCACAAACACCGTTTGCATCATTGTCGGAACGGTCATCGGCACGCTCCTTCACCGTGGTATCAAGGAGAAATACAAGACCACACTCTACGATGGTTTGGGCCTCGCGAGCCTCGCCATAGGCCTCAACGCCACCATCACCCACTTTCCCGAGAGTCAGTATCCGGTGCTGTTCATCGTGTCTCTGGCCCTCGGCGGCATCGTCGGAACCCGTCTCGACATCGACGGAAGGTTTCGCAGGGCCGTCGCCCGCCACTCCAAGTCGGGCGGAGAAAACCGTCTGGCCGAGGGCTTGTCGCTGGCCATACTGCTCTATTGCATTGGTCCGCTGTCGATGTTAGGCCCCGTCATCAGCGCATTGAAGGGCGACAACACCTTCCTTTTCACCAATTCCACGCTCGACCTGGTTTCCTCCACGGTGTTTGCGTCTACTTACGGCTTTGGCATGATACTCGCCGCGCCGGTGCTTTTCTGCTGGCAGGGCCTGTTTTATGGCGTCACGATGGTGTCGAGTTCAGCCATCAGCGACTCCCTGATGGCCGAGTTGCTCATCATCGGAGGCCTGCTTATCACCGCCTCGGGCCTCTCCTTGTTGAAACTCAAGGAGTGTAAGACGCTCAATCTCCTGCCTGCCCTGCTGGTTCCGGTGGTGTGGTTTCTCCTGAAAAGTTTGTTTTAATCCTTCCCGTTTGGTCCAAATACGATGGCCCCGCTCTGCAGAGAGTGGGGCCATTGCGGTTTGATGGGGGAGGGACAGGGCTGAAAGCGCGGGCACAATCAGTTGACGGCCTTCTCTAATCTTACTGTTTTGCGGGCGGCATAACAATAGATGTCGACCGTACCATTGGTGTATCGGTCCTCATATCCCTGTTCGACGAGGGTGTAGCCGAGGCCTTTCACCTGGTCGACAAGGTTCTGATAGGCCGCCGAATTGAATACGCCGATGATGACCGACTGCCCCAAGGCGATGTAGCTGGAGGTGCCACGCTTGGTCGGTTGGGGCGTGTCGGCATACATTCCTTTGCCCAGCGACTTCGCCGGAAGACAGTTGCGGTAGTACATTTTGTCGTAGGAGTCGAGGCGATAGATGCCGTAGCCGTTGATGACCTTGTAGCCATACTTCTTTGCCACGGCTGCGAGGGCATCCGGATTGGATACGGCTTCGGCGGCCTCGGCAATGCTCACCAACTCCTTGTTGGGCACAACAGGCGATGTGTTGGCATGTAGCGGAGCTGCCGTTGCGAGGGTGTCGGCGTGCGAGGGTGTGGAAACTGTTTTCTGAGTGCCGCAGCTACTCAGGGCGGCGACAAGCAGAAGAGCTATCGACGACAAAAAGATGTATTGTTGTTTCATGTGAAATTGGAATTATCCTGAATGTTTGACCGAATGGCATGGCGCAAGGGTAGAAGTTCTGCAGGCTTAGTCGCGGGTCACCTCCTTGCCCCTGAAGTAGGTGTGAAACCCGTCTGTGGCATAATCGTCGGAGGTATAATCAAAATGGTTTCCGCCCAAGGCTCCGGTTATCATCTTGCCACAATAATAGGCATGATGCTTGTCTTTGGCATAGCCTGCCTTGAGTATGACAAATGAAGCCGCGTCTGCCCCCTTCACCGGATGGTTGTCATAGGTCACCTTGCCCCCGCTCGTATCATAGTGTTCCCCCACTTCCGCATCCATGCCAAGCGACGAGAAGATACCCTTCGCCCACTTGTCCTTGGCAGTTGTGGTTAGCTCTGTGCTGTCTTTTGCGATGGTAGCCGATGGCCGGGGAGACTGCGACAGGTTGCCGATATGGTGGTGGCGGGTAAATCGGGCATCCACTTCGAAGGTCGAAGGGTTGACAAATTCCAGCACCTCGCCACGGTAATACACATTAAACCGGTCCTTGCCATATCCAAATCCTAATTCCGAGAAAGAGCCAGGGTCGGCATCTCTCAACGCCTGACCTTGGTAGAGCACCATGCTGTCGGCTTTTTGGTAGTCGTTCCAGCGGCTTTGCCCCAGAACACTGAGTATGCAGGCCACCCACAGATAGGTGAGTGTGATCGTTCGTTTGCTTAGTCTCATCATCTTGTTTTCCATATAACGGCAATCTCTGTAGTAAATTGCCGGTATTCCTCTTTTTGGCATTCATTAACCATCCTACCCCCATGTCGGTTCTGAAAAATGTGGGTAGAAAGCAAGTTTGAGCCATCATGATGTTGCAATCTCCCTTTCTGGATATGATAAAAACGCACAGATGTCAGCGTATTGCGTTCGCAGTACGCTCGTACTTCGTTCGCCATACAAGCGTACTCCGAACGCCATACGCGTGTACTGCGAACGCCATACGCTGACAAAAGAACGAAATGCAATGCTTTTTTGGAGTTTTCGAATATTATTTTTATCTTTGTATCACCGGACAATATGCACCGGCAGCAGTAATCTAACAAACTATAACCGATATACACTATGAGTATAAAATATGACATTCATGTGATTTCCAATGCCAAAGGCGAAGGTGACGAACAGAAATACGTGCGCCCCATCCTCATGGATCCGATGACACGGCGTGAGTTGGAAGACCTAATCTGCCACAGATGTACGCTCACCGAGAGCGATTTGGAGGCAGTGTTCAGTGCCATCAGCCAGTTGATGGTCGAGGAGTTGAGCAGCGGGCACCGCTTCTATCTCCCCGGAGTGGGGTATTTTTCCATTCAGGCCGGACTGACCAAGAAGAAGGAGTGGGACAAAGTCAAGGGCAAACATCTTTTTGTCGATGGTATCAGCTTCCGGCCGGAGGCTGCGGTGCTGTCGAAGGTTCAGGGCAGGACACGATTTGAACATCTTGACGGCACCACCCGGTCACAACGGTATACCGAAGCAGAAATGGTCGGAAAGGTCAAGGACTATTTGCAGACAGCACCTATCATCAACCGCCGTATCATGGAGAATGAGTTTCACCTGCGCTGCAATATGGCCCGCACATGGCTGAAACGATTGGTGGATTTGGGAGTGCTGGTCAAAGACGGATCACGCACATCGCCTGTATATTATATGAATAAGGAGGATCGGGCATAAAGAGAAATGCCCGCTCCTCTTACAGACAGACAGCGAGACATCAGCCGTCCCTTATGCCTTGCCGTGTCCCGATGGTCTCTCTCTGCATGTCCGGGTATCGTTTTGCACAGACCGAGATCAAATAAAACATGGCGGAAGCTGAAGCCTCCGCCATGTCCGAAACATCCTGAAATGATTCTCTCTACTTGAAATTCTAAACTTTTATTATACCGTGTCCGGACTATATTGTGGAGTATTATCTTTCCTTGTCCGGTTGTGAAGGGAGTTAATGTCGTTACTTCTTTTTATAGGTGCGGCTGTAAACTTTCTTACCTTTGTTTTTTGCGGCACTGCGCTTCTTCTTTTTCTTAGACTTATAAGGGGCTTTCTTTTTCACGTTCTTGCTTTTGGCACGTGCCACCTTGCTCTTTTTTGCACCTTTGTCGATGCGCTCTACCGATGCCTTGTCGTTTCTGTCGAGATGGCGTGCAACTTCTTCGGTGGTAGCACTGCGGTCGGGTGTCAGTGTCTCAAGATGATTCATGGAGGCTTCCAGACGCTTGTCGTTGACTGCGGCTTTGGCCGAAACGGTTGTCAAAGACAGTGTGGCAACCATCGTAAATACGATTTTCTTTAAAATGTTCATAACTTTATACGATTGAGATAATGTTTTAATGACTTTGTCTGGTATCCTTTTTGGCGTATGGCTTATGGTGAGGCCGTTGCCGTTTAGCGGTGTGCCGACGAGCGTTTTTGACTGCTGTTACCCTGCTGCGACTTGCTCTGGCTGGTGCCATTACCATTCGAGCGGCTCGACGTGCCATTCTGCTGGGTCTGCCGGTTGGCCTGCTTGATAGCCTCCGTGCGGCGCATTGTGGGCTGCTGGCTCACCTGCTGACGAGGCTGCGCATTGTGGTTGTCGCTGTAGGTACGTCCCTGATAGACACTGTGACTATAGTTGCGGTTGCCCCCATTGTAGGTGCTGTAGTTGCGTGGTGCGGAACGATAATATCGGTTTTTCGGATATTTGTTGTGAATGATATACACCAGCCTGTTGCTGACCCAGCTGATTGGGCGGTAGAAATACTCCATCGAGAGGTAAGCCGTATACTGCGAGCTCGTGAGCACATATCGCAGGTTGGCGTTGCGTTCCTGCCAGTAGGTGCCGAAAACATCATCTTCGTTGCTCACCTGGAGGATGTAGTCGAGGTTGATTTCATACACAGCGTTGTACTGGTCGTCGGTCAGATTGAGCACGTATGCCATCTTGTCTGACAGAAACAAGGCTTCCGATCGCGCCCTGCTCAAACTCATTGCCGAAGCTGAAAGTACTATCGTGGTTGCTATGGCTATTATCATAAAGAGTCTTTTCATATTCTTCTTGTTTTAAATGTTCTTTGTCTTTTGGATGCTTCCTGCGCCCTAATGTTTAATTTCTCCCCGCCCGCTTTCAACCAACAACCCCATTTCATCAGCGAAACCCCCTGAGAGCTCAACAAAAGGAGACAGACAGATGCCCTCCCCACCCCTGTCCGGCGTACCTTTCCTGCGCTGCTGGCCGATGGACGATAATTTCGCGCTCAGCCATATCCTTATACACTCTTCATTCAATAAATGAAGATAGAAATAATAAAATTTCCAAATTATTTTGCAATATCCAAAAGTTACCCTATCTTTGTCGCTACAATGCTTGAAACTAAGCACTTGAACACTTGTCACCGAGAAGGAGGCAAGCAGAGTGAGTATAATTGGAAGTAGAAACCTACATAACTTTAAGATACTATGGCAGAAGGTTTAGAAGTGAAAGAGCTTGAGGACGTGGTTGTAAGGTTCTCGGGCGATTCCGGCGACGGTATGCAGTTGGCCGGCAACATATTCTCTACGATTTCAGCAACGGTGGGCAACGATATCTCTACGTTTCCCGACTATCCGGCCGATATCCGTGCCCCGCAAGGCTCCCTGACAGGTGTCTCGGGCTATCAGGTGCATATCGGCGAGGGAAAGGTGTATACCCCCGGAGATAAGTGTGACGTGCTGGTAGCCATGAACGCTGCTGCACTGAAGACGCAGTATCAATATGCCAAACCCGACGGATCAATAATCATTGATACCGATGCCTTCGGTCCGGCAGACCTGAAGAAGGCTGAGTTTAAGAGCGATGACTACCTCAGTGAGATGGGTATCGACCCTGATCGTGTGGTGGCTTGTCCCATCACCCGCATGGTAAAAGAGACGTTGGCCGACACGGAAATGGACATGAAGGACAAACTGAAATGCCGCAACATGTTTGCATTGGGACTCGTGTGCTGGCTGTTTAACCGCGACCTGCAGCTCATGGCCGACTTTCTCAACAAGAAATTTGCCAAGAAGCCCGCCGTGGCCGAGGCCAATGTCAGGGTGGTGAATGCCGGATACGACTATGGGGCCAACACCCATGCCTCTGTGCCCAACTCCTATCGCATCGAGACCAAGCAGAAGAAGCCCGGACGATATATGGACATCACGGGCAACAAAGCCACGGCCTATGGTCTTATGGCTGCTGCCGAGCGGGCAGGACTGAAGCTCTATCTCGCTTCCTATCCCATCACGCCGGCCACCGACATCCTTCACGAACTGTCTAAGCACAAGTCGATGGGAGTCATCTCTGTGCAGTGTGAGGATGAGATCAGTGCTGCCGCGAGTGCCATCGGAGCATCGTTTGCCGGTGCGCTGGGTGCCACATCGACCTCCGGTCCGGGTATCTGTCTGAAGAGCGAAGCCCTCAACCTGGCCGTCATCGACGAGCTGCCGTTAGTGGTGATCGACGTGCAGCGTGGCGGACCGTCTACCGGACTGCCCACGAAGAGCGAGCAGACCGACCTGCTGCAGGTGCTCTACGGCCGCAACGGCGAGAGCCCCATGCCAGTCATCGCCGCTACAAGCCCCACCGATTGTTTTGATGCTGCCTATATGGCTGCTAAGATAGCACTGGAGCATCTCACACCTGTGGTGCTGCTGAGTGATGCCTTTGCCGCCAACGGATCAGAGGCATGGGCCCTGCCCGATATCAATAAGTTGCCGGAAATCCATCCCCACTACGCCACGCCCGCACAGAAATACAAGTACACCCCCTACCAACGCGACCCCGAAACCAAGGTGCGCTACTGGGCCATCCCCGGACAAGAGGGCTATGCCCATATCCTTGGCGGACTGGAGAAAGACGGGGAGACCGGTTCCATCTCCAGCGACCCGGAGAACCACAACAAGATGGACCATCTGAGATCCGACAAGGTGGCCTCCATAGAAGTGCCCGATCTGGAGGTGGAAGGCGACAAGAGAGATGCCGAACTGCTCATCGTGGGCTTCGGCTCGACCTACGGACATCTCTTCACAGCCATGACAGAGATGAGACGTAAAGGGTATAAGGTGGCTTTGGCCCACTTCAAATACATCAACCCGCTGCCCAAGAACACAGCCAAGGTGCTGATGAAATATAAAAAGGTGGTGGTGGCCGAGCAAAACCTCGGACAGCTTGCTGCGTTGCTGCGTATACGCATCAACAATTTCGTGCCCTATCAGTATAACCAGGTGAAGGGACAGCCCTTCGTGGTGGCAGAGCTGGTTCAGGCTTTCGAAAGCCTCATCGGTGCACCCGACGACCACGACATCGGCCGCTATTTTGAAACCCGAATCCTGCAATAATGTGTGGAACCTCTAAATCAGAAAGTATGAAGGAAGAAAAGATTCAGTCGGAAACCCCTGTACAACAGGCTCCGAACGAGATATATACTGCTAACGATTTCAAGAAGGGACAGCCTCGGTGGTGCCCCGGATGTGGCGACCACGCGTTTCTGAACAGTCTCCAGAAGGCGATGGCTGAGCTCGGTGTGCCGCCTCATGAGACGGCTGTAATCTCAGGTATCGGGTGCTCGAGCCGTCTGCCCTACTATGTCAACGCCTATGCCATGCAGACCATTCATGGACGTTCGACAGCGGTGGCGACAGGCATCAAGATCGTCAACCCCAAGCTTACGGTGTGGCAGGTGAGCGGCGACGGTGACGGACTGGCCATCGGCGGAAACCATTTCATTCACACCATGCGCAAGAACGTGAACCTCAACATGATTTTGCTCAACAACCGGATTTATGGACTCACCAAAGGGCAGTTCTCTCCGACCAGTCCGCGTGGGTTTGTGTCGAAGTCGAGTCCCTATGGCACGGTAGAAGATCCGTTCCGGCCGGCCGAGCTGTGCTTTGGTGCACGGGGTAAGTTTTTTGCCCGTGCCGTGGCCTCGGATGGTGCCCATACCATCGAGATTCTCAAGGCTGCCTACCATCATGAGGGGGCTGCCGTGTGTGAAATCCTGCAAAACTGCATCATCTTCAACAATGGAGCCTATGATTCTGTCTATACCAACGCTGGCCGGAAAGCCAATGCCATCTATGTGGAAGACGGCAAACCGCTGGTGTTTGGCGACCAGAACCAGTTTGGACTGGTGCAGCAGGGCTTCGGCCTGAAGGTGGTGGAAATTGGCAAGGACGGCTATACCATCGACGATATCCTTATCCACGACAGCCACTGCGAGGACGACACGCTGCAGCTGAAGCTCGCCATGATGGACAACGAACATGGGTTCCCCATCGCCTTAGGTGTCATCCGCGACGTGACGGCCCCCACTTTCGATGGAGCGGTAAACGCCCAGATAGAGGAGGTGAAGAAGAAAAAGGCTTACCACAACTTCATGGAGCTCCTTGAGACTAACGATATCTGGGAGGTGAAATAACCCCTCTCGCCCCATTCCCCTCAGCGGCAACCCTCTCCGGTTGCCGCTTTTTTTGTGGTGGTCGGGCTGGGCGGCGGGGGCTATACTATAACGGAAACGTCCGCCGGAGACCGCGGAAGTAGTGCTTCCCGACGGTTTCCGGTGGACGCTGGAAGAGAGAGGTCTATGGTTTTGTTACCTCACCACAACCTTGCGGCCCTTGTGGATGTAGACACCCTTGGTGGGCTTGTCCACACGCAGTCCGGTAATCGTGCACCATGTGTCATCGGTGGACTGCTGGTCTGAGATGCTTTGGATGCCGGTCACCGTGCCGTCGTCGAAGATATAGGGCAGCGACTTGGCTTGGATGGTCGTGGATGCCAGTGCGGTGGGTATCTGAAGATAGGCATTGCCGGCCGACAACGTGACGGTGGTGGACAGCGGACTGAAAGTACCGGCGGTGAGGCTGAAGATATAGTTGGTATAGGTGCCATCGGTGGGGGAGAGCTGCATGTCGGCAGTGACGCCCACGAGACGATTGGCCACCACGGCCTGGTGGTCTTCCACGGGTACGGTGTAGGTGGTGTCGGCAGTACCGCGCAGGATGATACCCGTGTTGGCAGGCACGTAATTGATACGGGTAAGCACGATGTTGAGGGTGTCGTCGAGGTAAACGTAGCCCGAAGCGATATAAGCCTTGAGGTCGCTCAAGCTGGAGAAGTCGAGTGGAACCGTGCTGGCATAGGATGTGGCATCGGCCGTGAGAGTGATGTCTACAGACGTGGGTACAGTGTCTTCCTTGACCTCGGTGATGGTCTTGGTGAGCGTTTCGCCCACATAGTAGCCATGGTTGGTGAAAGTGAGGTCGGAAGTCTGCGAAGAGCCCGCGTCAGAGAAGATAACATTCGTGGGCAGAGTGGTGAGGCTTCCGGTGTAAGTCCATTTGTAGATGGTGTTTCCGGTGGATGTGGTGCCCACGTATGTCATGGTCTGTCCGGGCCATGTGCCACCTGTATAGTTGGATGTTCCATCCCATACCCATGCCGTGGGGCTTGTGAACGAGCTGTTCTCGAAGAAGACGCTCACCTCGTCGGCATCGTCAAGCAGCAGCTCCGTGTCTTGGGCATTGGGGTCTACGACACTGTAGGAAGTGCCGCCGTCATACTGATAATACGTGTCGGCCGTAATGTCGGTGATGTCGGCCGTCTGTCCGCTGCCATCGCTCATGATTACATTGATGGTCGAGGCTGCCGTGGTGGTAAACACATAGTAGGTTGTGCCGTTCACGGTGGTCGTGGTATTCATCAGTGTGCCCGGCCAGGTGCCGTTGAGCTGTACCACCGATCCCGTCTCTTCGCTCCACACATAGAGATACGGAGCCGATGAGGCCTTGACATATACCGATATGCCGGCGGCGGGTTCCTGCTTGGTATAGGTGGTGCTTCCCGTCACTTCCACCCCATCGCTGCCCGTGGCTCCCCAGCTCACGGTCACAGAATCGCCATACGCCATGTCGTCTCCGATGGTGACAGTGGCCGTCGAGGTGAAGTCCACCTTGCTGCCACTGCCCACCTGTATCCATGCCGAGGTGGCATTGGTGGCGGTAGCGGTGATGTCGAGCGTATCGGTGGTAAAGGTGGTGGAGGCCGCACTGAGCGTCACCGAAGCCTGCTGTGTGGTGACCTTCTTATAAAAAGCATAGCTGTCGCCGCTGGCCACCAGCGTATATCCCGTGGGTGCCGACCCAACGGCTCCGCCAAACTGTACATACAGTGAGCCCGTGGTGCCCTGTGTCTCGAGGATGTATCCTCCGTCCTGCTCCTGCGCCTGCAGATAGCTGCTCTGGCTGTTCACACCCGTGGCTTTGCGGGCCAGGATCATATTACCGATGCTGGTAGGGTCGGCGTTATAGTGCTTGAGCCAGATGCAGGGTGTGCCCGGCGAAGCCAGGATGAAGGCATTGGCGGCACTCCAGTTGTTGGCCAGTGGGCTGCTTCCGTTGCCATCGGTGCGTCCTGTGTCGTGATTGTCGACAAAGGTGACGGCATATCGGCTGTAATTAGTGTCGCCCATCACACCCTTATTGCTCAGCGCGCTCCAGTTGCTGTTGTTGAAAGCATCGTAGAGGCTGTATTTCAAGGGGAAGTCGAAGGCTGCCGAGGTATAGCCCGTGGCCTGTATCCAACTGGTGATGGTGGCATAGCTGTCCCAGCACTCGCCCACCGAGAACGTGGGATTGGCACTCTCATTATAGGTCTTGATATAGCTTCCGCCAAATCCCTTCACCATGTCGTAGCGGAACCCCGTATAGCCTATCTCGTTGAGCAGATAGTCGAGATAGGTCTTGACGTTCTGCTGTACAGTGGCATTGGTATGGTCGAGGTCGCGAAAACCGTTGAAATCGTCGCCTGTGTCGGCAGCGCCCTGAATCATTCCGGCCACGCCCGATGCCGAGTTGGTGTTGGCTTCATCGGTAGAGCAGATGCCGGTGTAGTTGGTGTTGTCCCAGGTGAGGGTATAGGTGTTGCCCGTGGTGCTGCCCGTCACCGTCTCGTCCACGAAGTTGGCCCAGCTGCCCAGTCCGTTCTTATGGTTAATCACCACGTCGGCCACCAGCCCTACGCCCTTAGCCTTATAGGTGCTGATGAGCGTGCGCAGCTCTTGTTCGGTGCCGAAGCAGGAGTTCTGGCTGAGCCAGTAGCACGGGTCATAGCCCATGGTGTTGGTCTGGCTGTAATGCCAGTCGGAGGTCTCGCCCGAATTGGGCACCCATATCAGGTCGAAATACTGTGACAGTTCGTCAGCCCTGCTGGTGAGCGTGGCCCACTGTGTGGCATCGTAGCTGTCCCACCAGAAGGCTTGCAGCATGACGCCACCATAATTAGAAGGCCACCCGTTGGCGGCTATGGCCAGTGCCGATGTGAGCATCATGGCCAGCGAAAGAATGATTTTCTTCATGTTTCTATAGGTTTGTTATTGTTTCAATGCAATGGTAAAACGGTCATTTGTGAAGGCTCCACTCCCCCTCTCCTGCCCCTATGGCAAGAGAGGGTGAGGACTGGGACTACCAGACGGCGGTCTGTCACCCCTCACCTGAACCATCTATACCCTTGGAGCAAAATAAGGGAAACACTTTTCTTTTGCTCTTTTCCATTGATGGATATTATGATTTAGATAAGTAGCAGAATGAGCTTCTGCCATGGCTTGAGCTATGCCTGCCGTCATCTCACCACCACCTTGCGGCCCCGGTGGATATACACTCCCTTGGCCGTGGGGCTGCTCACCCTCACGCCTTCCAGCGTGTACCAAGGTTCCGTGGCCTGCTGTGGCAGCGTATCGAGAGAGCGTATGCCGGTGGTGCTGTCATCAAAGACCAAGGTCACGCGCTTAGCATTGCCGCTCGCTGAGGTGAGCACCGAGGTGAGTATGGGCAGATAAGCCTGACCGGCCGAGAGTGTGAGGCTGTCGTTCAGCGGCTCAAACCCGAAGGTGGTCGTATCGAATACCATGTTGGTATAGCTGCCGCTGACGGTGGCCAGCGTGGTGGCCGTGCTGACGCCCACCAGCAGATTATCGTAAGAGGCGGTGGCCGTGCTCAGCGCCACATCATAGGTCTGGCCGGCAGTGCCCTTGAGCACAACACCTGTTCCGGCCGGTACATGGCTCACCGGCGAGAGCACCATCTGCAGCTCGTCGTCCGAGTTGTAATAAGAAGCGATGATGTAAGGTGTGAGGCCCGACACCTGACTGAAGTCGAGACTCTGCGTGCTGCAATACGTCATCTGGTCGGTAGAGGGTGTGATGGTCACCGAGGTGATGACGGGATCGGGGTTGAGCATGCTGTCGGTCACGTCTTCATAGCCCGTAGTGCCATCATAGATGAAGTAGGCATCAGAGGTGATGCCGGTGATGTCGCTGGTCTGACTGCTGCCGTTGTTGAAGATAACATTGAGCGAGGAGGCCTCGGTGGTGGCATAGGTATACCAGGTGTCGGTGCCGATGGTGGTTGAGGTGGTCAGCGCCGTACCCGGCCAGGCACCGTTGAGCACGTTCACCGTGCCGCTCTCGGTGGTCCAGGCATAGAGGTTGGGGGCCGTCGAGGCCTTCACATATACGGTGATGGCCGCACTGGGATCTATCTTTTGATAGGTGGCCTGTCCGGTCACTGTCTCGGTGGTGCTGTCGTTGGTGTCGGTGACGCTCCAGCTCAGGGTTACTGTGTCACCATAGGCCATGTCGGCCCCCAGGGTGACGGTGGTGATCGAATCGGTGATGGCCACCTGCGGACCGTCGCCTATCTGGTACCACCCCTCGTCGGCATAGCTGCGCATGAGGGTGACATCCAGCGTGTCGGTCTTGAACGTACCGCCGTTGGGCGAGAGCGTGAGCGAGGGGTGGTTGCTCAGAATGATGTCGTTCCATGTTGTGCCCGGGTCGGTGGCCAGATCGCTGTTGTCTGCGCTGGCGGCTGATGAGGCATAGAGGAAGGGACCGTCGCTGCCAATCTGGCCGGGCCCATTAAGCACATAGATGCGGGCGTTGCCCTGATTGGTGGGCGAGCTGACGGTGAGGGTGCCGCTGGTCACAGTCTGCACATCGCCCGTCACGCAGTCGGTGTAGGTTCCGTTGAGAATGCCCGTGAAGGTGGCGCCGCCGTTCATGCACACCAGTGCGTAGGAATCGATGGAGTCGTTGGTATAACGCTTCTTCCAGGCATAACCGCCGCTGGCCGAGCAGCCGTCGGTGCTATACTGCCCCTTGCGCAGGGCAGGCACGGCCTGGCGGATGCGGTTGAGGCGCTCCAGGTGCATGGCCAAGGGGTGGTTGAGGGTCTTGCTCACCTGTCCGGTTGCAGAGAACTGCCCGAAGTCGGATGCCGTGACCGTTCCTTCCAGGTTCTGGCCAAAATAAGCGCGGCCAGTATTGTTGAGGGGACCGTTGGTGCCGTTGTCGATGGTGGCTCCCTTCATAAACTCCACCTCCGAGCCGTAGTAGATGCAGGGGATGCCGCGGAAGAGGAACATCCATGTGAGGTTCTCGGCCCACTGGTCGGTGCCGCCCGAGAAGCGGATGTTGTCGCTGGGCTGAGGCCCATAGTCGTGGGAATCCACATAGACCACGTTCCATGTGGCATCGTTGTAATATTGGTCGCCGCCGGTGGCCATACCCATGGCGCTGGCTACGTTGGTGAAATTATAATGTACCGGGAAATCGATGACATTGAATCCGCTGTTCTGCGAATAGTCGAGCGTGCGGTAGCTGTTGCCATTGAGGAAGGCATTAGAGGAGGTGCGCTGACTTCCATCTTGGGCATAAGAGGCACTGGCCTCGTCGGCGCATACGGTCATGGCCCCCAGTGGGTCGGCACCTTCCTTGACCACCTGACTGGCCCACCATGTCGAGTCGCTGTTGGCCCACTGGCTGATGCTGGGCGACGTCCAGGTGTAATAGTAGGGCGAGAGGATTGGCTGGTTGCGGTAGGTCACACCACCAAAGCGGGCACACACCTCACCATACATGAAGAAAGGTGATGGTGTCGTCTCTCCGGGCAGCAGGCGCTTCGAGGCATACTGTTCGCCGAGGGCGGCAAACTGGGGAATGAACTGGCGGTTGAAGGTGAGGGGCGAGATGTGGCCGGAGGTGTCGATACGGAATCCATCGACGCCCATCTTGATAAACTGGCCGTAGCAACGCACCAGATACTGGGCCACGGCATCGTTCTCGGTGTTGAGGTCTACGCAGTCGCCCGCAATCTGTCCCCACCAGCGTGTGGGCTCATCCCAGTTCCAGGAGTTGGCCACATGGTGCCAGTAGTTGTTAGTGTCGTGGTTCAGCCCGTCGGTATTCTTCATCAGGGCCAGCCGACGCTGATACTGGTCGCTCACGGCCAGGTCGGCATAGGCTGTGGTGAAGCCGTTGTCGAGCAGGGCGGTGTTGGGGGTGAGGCAGGCCTCGGCCGATCCTTGCGCCGTAATCTTGTCAGACCGTGTGAATTCGGGCATGAGATGGGCCTCACCGAAGTTGCCGGTGTGGTTGAGCACGATGTCGAGCACGATCTTGATGCCCTTGGCATGGGCGGCATCGATGAGGCTCTGGAAGTCGACATCCTCGGCCGAGCCCTGGTCCTTGCGGCTCAGATAGCGCGAATCAACGCGCGAGAAGTCCATGGCGTGGTAGCCGTGGTAGTCATAGCCCGAACCGTTCTGCACCACCGGAGTAATCCAGATGGCGGTGAAGCCGAGTGCCTTGATGTAGTCGAGCTTGTCGATGACACCCTTGAAGTCACCGCACCAGCAAGGGTCTTTGGTGCTGATCTGGGAATCCTGGTTATCCCAGCACAGCACATTGTTGCTTGAATCACCGTCGTAGAAACGGGTGGTCATCATAAAGTAAATGGTTTCGTCGCGGAAATCGGTACGTCCGCCGGTAAAGTTATCCACATAGCTGGTGCTGCCATACGAGGAGATGACGCTCAGCCAGAGCATGATAACCCAAAGTAATCTTTTGTTCATAATGAGGTATTTAGGCTTAAAATCAGATTGCGTAGCAAATTGACAAGGTCCAGACTGAGCGCTTTTCCAAGGCCCATATCTGGTTTGTATATTTTAGTTCTTAGGGAATTTTGCTTGCAAATTTAGTGTATAAAATGGTATAAAAGTTTTAAAGTGTAAGAAAATATGCCTTTTTTGTGTACAAACGTTTGCATGACTTTGTTAGAAAAGCGTTCTTTGAACAGTGCCTTTTGGCCATGCTCCGGGGTGGGAATAAAGGAATTTCGGACTTAGGAAAATGGGTACGTAAGAAGCCCGCGCCTCCCCATCTGCCTTGAGGAGATGAGAAGTCGACGGGCTTCCGTCTATGGCTGCCAGTGATGGGCACTGCAGCAAAGTGTATGGAGTCTTACTTCACGACAAGCTTTTTGCTGCCGATGGTACAGACATCCACCGCGTTGTCGGCCTCGGCATGGCATTGGGTCACGCCGGTGGCCGTGGATTCCCCATCGATTTAGGTGTCATCCGCGACGTGATGCCCCCACTTTCGATGGAGCGGTAAACGCTCGGATAGGAGAGATGAAGAAGAAAAAGGCTTACCACAACTTCACCGAACGGTTGGAAACAAATGATATCTGGGAGGTGAAATCATCTTTCTTCAATATTTATCATTGTCCATTCGGGTTGGAAAGGCAACCCTTTGGTAGCTGTATTTGTTCTATTTGATGATTACAAAAGCGGCATTCCACTTGGGAAGTTGCTTTCTTTTATGAATAGATGATGGTGTATTCGACTGGTCTGCCGACCCTTGTTCCGTCGTCGACACATCTCAAAAACGACCTTGTCTGGGATGATTTGTAAATACATTCAACCCGTTGATTATCAGCAGTAATATGCTATAAATAGATTTTTCCAATCGGGTAATAGAATAAATCTGTTGGATGGGCGTGGATAGTTGGCTATCTTTGCACCAGATTAAAACAAAGATTATTAACCCCTTTAAAAAAAGATAGCGTATGTTTTTATCACAGTTATTAGTCCTCATGAGTATCGTTATGCCCAAGTTGCCATACGCTGCCAATGCGTTGGAACCGGTCATCAGTGAGCAAACCATCAATTATCACTACGGCAAACACCTGCAGGGATATGTGAACACGGTGCAGGGATTAGTGAAATCGACAGAATACGAGAACATGAGCGTGGAAGATATTGTGAAGACGGCACCCGAAGGTGCGCTCTATAACAATGCCGGCCAGTTGCTCAACCACACGCTTTACTTTTCAGAGTTCAAGTCTCCGGTAAAAGATAATCATCCTACAGGCAAGATAGCTGAGGCTATCAACAGGTCGTTTGGCAGTTTTGAGGCTTTCAAGTCGGAGTTTGCCAAGGCGGCAACATCTATCTTCGGATCGGGATGGGCATGGTTGTCGGAAGACGCATCTGGTCGACTTGTCATCACCAAGGAGGCCAATGGTGGCAATCCGCTGCGCAACGGACTGAATCCCGTCTTTGGCATTGATGTGTGGGAACATGCTTATTACCTGGATTATCAAAACCGCAGAGCCGACCATATAGCTGCCATCTGGGATATTGTCGATTGGAATGTGGTGGAAAGTAGATTAGCGAAGTAAAAAAACAAAGTATAAAACGGTAAATGTGGAGTAGGGCAGAAGATGCCGCCAGACAATTGAGCTGACTGCCTGAAACCACAAAAGCCAGACATATCATTTAAATACAGAATTACACTATGGAATCAATTATCAATCTTCAGGCACCGGAATTTAAGGTTCAGGCTTTTCAGAACGGTGAGTTTAAAACAGTTTCTAATGCAGATATCAAAGGCAAGTGGGCCATTTTCTTCTTCTATCCCGCAGACTTTACGTTTGTCTGTCCGACAGAGTTGGTCGATCTTGCAGAAAAATATGAGGAGTTGCAGAAGCTTGGTGTGGAGGTTTTCTCTGTGAGTTGCGACACACACTTTGTGCATAAGGCATGGTGGGACACCTCAGACAGTATCAAGAAAATCAATTATGCCATGCTGGCCGACCCTCTTGCCGTGCTTGCTAAGGGCTTCGGTGTATACAAGGAAGACGAGGGAGTGGCTTACCGCGGCACCTTTGTAGTAGATCCGGAGGGTCTTGTGAAACTGGCAGAGGTGCAAGACAACAGCATTGGCCGCAATGCCGATGAGCTTGTGCGCAAGGTGAAGGCTGCTCAGTTTGTTGCCTCTCACCCCGGCGAGGTTTGTCCCGCAAAGTGGAACGAGGGTGCTGAAACGCTCAAGCCGAGCATTGACCTCGTAGGCAAAATCTAATCCGGATACCCATTATCCATCCGGAGGAGAGCGGAGCATCCTATTGCAGAACGTAGGGACAGATACCCTTGGCTGCCTGTTCCGACCATCTGAGCATAGTCGAGAAGTTTCCTCGTCTCTGCAGAGCAGGTAGGAATCACGTGCAGACAGGTATTGCTGTCCCTCTGTTTTTTATCTATGGCAAGTCCGGTTTCGGTCTCTGTGGAATATGCCAGCAGAACGGACCGAATGGTTTTCCCATGTATCTTATTTCAAAATCCCGTTATTAGTTTCTCATCTTATGCTTGATAAAAATATATTAGACCAGGTCAGAGGCATCTTTGCCTCGTTGAAGTCAGACCTCTTGTTCAGTGCTGAATATGCTTCTGATGACAGTCATGCAGCCGAACTTCATGCTTTTCTTGATGATTTCACCTCAACTTCCGATAGTCTCCGGGTGGAATATACAGAGTCTGCCGGTGCCCCACTCTCTTTCCAGCTAATGAAGGATGGGCTTCCCACGGGTGTCCGCTTTCGCGGTATCCCCAACGGTCATGAGTTCACCTCATTGTTGCTTGCTGTGCTTAACGCTGACGGTCAGGGGAAAAATCTGCCCGATGAGACTATCATGCGTCGGATCAAGGGACTTAAAGGCAACATCGATTTGAAGACCTATGTCTCGCTGACCTGTACCAACTGTCCCGATGTGGTGCAGGCACTCAACGTGATGGCATTGGTCAATCCGCGTATTTCCCATGAGATGGTAGACGGTGGACTCTTTCAAGACGAGGTGAGTAGCCTGAATATCCAGGGGGTGCCGGCTGTCTATGTCAATGGTGAGGCACTTCATGTCGGGCGTGGTGACCTTGGAATGCTGCTCTCCGAACTGGAGGACAAGGTAGGAAGCGATGCTGATGACAATGGCTCACCCATCGAACGTAGCTTCGATCTCATCGTTGTAGGAGGTGGTCCGGCGGGAGTTTCGGCCGCTATCTATTCGGCTCGTAAGGGACTCAAGGTGGCTGTGGTAGCCGAACGTGTCGGAGGACAGGTGAACGATACTACGGGAATAGAAAACCTAATTTCTGTTCCCGAGACCGACGGCACGCGGCTGGCAGCTGATCTGAGGAGGCATCTGGAGAGCTATCCTATAGAGGTGTTTGAACACCGTAAGGTCAACCATGTGAGTCTCCGTGAGGCTCGCAAATGTATTGCGGTCAAGGGGGGAGAGACATTTACCGCACCGGCCGTAATCATTGCTACCGGAGCAAGTTGGCGCAAGCTCAATGTCGACGATGAAAGCCGATATATCGGACATGGCGTGCACTTCTGCCAGCATTGCGACGGACCGTTCTACAAAGGCAGGAATGTAGCGGTTATAGGAGGAGGAAATTCGGGATTGGAGGCTGCCATCGACCTTGCTGGCATCTGTTCTCATGTCAGCGTGTTTGAGTTTGGCGACACATTGCGGGCTGATAACGTGCTTCAGGACAAAGCGCGAAGTATCGACAATCTCGAAATCTTCACCAATTCACAGACCACTCGTGTCATCGGCGATGGAAAAAAGCTCACTGCCATCACGGTAAAAGACCGTACCACCGATCAGGAACGTGAGTTGGCATTCGACGGTATCTTCGTACAGATAGGCCTTGCATCTAACACCGATGCCTTCAAAGATGAGCTTGAACTCACCGAACGTCATGAAATCAAGGTGGACGAATATTGCCGCACCGCCATTCCCGGTGTGTATGCAGCAGGCGATGTGAGCAATGTGCCTTACAAACAAATCGTGGTGGCGATGGGCGAAGGGGCCAAAGCGGCACTGTCTGCCTTTGATGACAGGTTGCGCGGAGTGGTCAAACCATAGTCGTCCTCGGCCGGATTTGTTCGGACAAAGACTGGCATGCGCCCTTGATAGAGACCGTCAGGAGGTAGAGACAAGGAGCTTGAGGATATGCTTTATAATGCAAATTCTCCGGATTCAGGTACATTTGCCGCGAGCTGAAAGGGGAAGGATAGAAGAAAGAAAGGGCAAATGTCAGTCGGATAAAATAGAAAAAGTCAGTCTCTGAGCGAAACTGACAATGCTGTTGAGGGAATGTCCGCCCCCTCTTTCGATATTGTTTGAGGGTAATAATGGCCTATTACCCCCATCTTTAGAGGCTGTTACGTTTCATCATGTTACATCAGTCCACCTTTTAAAATAAGAGGTTGATGTAGCATGATGATGCTTTCTACGCCTACAGCTTCTCTCCGTAACAGAGGTCTCCGGCATCGCCGAAGCCCGGAACGATGTATTTGAACTCGTTCATTCCGGGGTCAATGGCTGCACACCAGATGGTCGTCTTGTCTTCGGGGAAGGTGTTTTTGATGTGCTCTATGCCCTCCGGCGAGGCGATGACACAGGCCACGTGGATGCGTTTGGGCGTTCCCTTGGTGAGAAAGGCCTTGTATCCCAGTTCCATGCTGCCTCCGGTGGCGAGCATCGGGTCCACGATGATAAGATTTTTGTTCTCAATGCTCGGTGTGGCAAGGTATTCCACGTGGATGCCCACCTGATGATGCTCGGCATCTGTATACTCTCGATAGGCGCTCACAAAGGCGTTTCCGGCATGGTCGAAGATGTTGAGAAAACCATTGTGGAAGGGCAATCCGGCACGGAAGATGGTGGCAATCACAATCTTGTCTGTCGGCACGTTGACCGTAGAAACACCGAGCGGTGTCTCCACGTCTTTGGGCTCATAGTTGAAAGTCTTCGAAATCTCGAAGGCTTCATACTCGCCGATGCGCATGATGTTGTTGCGAAACAGCAACCGATTCTTCTGATACTCCTTGTCACGCATCTCAGCCATGTACTGGTTGATGATGGAATTGTGCTCACTGAAGTTTATAATTTCCATAGTTCTTTAACAGACTGTATTTTTCATCGTGCAAAAGTAGGAAAAAGTTCTAATTTTTGCAAAGTCTAATTTACAAATGTATTGCAGGATCCTCATATTTTAATTTCTTTAACCTAAAAAGGATTAGCCAGATGGAAAAATCACATTCAAACTTTGTTCACATAGACACTTTTTGTTAACTTTGTGCCCATTAAGTAAGGATATATATCACTTTTCACAACTTAAATACATTTTACAAAATGGCAAAGTTTGACAAATCGGTACTGGAAAAGTACGGTATCACAGGTACTACAGAAGTAGTTTACAACCCTTCTTACGAGGTGTTGTTCGAAGAGGAGACCAAAGCAAGTCTCGAAGGTTTTGAAAAAGGTCAGGTAACAGAACTCGGTGCAGTTAACGTTATGACCGGTATCTATACCGGCCGCTCTCCTAAGGATAAGTTCATCGTTGACGATGAGAACTCTCACGATACTGTATGGTGGACATCAGACGAATATAAGAACGATAACAAGAAGGCTTCCAAGGAGGCTTGGGCCGTTGTAAACCAGTTGGCTAAGAAGGAGCTTTCTAACAAGCGCCTGTTTGTTGTTGACGGTTTCTGTGGTGCCAACAAGGATACCCGCATGAAGATCCGCTTCATCGTTGAGGTAGCTTGGCAGGCTCACTTCGTTACAAACATGTTCATCAAGCCTGTAAACCAGGAAGAACTCGACCAGGATCCCGATTTCATCGTTTACAATGCTTCTAAGGCTAAGGTAGAGAACTATGCAGAGCTCGGCCTGAACTCTGAGACTGCCGTTGTCTTCAACGTTACCACCAAGGAGCAGGTTATCCTGAACACATGGTACGGCGGTGAGATGAAGAAGGGTATGTTCTCTATGATGAACTACTACTTGCCATTGAAGGGTATTGCTTCTATGCACTGCTCTGCCAACACCGACCTCAACGGTGAGAACACCGCTATCTTCTTCGGTCTGTCTGGTACAGGTAAGACCACTCTGTCTACTGACCCGAAGCGTCTTCTCATCGGCGACGACGAGCACGGATGGGACGACAACGGCGTGTTCAACTTCGAGGGTGGCTGCTATGCCAAGGTTATCAACCTCGACAAGGAGTCTGAGCCCGATATCTACAACGCTATCCGCCGCGACGCTCTTCTCGAGAACGTAACTGTAGACGCTAACGGTAAGATCGACTTCACCGACGGCAGCACTACAGAGAACACTCGTGTGTCTTATCCTATCAACCACATCACCAACATCGTTAAGCCTATCTCTGCAGGTCCCGCTGCCAAGCAGGTAATCTTCCTGTCGGCTGACGCTTTCGGTGTGCTGCCTCCCGTTTCTATCCTGAGCGCTGAGCAGACCAAGTACTACTTCCTCTCTGGCTTCACCGCTAAGTTGGCTGGTACAGAGCGTGGTATCACTGAGCCTACTCCCACATTCTCTGCTTGCTTCGGTCAGGCATTCCTCGAGCTGCATCCTACAAAGTATGCTGAGGAGCTGGTAAAGAAGATGGAGAAGAACGGTGCCAAGGCTTACTTGGTAAACACTGGCTGGAACGGAACTGGCAAGCGTATCTCTATCCGCGACACCCGCGGTATCATCGACGGAATCCTGAGCGGTGCTATCAACAATGCTCCTACCAAGACCATTCCTTACTTCAACTTCGAAGTACCTACGGTTCTGGAAGGTGTTGATACCAACATCCTCGATCCTCGTGACACATACGCTAACGCAGCTCAGTGGGATGAGAAGGCTAAGGATCTGGCCGCTCGTTTCATCAAGAACTTCAAGAAGTATGAAGGCAACGAGGCTGGTAAGGCTCTCGTAGCTGCTGGTCCTCAGCTGTAAAGCATTCCCCTTGGAGAGGGAGACGGAGCGGAGAGACTGCTTCTGGCTCTTTTTCTGAGAAGAATATACATATCAACGGCTTGGCTCAATAGTGAGTCAAGCCGTTTTCTTATATATAATAAGGTGGGAAGAATCCTCATTGGTTGTTGGATGGTGACGGTGCAGAGCAAACGGGGGTAAAGCTGCATTCCTGAGGCATGCAATGGATGGTCAGAATATATGTCGCTGACTGAAACGCAAAAATGGATACCTTTTCTAACGACGGATTTCGGTTAAAATCCGCAAAGAGCACATTTCTTGTTTTTAGCCCATATATCGGATTTTGCAGGATGGGATTCTTTGTCAACGCTTTGATTGATAGGTAGTTACATGAAAAGGGTCGAAATTACACTGTTCTTCCCATCACGACATCCGGTTTGACCTAAATCAAAAAGAAGTCATAAAATCGTGAAATCATGCAAAAATATTTGGTGTGTACCCACACAATTGTTATCTTTGCATTGTCTTCGTGAGAAGATTCACATAAAGTTTCATTAGGTTAGTAGTTTGATAGATTTTTTAAGGTAAAGATTAGGATTATGTTATTAGATTTTGAATCAGTCGTGATGTCAGTATAAAGTCATGTTGATGACTATTCTTAGTATTATTGCTTTGGTAATACTGACATCCGTTAACATTATTCTTACAAAAAGGCAGTGCGAGTGATCGTATTGCCTTTTTTGTTTGTTGGTGGGGTGGTGTGTTAGTGGGTTGGTGTGTTGGTGGGTTGGTGTGTTAGTGGGTTGGTTTGTTGGCGTGTTAGTGGGTTGGTTTGTTGGTGTGGTAGTTTGTTTGTTGGTGGGATTGTGTGTTGTTTGAAGATGATGATGGCCGTGAATTTGTCAAGATAGTTCAGTGGTTTCAGGCGTATTACGGTGGAAGCATTGGGAGAAGAAAATGAGGTGTTTTGACAATGATGGCCGGAGGATGATGGGTAAAAACCATGATATTTCATCGATTTCTATCTGTTTTTCTCAATTTTTGATTGGTTTTCTGGTAGAATTAGGGCGTTTTCGTCTTGAGATTAGGGCGTAATCGTCGTGCGATTCGATAGTAATCGTCATGCGATTAGATAGTATTCGCAGAAGCACGAAATGTCAAACTTTTACAAGATATTGGTTATCAGACGGTTGAGAATGGCTCATTTTTCGGGTATTTTCACGCTATATTTATTTGATTTCTATTTTGCTTGGATACGGAAAGGCTTTCTTCAACTTTTTTCATTTATATTTTTTAACAACGGATGAAGCGGATGAAGCAGAACCATCCGGCACATTTTGATGACACGAAGGGCCGCCAGCGGCCTGCGGACCAAACCTACCCCTAACCCTCCTCGATGGGGAGGGGACAGCCATTAGGCGTTATCCTGCCTTTATCTGAATATAAGCCAACATCCTTTATGTAGGGACTTGTCCCGTGCAAGTCCGCTACGATAAGGCCCTCTGTCTCTCGTTGAACCATCATTTTTTTTTCATTGTTCTCCTCATGTGGTTCATGAGGAAGTGGAGATATTCTCAGATGGGCTTGCGGAGCAAGGAAGAAGGATTTTCTGCGATAAGCATTTTCCATTGCGAGAGCCAAAAAAAGAGAAAGATATTCTCAGGATATTCTGCGATGCCGCATAGCGGCGCGGAGGAAATAAAATTCTACTTATGAGCATTAGGAAACTGTCTTTAGGCCTCTAACCCCTCTCCCAAACCATTCACCCACGGGGGAGGAAACTGTCCTCCGGCGTGGAACTTACCCACGTAATGTTGACATGGGGTGGACAATTATATTGAAATAATGGTCTGTGGAAGTGAGAAGTTGGCTTATTTACAAACTCTAAACAAACTTAAAAAATCCGCTATAAATCAATATTTTGCATAATAAACAATTAAAAACCGCCAAAGTTTGGATTATTCTAAGTAAATTTGCAGCTAAATTCAATAATTATCGCGCAATGATTAAGAAGTTATTGTCATCTGTCATCGTGGTTTCAGCCATGTTTACTTTTACTTCATGTCTGAATAGTTCAGATGACAGCGTAACCTATTATGAAGATACGGCGGTGACGGCATTCTCGCTCGGCACCCTCAACCAATATCTGCATACCACCGCTTCGGATGGTGTCTCGGATAGTACCTATGTGGTGAGCTACTCTGCCAGCACCTATGCGTTCTATATCGACCAGATACAGAAGGTGATTTACAATCCCGACTCTCTGCCTCAGGGTACTGATGCGTCGAAGGTGATATGCAGCATCACGTCTAAAAACAGCGGAACCGTGGTGCTGGTGCTGAAAGATCAGTCGGGCAGCGACAGTCTGGCTTATTACAGTTCGACAGACTCCATCGACTTTTCTGAACCCCTCCGCGTGCGTGTCTATAATTTGAATGGCACGGGGTATCGCGAATACGTGGCCCATGTGAATGTGCACCAGCAGTCGGGCGACGAGATCAATTGGGTCTCTACCTCCTACTCTGCACTGGCAGACGTGAGCGACCGCAAGATAATATACAACGGCACGCAGCAGTATCTCTTCGGAGTGAAGGGCGGACAGACCGTAGTCTATCGGCTGAACGGCTCTGCCTATGAGCAGATGGCACAGACCTTTGAGGCCGATGCCTACAAAAGTGTTGTGACGATGGGCGGTTATCTCTATGTGCTCAACAATGACAGTGTGATGCGGTCGGCCGATGGGCAGACGTGGGAGCAGACAGGGGTGCAAGCCGGTATGACACAACTCTTCGGGGCCAGTGCTTCCAAGCTCTACGCACTGACATCTGATGGTATCATGAGCTCTGCCGACAGCGGTGCCACATGGACGGCAGAGAGTCTCGACGACGATGCTGCCAATCTGCCCACCGACAATATAAACTTCGTGTGCATGCCCTCGAAGACCAATGAGCAGACCTATACACTGATTCTTGTAGGCCTGCGCGACGGACAGGCCAAGGTGTGGCGCAAGGTGGAAGAAAATGCCACCGGCTCACAGTCGCAGACTTGGTCCTATTATCCTGAAGACGAATACAATAGCTATGCACTGCCCGCGCTGGCCAATCTGCAAGTGATTGGCTACGACGATGGACTTCTGGCCATTGGCGGTGACTTCTCAACATTCTACGAAAGCAAGGACCAGGGCATCACCTGGCTGACCAATGATGATATGACACTGACCGACTCCTTCGGCAAGACTGCCTCGCCCTTTACCATGGTGAGCGACAGTTCCAATATTATCTACCTTTCCAAGTCGGGCTCCAATGCCGTCTGGAGCGGACGTCTTGCACGCATGGGGTGGTCCACCAATCAACAGGCATATACCGAATAAATGAGACAACTGCTGATTTTCATGATGATGATTGGGTCGTTCGCCCAGCTTCGCGCTCAGGACGATCCAGAATATCGCATGGAAATCGGTGTGGGAACCGGCTTGAACGGATATCTGGGCGATTTCAACGGAAAGCTCACGCGCGACCTGCAGCCCATGGCGACAGCCTTGGCACGCTATGTGTTCAATCCCTATATGGCACTGAGGATGAACGTGAGCTACGGCACGATGAAAGGATCGTCGGCCGACGTGGAGACGTATTATCCAGACTATGCCGAGACACCTTACACGTTTAAGAACGCTCTCTATGATGTGTGTGTGACCTATGAATACAATTTCTGGCCCTATGGCACCGGTCGCGACTACCGTGGTGCCAAGCGTCTCACGCCGTTTGTCTTTGCCGGACTCGGCGGCACATACGTCAGCACGCCCGACAAAGGCCGCTTTGCGGTGAACATGCCACTGGGTGTCGGTGTGAAATACAAGATGGGCGACCGTCTGAACCTCGGCCTCGAGTGGGCCATCCATTTCGCACAGTCCGACTTCCTCGACGGGGTCAAGGACCCTTACTACGTGAAGAGTAGCGGACTGTTTAAGAATACCGATTGCTACTCAGCCCTGCAGCTCACCCTCACCTACAGCTTCATGGCGAAATGCTCGACATGCAACAAGGAATGACGAGTGTGGAATGACGAGTGTGGAGTGTGGAATTTGGAGTGAGGAATGGGGGAGAGTGACGAATGAAAAGTGAAGAATGATGATGGGCGAAGACCGGAAAGCATGGTAACTCTAATGTCCAATGTTCAAAGGTCCAAGTTCAAAGTTCAATGATCAAAGTTCAATGTTCAAAGGAACAAGATATGGTAGAACTCGACAAGAATAATGTCCCACACCACATCGCCATTATCATGGACGGTAATGGTCGATGGGCGGCCCGACAGGGCAAGGAGCGAAGCTACGGTCATCAGGCCGGAGTGGACACCGTGAGACGCATCACCTCTGAGTGTACGCGCCTTGGGGTGAAATACCTTACGCTCTACACCTTCTCTACAGAGAACTGGAATCGGCCGGAGACCGAGATTGCAGCACTGATGGGACTGGTGCTCTCTTCGCTCGAAGACGAGATATTCATGAAGAACAACGTGCGATTTCAGGTCATCGGGGAGATGGGACGACTGCCAAAGGTGGTGCAGAACAAACTCCAGGAGACAATGGACCACACGGCAAACAATTCCGCGATGACCATGGTGGTGGCCCTGAGCTACAGCTCCCGATGGGAGATTGCCAAGGCAGCAAGGGATATTGCCGCTGAGGTGAAGGCCGGAACACTCGCCGTCGATGATATCTCCGAGGAGACACTGAGCAGGCATATGACCACCAACTTCATGCCCGATCCCGATTTGCTCATCCGCACGGGAGGTGAGTTGCGCATCTCTAACTACCTGCTCTGGCAGATAGCTTATTCAGAACTCTATTTCTGTGATACCTATTGGCCTGACTTCACAGAGGAAAATCTTCACGAAGCCATTGCCGACTACCAGAGCCGCCAGCGCAGGTTTGGCAAGACGGAGGCACAGGTGGAAGGGTGTCAGGAGTGACGAATGACGAGCGCGGAATGGCGAATGAAGCATTTGGAATGAAAAATGACGGATTTTCTCCATGAATATTCAGGGAGGAAAGGCGTATTATAAATAAGGAATAACAACGGCGACTCAGACTCTTGGACCCACGGCAACAGCCGCAAAGTTCAAAGTTCAACGTTTAAAGTTCAAAGTTAAAAGATGTATCATAACAAGAACAAGGTATTAGCAGCTTTCATAGCAACAGCTTGTTGTATTGGCGCAGAGGCTCAGGATAGGATCATTCATCCCGACATTACTTACGCTGGGACACCACGCGACGTTGTTATCGGTGGTATGAAGGTTTCGGGTATGGTCGGATACGAAGACTATATGCTCACCAGTATATCGGGATTGTCGGTCGGACAGCATATCTCACTGCCCGGAACAGAGATCACGGATGCTGTGAAGCGCTATTGGAAGCACGGACTTTTCTCGGATGTCCGTATATCGGCCGACTCGTTGGTGGGCAATAAGATTTACCTGAACATTGCTTTGAAACCGAGGCCTCGGGTCTCTGAGATCAATTATGTGGGTCTGAAAAAGAGCGAACGCGATGATATGGAGCAGAAGCTCGGTATGATCAAGGGTGGACAGATCACCCCCAACATGATAGACCGTGCGAAGATTCTGGCCAAGAAATACTTTGATGACAAGGGCTTTAAGAATGCCGACATCGACATCCGGCAGCGTGATGACGTGACCGCCAAGAACCAGGTGATACTCGATGTGATCATTGATAAGAAGGAAAAGATGAAGGTGCGCGACATCATCATCGAGGGAAACAAGTTCCTTACAAACTCTAAAATCAAGGGAGGACTCTTCAAGAAGGGAGCCTTCTCGAAGACCCATGAGGCCGGAAAGCTCTCCACCTTCCTCAAAGCCAAGAAGTTTACACCCGAGCGTTGGAAGGAAGACAAGGAGAAACTCATTGCCAAATACAACGAACTGGGTTATCGCGATGCCACCATACTGGAGGATAGCGTGTGGAACAACGACCCGAAGCATGTCAATGTCTATGTGAAAGTGGACGAGGGACAGAAATACTATATCCGGAATATTCATTGGGTGGGCAACACGGTTTACACTTCCGACTACCTGTCTAATCTGCTCGGCATGCACGATGGCGATGTCTACAACCAGAAACTGATGGACAAACGCCTCACCGAGGACGAGGATGCTGTGGGCAACCTCTATTATAACAATGGATATGTGTTCTCTGGCATCCAGCCCACTGAGGTGAACATCGTGGGCGACTCCATCGACTTGGAGATGCGTGTGCAGGAAGGTCCGCAGGCCCATCTGAGCCATGTGCGCATCAACGGCAACGACCGTCTGTATGAAAACGTGGTGCGTCGCGAGCTTCGCACAAAGCCGGGCGACCTCTTCTCCAAGGAGGCCATCATGCGTTCGGTGCGTGAGCTGGCATCTATGGGACACTTCGACCCCGAGAAAGTGGTGCCCGATATCAAGCCCAACGGCGAGACAGGAACCGTGGATGTGAACTATAACCTGGAGCAGAAGTCCAACGACCAGGTGGAATTCTCGCTCGGTTGGGGTCAGACGGGTGTCATCGGGCGTGTGGGTCTCACGCTCAACAACTTCTCGATGGCCAACCTCTTTAACAAGAACAAGGAGCATCGAGGCATCATGCCTATCGGCGACGGTGAGAAACTGTCGCTCGGTGTGCAGACCAACGGTACCTATTATCAGAGCTACAACGCCAGCTACTCCACCTCGTGGTTTGGTGGAAAGCGACCCATCCAGTTCTCCTTTGGCGTGTTCTACTCCAAGCAGACCGACGTGTCGAGCAACTATTACAACTCAGCTTGGCAGAATAGCTACTACAGTTACTTGCTCGGATCAAGCAGTTACGCCTACAATTACTCCAACTATGAGAACTATTATGACCCTGACAAATACGTGAAGTTGATCGGAGCCAATATTGGTTGGGGTAAGCGCCTGCGCTGGCCCGATGACTATTTCACATTGTCGCTTCAGTTGTCTTACACCCGTTATATGTTGAAAAACTGGAGATACTTCCTGCTGACGACCGGTAACTCCAACAACTTGAACCTCAGCATCTCCATCGACCGCTCATCGACCGACAACCAACTCTTCCCCCGTCGTGGCTCGGAGTTCTCGGCCAGCGTAGCGGTGACACCGCCTTGGTCGGCATGGGACGGCAAGGATTACAAGAATCTGGCTACCAACTCCAACTCACCGACCTACGTGCGGGAGCAGCAGGAGAAGTACAGATGGATCGAATACCACAAGTGGAAGTTCAAGGCCCGCACCTTTACAGCGCTCAGCAGTGCACAGAAGTGCTTCGTGCTGATGACGCGTGTGGAGATGGGATTGCTCGGAAGCTACAATAAATACAAGAAGAGTCCGTTTGAAACCTACTACATGGGTGGTGACGGTATGAGCGGATACTCCACGAGTTACGCCGAGGAGACCATCGGACTCCGTGGTTATGAGAATGGTTCGCTGACGCCTTACGGCTATGAGGGCTATGCCTACGACCGCTTCACGCTGGAGCTTCGCTACCCGTTGATGCTTGGCAATACGACTATCTACGGCCTCACCTTCCTCGAAGGAGGTAATGCCTGGACCGAAACCAAGAGTTTCAACCCGTTTGATATGAAGCGTTCGGCTGGTGTCGGCGTGCGTATCTTCCTCCCGATGGTGGGCTTGATGGGTATTGACTGGGCCTATGGTTTCGACAAAGTGTTTGGTACAAAGGGTGGCAATCAGTTCCATTTCGTGCTCGGACAGGAGTTCTAAGCCAAAACATAAAAATGTTTAACCCTGTAACCAAAGCGCGTACAACTGCGTCTTAATGGTCGGATAAATATTAAAAAGAAAGGACGATTATGAGTAAGATGAATCATTTGAAAGCTGCAGGCGTGGTGAAACTCCTGATGGTCTTCTGTCTGATGAGCTTTGCTCCGATGACAACGAAGGCACAGAAGTTTGCGCTTGTCGATATGGAATATGTGTTGAAGAACATCCCCGCCTATGAGCGCGCCAACGAACAGCTGAACCAAATCTCCAAGAAATGGCAGGCAGAGGTGGAGGCTCTCAACACGGAGGCCAGCACGATGTATAAGAATTATCAGAACGAAGTGGTGTTCCTCTCCCAGGAACAGAAGAAGACCAAGCAGGAACAAATCATGCAAAAGGAGAAGGAAGCATCCGAACTGAAGAAGAAATACTTCGGTCCGGAGGGCGAACTCTTCAAGAAACGCGAGAGCCTGATGACTCCCATACAGGAGGAAATCTACAATGCCGTAAAGGAAATATCCGATCTTCGTGGCTACAGTCTGGTGCTCGACCGCGCTTCTGACACCGCTATCATCTTCGGTTCTCCCAAGATTGACATCTCCAATGAGGTGCTGGAGAAGTTGGGTTACAGCAAATAACCGCTCGCCCCAAGGCTCCAAGCCTTGTGAAGCAAGACATTATCATAATAAATAAACAATAATCAAAACAATAAAACTGAAATGAAAAAACTATTTTTGATGTTGATGCTGATGGCTCCTATTGCCACTTTTGCCCAGAAATTCGGCAAGGTAAATACCCAGACCATCATGCAGTCTTTACCCGAAATCTCTAAAATCAACGGTGAACTCGAAGCCACTGCCAAGCAGTATGAGAACGATCTGAAGAGCATGCAGGATGAGTTGCAGCGTCAGAGCGATGCATACGACAAGGGCAAGAGCACCATGAACGCTACCGCCCAGCAGCAGAAGGAGCAGGAACTCCAGCAGCTCTATCAGAAGATTCAGCAGACTTACCAGGACAACCAGCAGGCTTTGCAGAAAGCTCAGCAGGAGAAGATGCAGCCCGTTGTGGCCAAAGTGCGCACCGCTATTGAGAATGTGGGCAAGACCGGAGGCTATACTTACATCTTCGAAGAGGGTGTTGCTGTTTACACTGGTACCAATGTAGAGGACGTAACATCTAAGGTTCAGGCCGAAATCGGCAAAATCAAATAATCGTTCTTAGCGAACTTACGGAAGTTAAGAAGACCGAAGGGTACAGGATTGCATTCGCGGCACCACGTGTTGAGAATGTCCTGACCATTCTGTCTGCTTAACTTCTTATCATTATAAGGTATTAATTTCTCAAGAAAGTCACTCCTATGAAGCATCTCTTCCTCATTCTTTTGTTGTCGGCCACATCCTTATCCTCACAGGCTCAGGTGACGACGGCCCTCCCCGACACATTGCCTTTGCATGCCGTGAAGGCCCCATCGCTCCGTTTCGGCTACTTCAGCTATCAGGCTGCGCTGCAGGCTATGCCCGACTATGCTATCGCTCGCCACAATCTTGACGACTTACGCACCAAGTATGACAATGAGATGAAGCGCGTGGAAAGTGAGTTCAACAAGAAGTATGAGGAGTTTTTGGAGGGGCAGAAAGACTTTGCGCCATCTATTTTGCAAAAGCGTCAGGCTGAGTTGCAGGACATGATGCAGAAGAATATGGCTTTCAAGCAGGAGGCTCAGCGACTCCTGAAGCAGGCCGAGGACGACACTTTCAAGCCTCTCAAGGAGCGTCTTGCACTGGCTGTCCACAAGGTGGGCCGCGAGAGAGCGCTGGCTTTCATCCTCAACACCGACGACAATGCGGTGCCCTACATAGACGCTGCCTTTGGTGAGGACATCCTCTCACACATTGCCGATGCCCTGAAATAACCCCCTTTGTATAGCGATGAGCCAGGAATTACAGCAGCAGACACAGGGAGCCATTGGCGTTTTCGACTCCGGTTACGGTGGATTGACCATCCTCCACGGCATCCGTCAGCTCTTGCCCCAGTACGATTATCTGTATCTTGGCGACAACGCCCGTGCCCCATACGGTCCCCGTTCGTTCGACGTGGTGTATGAATTCACCCGTCAGGCGGTGGAAAAACTGTTTGCAATGGGTTGCCAACTCGTCATCCTCGGGTGCAACACGGCCTCGGCCAAGGCCCTGCGGTCTATCCAGCAGAACGATTTGCCGCAGTGGGACCCTAACCGTCGGGTGCTGGGTATTATCCGACCCACGGCCGAAATCATCGGCAAACTCACCCGAAACAACCATGTAGGCCTGCTCGCCACCGAGGGAACGGTAAAGAGTCACAGCTACGACCTGGAGACAGCGAAGCTCTGGCCCGACATCAAGATTACAGGACAGGCCTGTCCTTTCTGGGTGCCGTTGGTGGAATACAATGAGGCCGACTCCCCCGGGGCAGACTATTTCGTGAAGAAGCGCATCGACCAGCTCATGCAACAAGACCCCGACATCGACACGATTATCCTCGGATGCACCCATTTCCCGCTCCTCATGCCAAAGATATTGAAGTATATATCGCCAGGCATTCGCATTGTTTCTCAGGGCGAATATGTGGCCGACAGCCTCAAGGATTACCTGAACCGCCACACCGATCTGGAGAGTCGGCTCACCAAGAAAGGCTCCGTGAAATACTTTACGACAGAAAATCCTGACCGCTTCAAGGAGTGTGCGTCGGTCTTTCTCCATGAGAACGTCAACGTAGAGCACGTGGAACTGTCGTTAAATGGAGCATAATGTATCAGGAATCAGTCATTAATAATTAGAAGGATTATGCAAGAAACAAGACAAAACAAAATATCACGGTTGCTCCAGAAGGAGCTGGCCGAAATCTTCCAGAGCCAGACTCGCCAGATGAATGGTGTGTTAGTGAGCGTCACTCGTGTAAAAATCAGTCCCGATCTCAGCATCTGTTCGGCCTACCTGAGCATCTTCCCGTCGGAGAAAAGCGAGGAGTTGCTGGCCAATATCACCGAGAACGAGAAGACGATTCGGTATGAATTGGGCAAGCGGGTACGCAACCAACTGCGCATCATTCCGGAGCTTCGGTTCTTCAAGGACGACAGTCTGGACTATATAGACAGGATTGACGAGCTGTTGAAAAAATAGGCTCCACCCCGTCCCTTCCCCACAGGGGAGGAGGACGGAAATGCCGGAGAGCGCCCGCCGGCAAAGGAGAGGGAGGAATGAGAGAATAGAAAGGAAGGGAGACGAGGAGGAGAGGCCTGTCATTGGAAATGCCAATGGCTTGGTTGTGTTGACAGAATGAAAGGAGAGAAAGAATTGGATGAGACTAAAAATGGAGGCAAACCAGATGGAAAACCCTATCAAAGAGGTAACAACGGACAAGTCGACCACTCATGAATCCCGATGGGGAGGCAAGCGGGTGGAGTTTTTTATAGCCCGCCGTTACCTCTTTTCCAAGAAGAAAACCCATGCGATTAATGTTATCTCGCTGATTTCAGTCATTGGCGTTGCCGTAGCCACGATGGCCTTGGTCATCGTGCTTTCGGTGTTCAATGGGTTCCACGACCTCGTGGCGAGCTTCTTTACCAACTTCGATCCGCAGCTCAAAGTGATGCCTGTCAAAGGCAAGACGGTTGCTGCCGACGACCCCGTGCTGACCAAAATCAGGCAGATTCCCCAAGTGGAAGTAGCCACCGAGACCATGCAAGACATTGCCCTTGCGGTCTACAATGGCAAACAGGCCGTAGTGACCATCAAGGGTGTGGACGACAATTTCAGCGAGCTCACCCATATCAGCGACATTCTTTATGGCGAAGGGGAGTTTGCCCTGCACACCGCCAACCTGTTCTACGGTACGCCGGGCATACGTTTAGCCGAATCGCTCGGCACCGGAACTCAGTGGAAAAACTATCTCAGGGTCTATGCTCCCCAACGCGAGGGACAGTTGGATATGTCGGCACCGGAAGACGGTTTTGTGGTCGACTCACTCATTTCATCGGGCGTTGTCTTTGCCGTGAACCAAGCCAAATACGACAAAAACTACATGCTCACCAGCCTTGGCTTTGCTCAAAATCTCTTCGGGCAGCCCGGCATGGTGTCTGCTCTCGAGCTGCGGCTCAAGCCCGGCTCGGATATCGATGCCGTGAAAAAGGAGATGCGGGCCATCGCCGGCGATAAGTTCAAGGTGGAAGATCGCTTCGAACAGCAGGCCGACACATTCAAGATCATGCAGATCGAAAAATTCATGGCCTACATTTTCCTCACGTTTATCCTCATCGTGGCCTGCTTCAACATCGTGGGGTCGCTATCCATGCTCATCATCGACAAGAAGAAAGACGTGGTCACCCTGCGCAATCTCGGTGCCACCAACAGCCAAATCACCAACATCTTCCTCTTGGAAGGTCGCATGATCAGCGTCATGGGCGCAGTCTTTGGCATCGTTTTGGGACTTCTGCTCTGCTGGCTTCAGCAGCAATACGGACTCGTGAGGATGGGCGTTGCCGATGGCAATTTCGTGGTCAACGCCTATCCTGTCAGCGTACATTATATCGATGTGCTGTTTATCTTTATCACGGTGATCATCGTGGGATGGCTTGCCGTGTGGTATCCGGTGAAGAACCTAAGCCGGCAGCTCTTGAAATAGTAGTTTTCTATAGAGCGTCATTCAGGAGTTTTATCCCATATAATGGGTATATCGTGTAACTCAATATATTCTCTATATGCTGCGTCAATATAGAAACCCAACTTGACAAGCGGGAAATTAGTGACCTTTTTGGGCACATCTACAAAGTGCTGGTTCTTTTCTTCGTCATTCAAATTGAGGCGAACAAACATACCCTCCACCACATTGACACCGGCATCATTGTCAATGAAATATTGATTGCCATCGCTATCCATTGCCATTGATTTTCCTTCCCGGCCGATAGAATTGCCTATGCTAATCGAAGACTTCACAATGTTCATCTTCACTTTCAGCACTAAGTACACGTCTCCAAAGTTATTACTTTTGCTCTTACCATAGCATCCCACCAGTTCTACATCCATAACTTTAGCCAAAGGGTTGATCATATACCCTCCCGAAGCGATAGGAATCTTGGGAAGAGACGCCATTGCTTGTTTTTCTGTCTTCATGGCAGAGGCCGGTTCAGTGGTCTTCCCTGAAATTGTTTCTACTGTTTTCTTTGCTTTCTTAAGAAGTCCACCCAATCCTTGGGCTTGTGTGGGAACTGCACTAAGCATCATACTGGTGACTATAGCGCAAAATAATGCTTTTACATTCATCATGTCATTTATTTATTAGTTGATTTTTCTTTGAAGGCATCACGTATCTGTCTTTCCGTCTTCTGCGCGTCCATGTAGTCGCTGCGGTCTGTCTGAGTAATAACGATATGGTGTAGGCGTTCCATCTGTTCGGCGTTCCAATCTTGTACGGCAACACTCACTCTCAGTGTCCCTACCGTGCCCTTCTCGTATGTGTCCTTAAATCTTCCGGCAATCCTATAATGGCAGGTTGCTGTGGCAAAAGCCTTCTTGTCTTGGTCGACGAGAATAGAAGCTAACTTACTCAGTTTGATACCGGGCCTGTTGTTGAAGAAAGAGGCATCTTTCGTGAGGCTGGCCTGCCCTGTATAAACTACTGTCCCATTATTGGATGACACTTGGTTGATTACCATTGCACTATCCATCCTCATGGTAATGTTATTTGCCATCTCCACAGGAATTTCTCGTCCTATTAGTTCTTTTCCGACACGTTCCAAATTCTGTGACAACATAGTTTGCAAGGCAAATCCTTTTTCCATTATATTTTTAACTTTTTCCACATCATTGTTCTTTGATGCTTTATCCAGACCGTGTTGCAATGATTGTTTCTCATCGTAATTTTGCTTCACAATAGATGGTATTTCCCCAAGCAGGCCATTCTTTGATGCTTTTTTTGTACAAGACGAAAGCAAAATTACACACATAGTCATCAACAAGAAACGATTTGTCATATTGTAAATGGTTAAATGGTTTGATGGTGCAAAGATAATGGTCACGCCAGCTTTGCCACCTGTCACTGAAACAATATTTGGGTCATTGAAACAAAAAAGACTATACTTTCCAACTTAAGAGAAAACATGGGCTTTCTGTTAGAATGTATCAAAAACAACTGTTGATCTTAATAGAAATATCAGCAAATTAACGTATCTTTGCAGATGAGATGGCTCATTTTATTTTCTACTTTTTTATATTAGGTTTCGCTACTGCCTATTTCTTTATTGAGGGTTTGCATCTTTTATCCGCACGCAAATTCCGTTTCCAGCACATTTTGGGTTGGATTTTTTTGTGGTGGGTGTTGATGTCGTTTAAGGATATCCTATTGGGTCTTACCCTCTGGCTGGATGAAACCGTCTCGCGCACTATCTATTTCATGGATGGTTGCTCGGCTGTCACATACATAATTCTTTTCATGGAGATATCTTCTCCAGGATGGGTGACCAGGCGCCGTGTGCTGCTCTTGGGACTTCCATTTCTTTTGTTTGTCGCGGGTGCATTTGTTACCTCCGCTCCTTGGCTGCAATGGATATATACCATTTTTTTTGTTACGCTAACACTTTACTATATAGTATTATCAACCAAGAATACGATCCGATATACCAAACATCTGAGATCCCACTATTCGAATACAGATTACACAGATATTTCATGGCTCTGGGCAATTGGCGCAATTCTTGTGGTCATGCTGTTGTTGTGGCTCATCGTTTCTTCTTTTAACAATCCCTGGCTCGACGGTTCCTACTATGTGCTCATGATATTATTCTGGCAAATCGTAATGGTTCACGTCAAAAAGATAGACCATATACAGCAATTCAACATTCAGCAAATGTGTCAGGATGAGGAAAAAGAAGAACAATTACTTTCCATAAAACCTACTCCGAAGAGCTATCCTTTTGCCGGGGAGATGGAACGGATGATCAAGCAGGAGCAACTCTATCTCAATCCGGAGCTGTCTGTGTCAGACTTAGTAGTAAGATTGTGCACCAACCGCACCTATATCTCATCCTATTTCTCTGAAGTGCTGCACATCACCTTCTACGAGTATATCAATCAGATGCGCATTCGTCAGGGGAGTCTGCCACTGATGAGACGTCATCCGGAATACACTTTGGAGCATATTTCCGAACAGAGCGGTTTCAGGAGTCTCAGCACTTTTCGTCGTGCATTTATAAAAGAGACGGGGATGTCCCCCATGGAATACAAGAAAAAAAGAATGACAGCTGATCCTTGGGAATAATATTTGGCACAAGTATGCCGGTCATTCAACTTCACCTTGTCTATATAGCCTCCCCCAAGGATCTTGGCATGTTGCCTGTGAGGATTTCTAAGTATTATTTTTTTCGGATAATTGTCAGCCCGTCGCGCATGGGCAATATCACCTGTTCCACACGTCGGTCGTCACGGATGTAATCATTAAAACGACGAATACCCTGCGTCTGCCGGTCGTGGTCGTAGGCGGCATCGACCACATGGCCGTCCCAAAGGGTGTTGTCGGCAAGGATGATGGCACCGGGAGTCATCAGCGGGAGCAGTGCCTCGTAGGTCTCCACGTAGTTGCGTTTGTCTCCGTCGACAAACGCCATGTCAAACTTCACGCCCAATTTCGGTGCCTCGACGATGGCATCTCCGATGCGGAAATCAATGTATTCGGCCACCGGAGACTCCTCTATCCACGGGCGGGTGAAGTCTTCCATCTCATCGTTGATCTCAAAAGTGAAGAGACGCGGAGCCTCTCCCCCCTTGTCCTCTCCCCGTAGCGGATGGGGGGCGGCATGCTGGTCAGCCACGCGCTCTGCGCCATTGGGAGTCGGGGGAGTGTCTGTGCCCCGCGGAGTGGGGTAGAGCTCTTTCAGTCCCTCGGCCATGCAGATGGCGGAATAGCCCGAGAAGGTGCCCACCTCAAGGATGTAATGCGGTCGCTGCATCATCACCATCATCTTGAGCAGACGCCCCTGTAGGTGTCCGCTGGCCATACGACCGTGAATGGTATGGATATTGGTGGCACGGTAGAGACGATAGAGATAATCGCCCTCCGGGGCACTGTGGCACTGAACATACTTTTCTAATACATCATTCATCATTCATAATGCATCATTAAGCTGAATAAGATAATTAATAATTGATAATTGAAAATTGAGAATTGGCTGTGTCGCAGGTCTTTAAAATCATGCTGGATAGCAACCATCAATGGCCTGTTTCGCCTGCCAGACACCGCGCAGTCCAATTATCCTTCAACCCTTATCCATTATGCATTGTGAATCATCGCTTCGATGGCAAGACGGTAGGAGTCGAGGCCGAAACCGCAGATCACACCCTTGCAACCGGCGGAAATCATCGAATGGTGGCGGTATTCCTCACGCTGATGCACATTGGAGATATGCACTTCGACGACCGGACACTTCAGCGAGCGGATGCAGTCGAGCAGGGCTATCGACGTGTGGGTGTAGGCACCCGCATTGATCGCCACGCCGTCATAGGTGAAGCCCACCTCCTGCAACTTATTTATCAGCTCGCCCTCGATATTGCTCTGGTAATAGTCCAGTTCCACATCGGGATATTGTGCACGCAGCTTGGGCAGATAGTCCTCAAACGAACTGCTGCCGTAGATACCCGGTTCCCTCACGCCCAACAGATTGAGGTTGGGACCATTGATAATCATCATCTTCTTCATCTTTTCCTTTGCCTTTTGCGTGAATTGCACTAATTTTGTAGCATAGAGCTTGCGCCGCGCCCCCGCAACCATGTCGCGGCGACAGGACAAGCCCCTCTATCTCTTGCAAAGTTAGCAGAAAACGGAGACACCCCCAAGCAAAACCGCTACAAATTTTGCTCCGCTCGCTGCCCCAAACCATTCACTATGCCCCAAACCAGTAATCCCACAGCCGATATCCGAAAGCGATATACCCGATACCTCAAGCTCCAGCGCAACTATTCGCCCAACACCCTCGATGCCTATCAGCACGACCTGGACTGTCTGATGGTGTATCTCCACGACCAGGGTCTCAGTCCGCTGGAGGTGAAACTCGAACACCTCGAACACTTCGCCGCATCGCTCCACGAGCGCGGCATAGGCCCGAAGTCGCAGGCCCGCATCCTCAGTGGCGTGCGGTCGTTCTACCGTTTTCTGGAACTCGACGGCTATCTGGAGGTGGACCCCACCGAACTCTTGGAGTCGCCCCACCTGCCCCAGCACCTGCCCGAATACCTCACCACCCCCGAGGTCGACGCCCTCGAAGCGAGCATCGACCTCTCGACCAATGAGGGTCACCGCAACCGCGCCATCATCGAGGTGTTTTTCTCCTGCGGACTGCGTGTCTCCGAGCTGACCCATCTGAAACTCTCCGACCTCTTTCTCGACGAGCGGTTTATCCGTGTGCTCGGCAAGGGCAACAAGGAGCGGCTCGTGCCCATCTCCGACCGCGCCATCCACGAACTCGAACTGTGGTTTCACGACCGCCGCCGCATGGACATCAAGCCCGGCGAAGAAGACTTTGTGTTTCTCAACCGGCGCGGGCATCACCTCACGCGCACGATGATTCTCATCATGATCAAGCGGCAGGCCGAGGCCGCCGGCATCACCAAGACCATCTCGCCCCACACCCTCCGCCACTCCTTTGCCACCGCACTGCTGCGCGGTGGGGCCGACCTGCGTGTCATCCAGGCCCTCCTCGGCCATGCCGACATCGGCACCACGGAGATTTATACCCACCTCGACGATGCCTCGCTGCGGCAGGAAATACTGCTCCATCATCCCCGAAACATCAAGCGGGAAGGACAGAAAGGTAAAGATTCTTCCGAATAAACAGGGGTGGCTACAAGGTTGCTTTGAGCATTTCTCGCACCCCCCTGCAGACCATTTGTAGCTATTCAAACCGGCTCAAAACCGCTTTTCTCTCCCCGTTTTCCCTCTTTTTCCTCTTGTTTTCTGTCTTTTCTCACTCCAGACAGGGTCTTTTCGTCGTATGATAAGGGGCTTATCGTGCTGCGATTAGATAGTTATCGCGTTGCGAATACTATCGAATCGCAATTCCATTTTTGTCAAACAATTACAAGGTGTTGATTATAAGGCAGATAGAAACGGGTCCGTTTTCGTCGTATTTCCCGAATTGTTTTTTGTTTTTTAAAATACGCGAAAATAGAGAGCACATTGTTCAAAATATTTCATCAGAGTCTGCGTCGTGAAAAACCAGAGTCTAAGGTCGCTGCTTCAGGGGCGGTCTGCAGGATGGTTGTGCACTCATGCCCGTGTCGCAATTCATAAGAAAAGGCATCCGTAACTTTCCGGATGCCTTGTGAGTCGGAGCTTAGTATTTAAACGAACTGCCGCCGAGAAACTCCCGGAGGAGGCTCGTGGGCGGGATGTCGCGGTTGGGGATGGGCTGGATATACTGCAGAAACTTGCTCAACCGGTAGGCCTCGGCATGCTCCTCACAGTTTTCGGGCACCAGCTCCAGCAGCGGCTCGGCCTGCTGTCGGATGACGGCCAGCTCGAAAATCATGGCCGAATTGAACATCGCGTCGGCGTTTTCCTGATAGGGGAAAATCCATTTCTGCTCGCCGGCGCGCACCGACGGCCAGCGGTGGATGGTCTCCTGCGCGTTGACACCGCGGTATTTGTAGTCGCGTATGATGCGGCGCAGCAGGCGGTTGTCGGTTGTCGGGATGTAGTTGTGGTCGTCGAGGAGAATGGTGGTGAGTGCAGATGCGTAGACACGGAACTTCTGTGCCTCGGGTATCTGGGCGGTGAGCTCGGGGTTGAGGGCGTGGATGCCTTCCACCACGAGCACATTGTGTTCGTCCATACGGAGCTTCTGGCCGCTCGGCTCGCTCATGCCCGTCTGGAAATTATATTTCGGCAGCTCCACCTCCTCACCACGGAAGAGGGCGTTGAACTGCTCGTTGATCAGCTCAAGATTGAGGGCATAGATGCTCTCGTAGTCGTATTCGCCGTTCTCGTCCTTGGGCGTGTGGAGTCGGTCTACGAAGTAATCGTCGAGTGATATCTGCAGGGGCTTGATGCCATTGGCGAGAAGCTGTATGCTGAGTCGCTTGCAAGTGGTGGTCTTGCCCGACGACGACGGTCCGGCGAGGAGCACGAGTTTCACGTCCTTGCGGCTCGCGATGTCGTCGGCTATCTTCGAAATCTTCTTCTCCTGCAGGGCTTCCGACACGTTGATGAGGTCGGTGGCGCGCCCCGATTTCACGATTTCGTTGAAGTCGCCGACGGTCCTCACGCCCATGATGCTCTGCCAGCGGTGGTGCTCCTGGAATATCTCAAACATCTTTTCCTGATGCGTCATCTCGGGCAACACACCCGGATTTTTCAGGTCGGGGATGCGCAGCAGCAGACCGTCGAAATATTTCTCCAGACCGAAAAGGTAGATTTTGGAGGTGTTGGTGAGCAGTGCACCATAATAATAATCCACGTAATCGTCGAGCTGATAATAAGTGGTATAGATGGAACCCTTGCTGCGCAGCAGTTTCACCTTGGCCTCGTCGCCCTTCTCTTCAAACATCCGGATAGCGTCCTCGGTGGGCACCTCGTGTCGGGTGATGGCGATTTTGGCATCGATGATCTGCTGCATGCGCTCACGTATGCGGTCCACGTCGGCCTGTTCCACGGGGTGACCTATCTGCAGATCGACATAATATCCGTTGCTCACGGGTATGTCTATCGACATCTCGCTGCCCGAATAGAGGTCGTGAACGGCCTTGCAGAGCACGAAAAACAGGGAGCGGGTGTAGTTGCGCGAGCCCGACCCCGAGGTCATATCGAGATATTCGAGGTCTTTGTTGTGGTAGAGTCGGAAGTGCATGCCTTCCACCTTGTTGTTCACTTTGGCACAAATCGGGCCATACTGCAGGTTGAGATCAAGCTGTCGGTAGACCTCCGAGAGCGTGCTTCCGATGGGCACCTCCAGCTTCTGGTTGTTGTTTTTACAACGTATGTGAATGGTTTGTTTCATATCGGGTGTCTTGTTTTTGATACGCAATCAATGGTCAAAGATAGCCAATCTTTGGGTAAAAGCCAATGAAACGAGGTGATAAATTAATGAAAAATTGCAGAAAAGACTTTTCCCGGCGATACAGTGGAGGAGACCTTGTTTGTCGGTTTCGTAGGCCTGAAATTGATAATTTGTTGCATAAAAGGGCCTTTTTGCTTTAAATTTGACAAAAATGAGGCATTGCTCTTTGCATTCTTGCAAATAATCGGTACCTTTGTAACGAAGAGATAAATTAATTCCTAAGCTGATGAATCTATGATTTGGAATGAGACCATGGAGTGTATGGACCGCGATCAACTGCGCGAAATCCAGAGCCGTCGATTGAAAAAGATGGTGGAGTATGTCTACCACAACACCCCGTTCTACCGCAAGAAGTTTCAGGAGATGGGGCTGACACCCGACGATATCCAAGGCATCGACGATATCGCGAAGCTGCCTTTCACCCAGAAAACAGACCTCCGCGACCACTATCCCTTTGGGTTTGCGGCGGTTCCGATGAGCCAGATTGTGCGCATCCACGCTTCGTCGGGCACCACCGGCAAGCCCGTTGTGGCATTGTATACCCGCAAGGACCTGTCGACATGGACCGAAAGCCTGTCGCGTGCGTTCACATCCTTTGGCTGTGGAAGGGACGACATTTTCCAGATTTCATACGGCTACGGACTCTTCACCGGTGGTCTCGGCGCGCATGCCGGTGCCACCAATATCGGTGCCAGCGTCATTCCTATCTCTTCGGGCAACACCAAGAAGCAGATTACACTGATGCACGACTTCGGCGCAACGGCCCTGTGCTGCACGCCGTCGTATGCGATGTTTCTCGGAGAGGCCATGAAGGAGTCGCCTTGGGGCAAGGATGAGTTCAAGTTGCGCATCGGAGCCTTTGGCGCAGAACCGTGGACGGAGAACATGCGCAAGACCCTGCAGGACACCTTGGGCATCAAGGCCTATGATATCTATGGCCTCAGTGAGATAGCCGGACCGGGCGTAGGGTATGAGTGTGAGTGCCAGAACGGTACCCATTTGAGCGAGGATTACTACTATCCTGAGATAGTGGACCCGAAGACA
>JAEAMQ010000009.1 GCA_016901395.1 Prevotella sp. | reverse complement strand
TGTTGGAGTGTGGGAAACGCTATGTATTGTATTTTTGACATGCCGTGTATCGAGTTTGTGGGGAGACGTTACGTATTTTTTTGGTATGCTGCGTGTTGGGTTTATGGGGAGACGTTACGTATTTTTTTGGTATGCTGCGTGTTGGGTTTGTGGGGAGACGTTACGTATTTTTTGGTATGCTGCGTGTTGGGTTTATGGGGAGACATTACATATTTGTTTTTGACATGCCGTGTATCGAGTTTGTGTGGACATTACGTGTTTGTTTTCGGCATGCCGTGTATTGGGTTTTGTGGAACGCCGTAGGTGTTCTGCTGTTGAGAGGGCGGGGTTGGCAAGCGAAGCGAAGACAACCCTGCCTGCCTGTTCCCCCAAACTATCAACCCCCGAAGTGGGGTTGTGCTGTTTGATACGGCTGACACCCACCCATGGCCGTGGGGTAAAACCATCTCTGTCCCTATCGTTGACATCCGGAATATGTGTCGTTGTACTCGATGTTCTGTGGTTAAAACAGCACAACCCCACTTCGGGGGTTGAATGATACCCGCTCCTTGTAGGCAGGGATGTCTTCGCTTCGCTTGCCAACCTTGCCCTCTCAACAGCAGAACACCTACGGCGTTCCCTAATCTCCTGTTTTCAAAAGTCACCACGACCTATTATTGTTTTTCATTGTTTTCATCTGTGGTTAATACCAACTATCGGATAGTATCATCGTAGATTAAAGACGTATTAAAGTAAAGACATAGTAACATAATAACATCTTTTACTACTACGAATTACACTAATTTCACGAATTCCATCACTGTTTATTAATTCGTGTCATTCGTGTAATTCGTAGTCCCAATTATTTTTTTTCATTGTTTTCATCTGTGGTTAGTACCAACTATCGGATAGTATCATCGTAAATTAAAGACGTATTAAAGTGAAGACATAGTAACATAATAACATCTTTAACTACTACGAATTACACTAATTTCACGAATTCCATCACTGTTTATTAATTCGTGTCATTCGTGTAATTCGTAGTCCCATTATTGTTTTTCATTGTTTTCATCTGTGGTTAATAAAAGGGGTGGAGGGATTTTCTCGGATGCCCTTGCGGAGCAAGGATAAGCGATTTTCTGCGATAAGCATTTCCCACCGCGATAGCCTAAAAAAGAAAAAGATATTCTCCAGATATTCTCGGATGCCACGCAGTGGCGCGGAGGAAATTCTCTCGCAGATGGCGCAGATTTCGCGGATGGACTATCGTGCTGTTTTATCTCGCAGGGGTCTTGGCGTTTTTGCTACACGATAAGCAAGTATTTAATAGGATTCGGGGGGATGTATCGTATTGCGTGACGATCACTATCTAATCGTGATGCGTTTACTATCTAATCGTGATGCGTTTACTATCTAATCGCGAGACGATTAGTATGTGATCGTAAGAAAGGGAAAAGAATGGTTTATTCTGAAAACGTTTACGTAGAAAAATATTGACAAAGGTGTTGCAGTATAGGTAAAAAGTTATTATATTTGCGGCGAAAAGTTGTGAGGGGCAAGTCTACACCAAATTATATTCAAACCAAACAAGCTATCTAAATGATGAAAACAAACAAACTTTTCTCAATTTGCATGGGGCTTATCGCTCTTGCTGCCAATCTGCCGTATGCCGCTCAATCGGCTACGTCGAACAACGGGTATAAGGTGACCCTTGACTATTCGTCTGGCAACCTCACGGGGGCCGACAACATCGTGGTGTCTCTGAAAAATGGTGCATATCTGCTGAACAATATGATAGAGATGCCGGCGGGGTCGAGCACGCAGTTCACTGTGACCTATAGCCACAGCGACAAGGTGATCAAGAGTATTGCATTCAAATGGAACAAGGTGCCTGCAAGTGGAACGGTGAGTGCCAACTATGGTTCGTTCTCCTCGTATCCAGGTGTGTGGACGGCTCCCTCGGGGGGGATCAAGAGCGTGCGTTTCTCGAGCAATGGTGCGAGTGAGGGACGTGTGAAGCAGATCATTGTCTATCTGCAGGATGCAGCCAGCAGTTCTTCAAGTTCAAACCTCTCGGCCTACGACCTGAACAAACCTGTGGGATGGGCTACGGTGGACGGCAGCGTGACTGGCTCGAACAACCAGAATGCGGTGACGGTGACGAATATCACCGATTTCCTCTCTGCGATGGAAGGTACCACGGCACGCACGGTGTATGTGAAGGGTACCATCACGGTGACTGGACAGGTGAGTGTGAAAGACTGCAGCAACAAGACGGTGTATGGTCTGCCCGGCTCATCGTTCAGCAACCTGACACACTCTTCTGATGTTTCCAAGAGCGGTATTCTGAACATGAGCCGCTGTTCCAACATCATTCTGCGCAACCTGACGTTTAAGGGTGCGGGAGCCTATGACATCGACGGCAAGGACAATCTGACGATGCAGACCTGTGATTATATCTGGGTGGACCACTGCGATTTCCAAGACGGTGTGGACGGCAATTTCGATGCAAACAACGGATCTGACCACTTGGCCATCACATGGTGTCGGTTCCGTTACCTCATCGCCCCCTGGCCAGGCGGCTCGGGTGGTTCGGACGACCATCGCAACACCAATCTCTGGGGTGGTTCGGATTCAAACACAAAGGATGTGGGCAAGCTGCGCACGACCTTTGCCAACTGCTGGTGGGACGAGGGTTGCCATGAGCGTAACCCCCGCGTGAGAAACGGCAAGGTGCACATCGTGAATTGCTATTACAGCTATGAGGACAACAACTATTGCATTGGTGCTGGCTATAAGAGTAACATCTATGCCGATGGCAACCACTTTGACAATGTGAACAAGCCATGGGCTTGCTATGCAACGAGCGGAAGCTACACGGATTATAACATCACGATGAAAAACAACCTCGGTGCCAGCGACGTGCAGCAGCGTTCGGGCAGCAACTCCTATTTCAACCCGTATTCCACCTATAGCTACACGGCTTACTCTTCAAGTCTCGTGAAGGGCGAGGTGACGGCACATGCCGGTGCCACGCTGCAGATCACAGAGGGCGGTACGGTGTCGTCGGCCAAGAGCAACGTTGCGACATTTGAGTCAGAGACCACAGGCATTGACAACGTGACATCAACACAGTCTAACCAGGTGTTGAAGACTGAGGTTTTCAACTTGAGCGGTATGCGTGTGAGTGGTGATGAACCCGGCATCAAGATTGTAAAGACAACGATGGCCGATGGTACTGTGAGAACAACCAAGATCTCTCAATAAGTACTTACTTCTGATTATCGTAGACTTGTAGCCGGCTGTCCCCTTGAATGTAAGGTGACAGCCGGTTTTTTAGTTCATGCTGTGAATATGATCTTTGCTTGCGCGATGATGGCTTTCCTCTCGCAGATGGCGCAGATGGACTCACACTGTGGTTTTTAGAACAGCGGTTTTAGTACGATGATTTTTGAACAACGGATTTAGCAGATGAAACAGAAACCATCCGGCATACTTTGATTTCGCAGAGGGCCGCCAGCGGCCTGCGGATCGCACGGAAACCTGCCCACCCTGTCCTGCCGTGAACTTCTCGGAGGAACACCGCATGCTTTCAAAAGTACACCCCGACCTATTATTGTTTTTCATTGTTCTTATCTGTGGTTAATACCAACTATTGGATATTATCATTTTAAATAAAAGACATAGTAACATAATAACATCTTTTACCACCACGAATTCCACTAATTTCACGAATTCCATCACCGTTTATTAATTCGTGTCATTCGTAGTCCCAATTATAGTTTTCATTGTTTTCATCTGTGGTTAATAAAAGGTGTGGCATGGATTTTCTGGGATGCCACGCAGTGGTGCGGAGGAAAGACTCTCGCAATAAACGCAATGAACGCAATTCTTTAATTTCTCGCAGATGACGCAGATGGCACAGATTAGCTCGCGCGATGTTTTTTTATCTCGCAGAGGGTTACGCTGTTCGCTACACGATGGAACGCCCACTCTATAAACACCTGCCCTGTAAATACTCACAGGGACAAGTCCTCTCGTTTTATCACTGCCCATTATTGTTTTTCATTATTCTCATCTGTGGTTAATACCAACTATCGGATAGTATCATCGTAAAGTAAAGACGTAATAAAGTAAAGACATAATAACATCTTTTACTACTACGAATTACACTAATTTCACGAATTCCATCACTGTCTATCAATTCGTGTAATTCGTGTAATTCGTAGTCCCATTATTGTTTTCATTGACCTCATCTGTGGTTGATAAAAGGTGCGGAGGATTAATCTATGGTTGTATTCGTCGTCTTGTCAACCATACTTTCTTACTTCGGGGGTGAAAGCAAGAAGATGTGTTCCTGTATGATTACCGCCGTCTTCTCCTGCCCTTGAAATCATCAGGAATGTTGCGATGACCGATCTGGGTATCTGAGTGCGGGCATAGAGGTCTTCTTAATAAGGGCATCGGTGCATGAATTTTCCCGGGGATGTGTTGGTCATGTTTTGTTATGAGAGGTTGGAAGGGGCATAAACGTAACAATCCCCCAGCGAGACAGACTCGCTGGGGGATTGGATTGTATTAATGTGATGTGCAAAGATTACTGGATCCAGCGCGAAGCACCGATACCCTTTGTGATGAGCACAGCATTGTCGACGGTGAAGTCGCCATTGTCGGCATCCTTGAAGCCCGGGTCGAGTGTCGTTGCGGCATCATCGTAAACCTTAGGTGTTGTCACAGTTGCCGTTGACGATGAGAGGTTTACACACTTGTAGTTGTTGTTGCCGCTTATTGTCGTCACGTTGGTGCTCGACTGGTTGGTTATGATACCATCCGTGCCATAGACAATATTGTTTGTCCAGTTGCAGCTGTTGCCAGCATATCTTACGTAGAGCAGACGACGTGAGGTGCTGTTGGCTACGCCTACCAGCGTGTTGTGGTCTACGGTGATAACAGGGGTAGCCAGGCTGGCGTATGACGACGAGTTGTCGTCGTAGCGCACGAAGTCGCGGGCGGCATCAGAGTTCCATACAGTGTTGTTGACGAAGGTCAGCGTGCCCACATATCCCACACGAATATCCATGAAGTCTGCACCGCTGGCATTGTCGTGGATGAGATTATTGGTGAAGGTCACGTTGGGAAGAATTGCTCCGGAGGTGTTGTTGTAGAACAGACCCTTGGTGTAATTCGTAATCTCGCAATCTTCAATGTTGAAGTCTGTGTAGGTGCCGGCGGCCTTCACGTCGAACATATATCCCACAGCGCCGTCGCCGTTGAGCACGAGCTGCTTGAGGTTGATTGATCCACCCTGGATGCTGAAACCACCCTTGATGATGGCGCGGTCGTAAGAACGGAGCGACTTGATGGTGAGATCCTTGGTGATGTTGACCGATGTGGTTGCACCATCAAGACTCAGAATCTGATAGGTGCCGGGCATGAGGGCGAGGGTAGAGCCAGCCTTCACGGTGTCGATGATTGAGGCGAGGTCGTCGCCGGCATTCACCAATATGGCACCGTTGAGATCAATGGCCGTGGTGAAGGTAACGCTTCCACGCTTCTTCGTGCCATTGTAGATGTTGGCCGTATACTCTGTCTCTGGCTGCAAGCCAGTGATGGTAATTGTTCCTGCGGCAATCTGGTCAGCGGTGAGCTCGTAGGTAGTGTCGTTGCACTTCACGGTGGTGACTTCACTGCCTGCAGGCCAGCGCAGGGTTACAGAGGTGGCGGTCAAGTCTGTAGACTCGTCGATGGTCTCTAAGATCTGTTCGCTCTTGGTCTTGAAGTGTCCGTCGAGACGGGCCCAGCTCGACTCCGTCTTGGTCGAGGATACAGACTTCATGCGAAGGAAGTAGGTGGTGTCGCTCACCAGGTCGGTGATGTATACAGGGCTGGCCGTAATCTTCGAGGTGCTCTCGCCATAGGATTGCACGTCGCTGCCAAAGAGCGAGTCGGTGCTCACCTCGATGACATACGACTCGGCTCCGCTCACGAGCGTGAAGGTAACCTGTGCACCTGTTGCATCGGGTTTCACGGCAATGTTGCTTTCATTGGGACCGAAGAGGCGGTCGTATACGCTGTCCACACTCCAGTCATTACCATCGGTACAAGATGCCAAGCTTAGCACAGCAAAGCAGAGCATGGTAGACCGGGCTATAATATTCTTGATGTATTTCATTATTGTTCAGATATTTTAGAAGGGGAAGTCGTATGAGTTCTTGATGTAACCGTTGGAGGCGCTGGTAATCGTTGTGCCGATGGGTACGAGGTAACGGTTTTTCACGTCGCCTTGTCCGAGCACAGAAGGATCTTCGCCTACCAGACCGCCGCAGATGGAATTGAGGTTGGTCTTGGCCTGTGTCTCATTGTACTTGCCAAACGAGGTAACAGAGTTGTCGTAGTCGGCAGCAGTCTTGCCTGTGGGCAGACCATACCAGGTAACGCTTGACGCGTCAATCTTTGTCTGGTTGGCATCCGAGTAATTGAAGTAGATGGTCTCCTGATAAGTACCGTCGTTCAGTTCAGTCAGGTAGGCCTGCTTCATTTCATAAATCTTCTGAGCCAGGAGGTTCCAGCGAATGAGGTCCCACTTGCGTGCACCCTCACCGGCAAGCTCCCATGCATTCTCCTGTACGATGGCATTGAAGAAGCTATCCTTGTCGGCCGCAATGGCAGCTACATAGGCATTGGCAGCAGCCTTGTTGTCATCGCTGAAGGCGCGGGCGTGTACCTGACGGAGGGCCTCACGTGCTGTGATGCCTGCACCGTCGGTATCGGTAGCGTCAGGACCAACGAGCTCGTTCATCACTTCTGCATACCAGAGCAGCACCTGGGGATAGCGCACCTTTACCACGTTGATACCGGTCATGTGCTTGGCACTGGCCTTCAGGTTCTGGGCGAGCCATGTATCGTTTTCTTTGCGGGGATCCCACTTGCCACAATACAGGCCGAACGGAGTGTTGCCCAACTCGGTCTCCACAGCACAGGTTGCGTCTACCGTGGTGTCGCTGTTGGCAATGATGGTTTTGCTGGTCGGCACAATCTGAGTGGTGGCACAGGTGATGTCGCGGCGATCATCGTTCTTGTCGTAAGAGTAGAAGAGAGGCGCGGTAACCTTGAGCTTACCAGATGAGTTGCTGTAGCCATACTGTGTGGTAACACCGTTGAGTCGATAGCCGGCGGTATATCCTAACTCGCCGCTCACGTCTTGAAGCATCGGAATCTCAAAGAGGTTTTCCTGATACTCTGTGTCGAGGGTCAGCTGGTTGATGAGATACCACTCGTTTTCAAACGAAGGATTGAGTTTGTGTACACCGCTGGTGATGATGGCAGAGAGATGCTTCAGTGCAGTGCGATACAGCGTGGCGCGCGTGGTAGCATCAGGACGCTGTGTGGGATAGGTAGGGTCAGAGTAGCTTGCGGTCTCGTAGCCTTCCTTGGCACTCTCGCGGATGGCATAGCCGGCGCGGGTGAGGGCCAGCTGAGCGGCCAGCGCATGGGCATATCCCTTGGTCACGTGCTCGGTGGTGTAGCTGTTGGTGCCAGCCCAGGGCAGCAAGGAGATTACTTCTTCCACCTGGTTGAGGAGCGTGTCGAGGATAATATCGCGGTCGGTCTTGCCCTGATAAGCATTGCTGAGGTCGGACTTACTCGACTCAAGCTTCATGGGGATGTCGCCGAAAGCGCGGATAAGGTCGAGGTATACCATGGCACGCAGACACACGGCCTCGCCGTAATACTGCTGCATCGTCGTCTCGTCTTTCAGGCTGCTGCCCTCGATGCCCTCGATGGCGAGGTTGGCATCCTCGATGGTGGCATACATATAGGTCCACATTTTGCTGGCGTTGGAATATTCACCATTGATGTTATAGTTGAAATATCCACGCTCGCTGGCTGCCGTTGCCGTGGAGCCGATACCGTCTACCAGTTCGCAGTCGGTTCCCAGACCATAGAGAATGGCCCAGTCCTGCGAATAGGTTCGGTCGTTGGTGAGGTCACCGTAAATCTGGTTGATGACGGTGCTCGTATAATATTCGGAATTATAGACATTGTCCTTAGAAAGCTCCGAGGGAGACTTCTGGTCAAGGAAGTCGTTGCAGGAGGCAAGTGTCAGAACACCTGCTGCAAGGGCACATGCTGTGATTATCTTTTTCATTTTTGAATTCCTCCTTTTGTTAGAACGTTACGTTAATGCCACCCATGAAGGTGCGACTCTTAGGATAAGAGGCATAGTCGATGCCCGGTGTCATAGGATTTTTTTTGCTGCTGGTGTCCACCTCGGGGTCGTAACCGTCGTATCCTGTAATACAGAACACGTTGTAGGCTGTGAAGTAAAGGCGAACGCTGCTCATATACAGGCTCTTTACCCATTTGCGTGGTAAGGTGTAACCCACAGTGACCGTGTTCAGGCGCAGGAACGATGCATCCTCCACAGCATAGCTGGTGATAGGCATCTTCTGTGCGGCAGCAGGATTCCAGATAGTGGCGTTGGCGTTGATCTCGTTGAGACGGGCCATGATGTTCTCCACACCGCCGTACTGGGCAATGATGGCAGAAGTGATGCCACTGCCGAGGTTTACTCCTGTTGCAGGGTCAATCCATGTGTAACGATTGTTGATGTTGAAGTCGTCTACGATGTTGTAGTTGCGCTGGCTGTTGCTGTAGAACGAGCAAGCGAGCTTAGTACCATTGACGATCTGATTGCCGAGAGAGTAGTTGAAATAGAGGTTGAAGTCGAAGTTCCCCCAGTTTCCGTTGATACCGAAACCACCGGTCACCTTGGGAATGGTGTTGCCAAGTTTCTGCTTGATGGGCTGGCCATCTTCGTCTACTTCAAACTTCACGCCGCCGGGAGCCAGTGTGCCGGTGAGGCTGTAACTGTTGTTCTTCACACCGTCGCGCAGCTTCCATTTGCCGTCGGTGCCCAGTACCAGTTCGCCATTGGGGTTGGTGGTGGCATCATAAACGGTGTAGAAGCCGTCGGTCTTGTAACCCCATACCTCACCGAGTGAGCCACCCTCGGCCACGCGGAAGTCGTTGTACGGAGTAAATGTAGAGCCGGCAAAGTTACTGCTCTGCCAGGGGTTCTCGCTGTTGAGCTCGTCTATGCGGTTGGTGTTCCATGCAATGTTGAACGTGCTGTTCAGAGAGAAGTTCTTCTTCTCTACGATAGCACCGTTCAGTGAGAACTCAATACCCTTGTTGGAGGTCTTACCGAAGTTCTGATACTGATAGCTGTAACCGGTAGACGAAGGAATCTCTACACGCATGAGCAGATCCTTGGTGGTGTTCCAATAGAGATCGAGAGTACCATTGATACGACCGTTGAAGAAGCCGTAGTCGATACCAAAGTTACGTGTGATGGTGGTCTCCCACTTCAGGTCTGGATTGTAGAGGTAAGTGCTGTGTTCCAGCTGAGTAGCGGCTGTCTCGCCAAATCCGGCGTGCTTGTCGCTGGTGCTGGTTACAGAGTATGTGGTCTGCAGGAGACCCGATGAGATGCGGTTGTTACCAGCGGTACCAAAGCTCAGACGAGCCTTGAGGTTGGAGAGCCACTTGCTGCTCTTGAGCCAGTTTTCCTCAGACATACGCCATGCGAGTGCCAAAGAGGGGAAGGTGCCCCACTGGTGGCCTTTGCCAAACTTGGAGGAGCCATCGGCACGGAGCGTGAAAGTGGCGAGGTATTTCTCAGCCATCGTGTAGTTGATACGGCCGAAGAAAGAAGCCATGTTCTCGTCGGCAAGAATCGTGCTTTCGTTGGGCAGTGTGACACCTGCCGCAGCTGTGTTGGCCAGCACCTCGTCGATGGTGAAGCTGGTGGGGAAGTTGACGGCGGTGTTGTAACGCTCGGTCTCCTTCGTGCTGCTCCACTCCTGACCCAGAAGGATATTAATATGGTCGCGACCGTTGAAGAGTTTGCTGTTGTTGTAGGTCACGGTGTTGGCATTGCGCCAGGACTTGGTGTCGTCGCGCTCGAAACGGAGCTGAGGAGCACCGTTGTAGCCGTATTTGGAGTTGGTTACGGCATCTGAGCCCCACACCTGGTCGGTGTTGTCGTATTTCCATTCGAAGCCAAATTCACTTCGGAAGGTGATGTTCTTCCAGGGCTTCCAGTTCAGGCCGGCATTATAGTTCTGGCTGAAACGGTGTGTGAGCTTGTAGGTGGCGGCAATACGCTGGAGCGGGTTGCGCTGTGAAGAGGTAGAGTTGTTCTCATCCTCATTGGTCGAGGTGAGAGGCTCTACGGGACGCCAGCGCACGGCATTGGCCACGATACTGTTGGCAGCATTGGATTGGTTGTTCTCTGCACCACCACTCAGACCGTCGATCTTGGTATAGGCGAGACGGCCGTTGAAGTCGAGCGATAACCATTTGTTCAGATTGCTGTTGATCTTTGCGTTGATGTTATCCTTGGCATAGCCAGAACCGAGCATGATGGATTTTTCCCCGTTGTGGGCATAGCTTACGTTGAACTTCACGTCCTTGGAACCACCGCTCACGTTGGTATTGTACTGGCGCTGCACACCTGTGCGGCCATACACCTCGTCCTGATAGTTGGTACCCTTGACCGATTTCCAGATATCCAGATCCTGATAGTTGCCGTAGTCGGTAGAGCCAAGCTCATACTGATAGAGCGCGTAGTTGTAAGGGTCGAGCACCTTGATTTCCTTGGCCAGCTTCTTGAAGCCGAGCGAGGCGTTGAAGTTCACCTGCACCTTGCCTTCCTTACCACTCTTGGTGGTGATGATGATAACGCCGTTGGCACCGCGTGCACCATAGATAGCCGTAGAAGAGGCATCCTTCAGCACGTCGATGGACTCTATCTCAGACGGTGCGATGTCGTTGATCGACGATACGGGGAAGCCGTCTACGATGTAGAGCGGAGAGTTGTCCTGTGAGAGTGAACCACCTCCACGCACGCGAATCTTCACGTCGGCATCGGGCGAGCCTTCTGTGGTGGTGATGTTCACACCGGCAAGCTTACCGGTCATGGCCTCGGCCACGTTGGCTACAGGAATTCCCGCAATATCTTTGGAATTGATGGAAGATACTGAGCCGGTGAGGTCTTTCTTGCGCACGGTACCGTAACCGATGACCACCACGTCGTTGAGACTGTGGGCTTCGTCTTCCATCGACACATTGATATGGCCGGAAGAGGCATCTACGGTCTTTGACTTCATACCTACGTAAGAAACGTTGACCTTCTTGGATTTTCCTTTCAGTTGCAGGGTAAAGTTTCCGTCGATATCGGTTACAGTGCCATTACCCGACACGCCCTGCTCCATGATGGTGGCGCCGATAATGGGTTCACCGGTAGCGTCTTTTACGTTACCTTTGACTGTCTGCGCCTGCACGGAGCCTACCACAAAGAGCAGCATAGCGAGCAGCGCCATTCGAAAGTGCTTCAAATAATCAGACATACTTTTTAATTATTAGATAGATTAGTGAAATTATCTTTTTTTGATGGTTTCGGTAGTTGTGTGGGGTTCGACATTTTCAGAATGCCGGTATTTGGGGCAAAGGTAATACAAAAAATGTGAACGACCAAAGGTTTATTTGCGTTTTTTTAAGAAATAATTGTTTTGTGTTTATGGGGATATCGGCGTATAAAAAGGCCTGACTAATTCATGACATACGAAAAACAGCCCTCATCGTTGTGAGATGAGGGCTGCGATATATAAGTGTTATATAATTATGGTGTAACCGCTATGATTTGTCTCGATGGTTACCTTTGGATAAACTTCTTGCCATTGCGGATAACGACTCCCTTGTATCCTGCTGCCACGCGTTGGCCTGCGAGGTTGTAGGTGGGGGCATCTGCGTTGGCAGCCTCGGCCTTCAGGTCGGCGATAGAGGTTGTGACAACACCCTCGGCAGAGATGGGATAGATTTCGTAGGTAGTCTTGTAAATCACGAGGATACCGGTAATGATGTTGTTTTCACTTGGAGTAACCACGGTCTGTCCGGTGAGCGTCTTGATTTGGTCGTACACCTGGATAGAGTCGCCGTTCTGATAAGCAAAGAGCTTGGAGCCCACGGAGTCGAGCTTCACACCCGAGATCTGCACGAGGTTGCAGAGATACTGGTTGTTCTGTGCAGAGGTTACGGTCAGCGCCACGGGATCTATGGCCGCACCGGTAGTTTTGGTGATGTTGTCGGCGTTGGTCAGAGAGCTGGCCACAAACTCCGGCAGGTTGTTGTAGACGCTGAGTGTTCCGGCTACCGTACCATTGAGCACGTCGCCGGTGGCAACGTCGAGCCCAGCCTTGTAGAAGCAGATGGCCCCTGTGTCGTCACGCACATATACGTTGGTGTTGGAGGCATCGGCATAGATCACCTGTGCGTTGGTAAGCGTCAGCAGCTGGTCTGTCTTGTCGGCCTGAGCCTTGAAGTCTGCGATGTCGGAAGCCTGGTATGCAGCCGTGAATACCTTGGAAGCCACGGTGCTGGCAGCGCCGTCCTTATAGGCCACGGCTTTCACGGTAGCGGTATTGGTGAGCTGGAAGGGAGCTTCATAGAGTGTTGATGTGTTGGTGGGGTCTGTTCCGTCGGTGGTATAGTAGATGGCGGCGCCGGTCTCGGCCGAGAGCGTCACGGTTGTGGAGCCTACAAACGGCGTTGTGCCTTCAATCGTGGGGGCGGTGACGATGGTGGTACCATTGGCAACGGCTGTCACTGTGATGGATTTGAACTGTGTGTTGCCAGCAACGGTAAGTACAACAGACGATGCGGAGCCAGTCCATGTAGCTGGGCTTGCGGTTGCAGTCAGCGTCCCGGAGTCTGTAGTGTTACTTGCATTCCATTTGCCATAGGTGAAACTGATGTTTGTGATGGTTGCATTGTCTGCGGAAATGGTCAGTGTCCCGCCATACATACGAAGGCGTGGGCTGCCAGACCAGATGCGGTTGGCTGTGCTGCCGGTAGAGGGAGATACTGTCAGGGTGATTCCGTCTTTGGCAACAGAGGTGGTGTTGGTCGTGATGTCGCCGTCTGTAGTCGACGAGGAAGATGTTCCTGTAATGGTCGGGAAAATTGTTGCATAGTCGGTGTCAATGTCAAAAGTGGTCTGAGCATAGCTCATTCCAGCAATCATTGAGACGAGACTAAGTAATGTCATGCGTAAAATTTTGTTCATAGTTACTTGTTTTTAAAGAAATTAATATTTATTGCAAATATACAAAAGTTATATATAAGTCCCAACACTTATTTCATTAAAAATCTGTGAAATATTAAAATATTATTTCCCATAGTATATAATAAAGGTATAGAGGTGTCGTTATAAGGATATATGATGCCAAATCGATTGTCGCCTATGAAGTATTTTACCCACGAGGAAATTGGTCCGTCAGAGACTACGTTGAGTATGATCCGCCAGATAGCCTATACCTACCGGGTGATGAAAGGTGAGGGCGAGAATGTGCCCTTGTGTATGAACTGATCGTTTCTAATTTCAAATTATATTAAAACTTCTTCTCCATGAAGACAATAGTTTCCCCTTCACTGCTGGCTGCTGACTTTGCCAACCTGAAGGGCGATATAGATATGATTAACCGCAGCGAGGCCGACTGGCTTCACTGCGACGTGATGGATGGCACTTTCGTGCCTAACATTTCGTTTGGTTTTCCGGTGATGCAGGCGGTGAAGGCCATCTGTGAGAAGCCTCTCGACGTGCATTTCATGATTCAGAAGCCCGAGCGGTATATCGAGCAGACGGCCCGTCTGGGTGCGATGATGATGAGTGTGCACTACGAGGCATCGCTGCATCTCAACCGTACGATACACGAAATCCACGAGGCGGGGATGAAAGCGGGTGTGGTGCTCAATCCTTCTTCGCCCGTCAGCCTGCTCGAAGATGTCATCGGGGATGCCGACATGGTGTTGCTCATGAGTGTGAATCCGGGTTTTGGCGGACAGAAATTTATTGAGAACACGCTCAACAAGGTGCGCCGTCTGCGCCGAATGATTGATGAGAGCGGGTCGCATGCGCTCATCGAAGTGGACGGAGGGGTCAACGGCGAGACCGCACCGCGATTGGTAGAGGCCGGTGTCGACGTGCTGGTGAGCGGCAGCTATGTCTTCGGCGCTCCCGATCCTCTGGCCCGCATCCGTGGCCTGAAGGAGCTGGACAGAAAGATGTAAGACACAAATACGTCGTAAACGGGTTTTAGACAGAAAGACAAAAAGACAATTTTCTGTACTTTGGTAAGTTTAGACAGAACTACAGAACAGCCAGATTTTATACTGTGGGAGGTTTGGACAGAAAGACAAAAAGACAGGTTTTTGTGTTTCAAGGAATTTAGACAGAACTACAGAACTCACATATTTGCACGCTCACTGCTCTCTCTCGCTTATCAAGCGACGAGACGAAAGGCAGCCCATGCTAATATGTGAGTTCTGTAGTTATGTCTAAAAAATCCCCTAAACCTGTCTTTCTGTCTTTTTGTCTTAAACTCTTAGAACATTAAAACTTGTCTTTTTGTCTTTCTGTCTAAATCACATCAAGGACAAAAAACAGTCTTTCTGTCTAACAGTCGGTCCTTCTGTCTTAGTCTATCTGTAGCTGGACACCATGCTCCCTTGCCATGCGGCGCATGTTGATCAGGGCGTAGCGCATGCGTCCCAGGGCGGTGTTGATGCTCACGTTGGTCGTGGCGGCAATTTCCTTGAACGACATCTGCTGGTAGAAACGCATGAAAACCACCTCGCGCTGCGTCGTCGGCAGGTGATTCATCATCTTTTTCACGTCGCTCATCACCTGATCGTTGGTATACTGGTTCTCGATGTTGGCATCCAGCAGACCGTCGTGGCTGAGGTTGGAGAGGTCGTTTCCCTCGGTCGGTTCCACGATGTGCTCGGCCTTCTGCTCCCTGTACCAGTCCATGATGACGTTGTGGGTGATACGCATGCACCATGCGCCAAACTTGCCGGTAGGTGCATATTTGCCACTTTGCAACTTCACAATGATCTTGACAAACGTCTCCTGAAAGAGATCGTTGGCCTTGTCCTGATCGCGTACCACGAAGAGGATATAAGAAAAAAGCTTTGACTGGTTACGTGATAATAACAAATCAAACGCCCGGTTGTTGCCGTCCATGTAGCATAATGCCAACTCTTCGTCGGTCATCTGTGCAAGATTCTTCATTTTCTTAATTTTCAGGTTATTAAGTAAATGTTAGTCGATAGGCGTGTGATTTTAATTATATTTTGGTGTTATTACCATTTGCAAATATATGGTTTTTCTTGTGTTCTACCAAATTTTTAACATTATAAATGCAATAAAACCCTGAAAAATCGGTTTAGCAGAAGTCGTGGCAAACCGCTTCAGGCAGACTGGATGGGATTGCTGCAGCTGTTCCTTTGTCGTGGCATAACGTGAAAACTCATTCTCATTTACAGGCAGTTAGCTGAAATCCATAGCCTCCTGACATCCTTTCCTTATCGGCATTCTCGCGAAAGGGAAGGCTTGTTTTCAGAAAACTTCTATGCGAAATCAGTGGGTTGTCTTGGCCAACAAAAGAGGTTGGCGCAGGATGCTACCAACCTCGAGGGATTGATTTCGCTAACAAAAATTTCGCGAAATCATCGAAAAACTGTAGCAAATATAGGTTTTCTTTTTTAAAAAAACAAATAATTTAAGGGTAAAATGTGTTTTTTAACACTTACCCTCGGGCTTTATGAATAATCTTTCTTATCTTTGTAACAGAATATATAAATCAGGGCGTAAGCCCTATTTGTTTAGTAGTAATGCTGACAGGTCTTGTCTGTGAAGACTGCAGACCTGTTTTTCTGATTAAAAACTGAGATTAAAACAAATTCATAAACCTATTTTAAAATATGAGACATTTATCGACATTGCTGGCAGCCTTGCTTCTGCCGTTGCTCGTCTCAGCCCAGTCATGGGATGAGGCGATGTATAAACAAATCGAACAGAGCATCCGCATGCCTCAGTTTGCCGACCGTGAGTACAACATCACTGCCTACGGCGCATCGGTCAAGGCCACGCCGGCCAAAAACCAGAAAGCCATCAACCGTGCCATCGCCGACTGCTCGAAGCGCGGTGGGGGACGCGTCGTGGTGCCTGCCGGAGAGTGGCTTACGGGTGCCATCCGTCTGCAGAGCCACGTCAATCTCGTGGTATCTGAGGGAGCCACGCTCAAGTTTGCTTTCGACCCGAAGCTCTATCCCTTAGTGAAAACCTCGTGGGAGGGACTCGGATGCTGGAACTATTCGCCCTGTATCTATGCCTATCAGGCCATCGATGTGGCCCTCACCGGCAAGGGAACGGTCGATGGCAACGGCAGCCGCGAAACCTGGTGGCCCATGTGTGGAGCCGAAAAATATGGTTTTGTGGCTGGCAAGACCACCGAAGCCCAGAGCCTCGGCTCGCGTGCCGCACTGCTGAAATATGCCGAAGACGACGTGCCTGTGGATCAGCGCAGGTTTGGCATGGGCAAGGGCCTGCGTCCGCAGTTGGTCAATTTCAACGAGTGCGACGGCGTGCTGGTCAAGGATGTCAGACTCATCAATTCGCCGTTCTGGGTGATCCATCCCCTGTTGTCCAAGAATATCACCGTCGATGGTGTCTATGTCGAGAACGACGGACCCAACGGTGACGGCTGCGACCCCGAGGCCTGCGACGGTGTGCTGATACAGAACTGCACCTTCGACACCGGCGACGACTGCATCGCCATCAAGAGCGGACGCAACAACGACGGCCGTCTCTGGAACCAACCCTCGCAGAACATCATCATCCGCCATTGCGAGATGAAAGACGGACACGGTGGCGTGGTCATCGGTTCGGAGATTTCCGGCGGTTGCCGCAACGTGTTTGCAGAAGACTGTTATATGGACTCGCCCAACCTCGACCGTGTGCTGCGCATCAAGACCAACAACTGTCGCGGAGGTGTCATCGAGAATATCAACATGCGCAATGTCACCGTGGGCCAGTGCAATGAGGCCGTGCTGCGCATCAACCTCGACTATGAGCCCAAGGAGCAGTGCTACCGCGGCTTTGAGCCTACCGTGAGAAAGGTGTATATGGAGAACGTGACGAGCAAGGAAAGCAAGTATGGCGTGCAGATCATCGGACTCAACAATGTGGAGAACGTGACCGATGTCACCGTGAGAAACTGCCATTTCGAGGGTGTGTCTAAGGAACCGGTGAGCATCACCGGCAAGACGCGCAACATCCGTTTCGACAGCCTCTTCGTCAACGGGTCGCTCGTGTTGAACGATGCCGACCGCCCCTATGCCAACTATTCGCAGTGGATGGTGGCCTCGGAGATGCAGCGGGTGCCCGAGAGCTATCTACTCGACTTCTCCAAAAAGCCCAAGTGGAGCTATGTGATGGGTATCGAGATGGAAAGCATGCTCGACACCTATCTTAAATATAACGATGCGAAGATCCTCGACTATCTGCGTGCCTATCCCGCCAAGATGATCGATGCCAAGGGTAATATCACCGGCTACGACCTCAAGGACTACAACCTCGACAACGTGCGCACCGCACGTTTCATCTATCGCATGAACCGCATGGAGCCGCAGCCCAACCTCGACAAGGCACTGAAAACCCTGTTCAAACAGCTGGAGAAGCAGCCCCGCACGCAGGAAGGTGTGTGGTGGCACAAGGCCATCTATGCCAATCAGGTGTGGCTCGACGGCATCTTCATGGGTTTGCCCTATTACACCCTCGCCGCCCCCACGCTCAAAGGCATGAAGAAGGCCGAGAAGAAATACTGGGCCGATGCCATCGACCAGATCGTGAAGACCGACAAGCGCACCTTTGATGCCAAGACCGGATTGTGGAAACACGCGTGGGACGAGACCCACACCGCGTTCTGGGCCGACAAGGAGACGGGTCAGAGCCAGCACACCTGGGGCCGTGCCCTCGGATGGTACACCATGGCGATGATAGAGGTGCTCGATGTCCTGCCCCAGGACTATGCGCGCCGCGCAGAGGTCATCGACCTTTTCCGCAAGGCCATGACAGCCGTTGTGAAATATCAGGACAAAGAGACGGGTGTGTGGTATGACGTGCTCGACGTGAACGACCCGCGCAACTATCTGGAGTCCACCTGCTCGTCAATGTTTGCCTACTGCCTGTTGAAGGGTGCCCGTCTGGGTTATCTCGACGACAGTTTCAAGGCTGCGGGCATCAAGGCTTACAACGGCATCCTGAAGCAGTTTATCCGCGTCAATGCCGATAAAACCATATCTCTCACCCGTTGCTGCTCCGTGAGCGGTCTCGGTCCGGCCCCCGGTCCCTACGTGAAGACTCCCAACTTCAAGCGCGACGGCTCTTTCGACTATTACATGAGTGAGCCTATCCGCGACAACGATGCCAAGGGTGTAGGCCCGTTTGTCTGGGCAAGCCTCGAGATGGAAACCATGAAATAAATCAACATTCTTTCCATCCCCATTCTTCTTTTCACACGGTTGGTCTGCATCGCCTTTGCGATAACTATCTAATCGTGTCATGATTAGGGCCTAATCGTCTTGCGATTCGATAGTATTCGCGACGCGATTAGGCCCTAATCGCAAAGTGGTCTCGCAACAGTGGTCTGAATGTCATGAGCACAATTGTTTTTTTTCATGGTTCGGATGCGGTCTTGGCCCGCGAGGTTGCATGGTTTTGTCTCTCGCAATAAACGCAATCAACGCAATTTTAATTTCTCGCAGATGCCGTAGATGCCGCAAATTGGCTCGCGCGATGTCTGAAATTTCGCAGAGGTTACGCTGCTCGCTACACGATGGACAGTTGCACCGACCCTGTAAACGTCCCCTTCTCTATGCATGCACAAAAGAAGTCCTCTCGTTTTACCACTGCCCCATCATTGTTTTTCATTGTTCTCATCTGTGGTTAATACCAACTATCGGATAGTATAATTGTAAAGTAAAGACGTAGTAAAGTAAAGACATAGTAACATAATAACATCTTTTACTACT
>JAEAMQ010000102.1 GCA_016901395.1 Prevotella sp. | reverse complement strand
TTTGAGGATTGCTTTCCAGTCTGTCTTTTTCTGTTGGTCGTCCATAAATGAGGAGTATATATGGTGAAAAGGCTGTTTTAATGCCAATATTTACGTGCACGATCCACGTCAGATGCTCTCGGTGGTGTAGCGTGTTGATAATTAAGATGAGGTAATGCCTTCACCGTCTTATCGTCCACACCCATATATTTTGTTATCACCTTGGAGTAGTGAGTCGTGCCTTTACTGTTGATGGAGTCGCAGATTTCATTGTAAACCTTCAGGAAAAGGGCCAACTGCTTCTGCCGTGACTTGTCTTTCAGAGCTTTTTCTCTGAATGCTATCACCCCCAGACGATAGTCGCGGTGTCTTGAATCCATCAGCACGGGGTTGGTGTTGAGTCTTGCCGTGGTAGCTTGGGGCTCAGGAATGACGATGGCATCCATCTCGTTGTTTAGCAACATCTTCAACCTGATTTTTACATCATTAATTTGTATGCGGTAGACATCATATTTCGGGTGCGCACTATCCACAGCAAGGTTAGCTAAATAATCTGTTGCCGAATATCTTGTTATAGCTATCATCTTGTCTGATAGCTGTTTAATATCTTTCACTCGAGCAATCCTGTTGGATATGATTTGCCAATAAAGATTGGTGGCTGCCACATATTTCAAGGGCGTTCCACGTTTCTGCAGCCGTTCGGCCCGGATGAGATCGGTCACAAATCCCTCCACATGCCCACCTTCTATCAGGGTGTCACCATCAATCTGGGAGTTGCGGGCACGCAGGTGAACCACTACCCCAGCCTTCTGAAACAGGCTGTCTTCCACACCGATAAACAGTGGCAAGCAGTCCATCGTAGGTGTGGTGGCTATTTTGAGTGCCGCTGAGTCCTCCCTTTCCAACTTTAATTTGTCTCGATGGGATTGTCTGAGCTTTTCCTCAAAAGAGCCTCCACAGGAATAGATGCCCGTTGCAACGACAAGCAGTACAATATAAACAAATAGTTTTTTCATTTGCATGCAAAGTTAATAATTAATTTTGCAATTACGGGAAAAAAATACTACTTTTGCATGAGTATAATTTAGTTAACAAGGCACTTGATATGGCAAAAGACAAGACGATGTATGTTTGTAGCAATTGTGGCTACGAATCGGCCAAATGGTTAGGCAAATGTCCCTCCTGTGGGGAATGGTCATCGTTCAAGGAAATCAAGGTTGCCAATACCTCTGGAACCAATGCTGCCAAAAACGCTGCAATGTCTTTGCGGCGGGGGGACGGGCATCCCGGACTTCATCTCGGGTCGCCCAACAAGCCCGTGATGCTGCATGAGATCTCCGCAAAGGATGAGCCTCGCATCAATACCCATGATGATGAGCTGAACCGCGTGTTGGGTGGCGGACTCGTACCGGGCAGCATTACGCTTCTGGGCGGTGAGCCAGGGATTGGAAAATCGACCCTCACACTACAGACAATCCTCTCCATTCCCGAAAAACGCATACTCTATGTCAGTGGTGAGGAGAGTGCACATCAGATCAAAATGCGTGCCGAACGGTTGCGTCCGGTAAATCCTGAGTCCATCTTTGTGCTGTGTGAAACCTCTTTAGAGAATGTTTTTGCCCATATCCAAGAGGTCCATCCTGAGTTGGTAGTGATTGATTCCATTCAGACGATGGCCACAGAGACGGTGGATTCCTCACCGGGAAGTATTACGCAGGTGCGTGAATGTGCCTCTGCCCTACTCCGTTTTGCCAAGACGAGTGGTGTTCCCGTCATTCTCATTGGACATATTAATAAGGAGGGAACGCTTGCCGGACCAAAGATATTGGAGCATATTGTCGATACCGTCATACAGTTTGAAGGCGACCAACACTACATGTACCGCATACTGCGAAGCATGAAGAACCGATTTGGAAGCACCTCAGAGTTAGGTATTTATGAGATGAGGCAGGATGGATTGCGTCAAGTTTCCAATCCCTCGGAATTGCTTTTGACCGAAGATCACGAAGGACTCTCGGGCATTGCGATTAGCTCTGCCATCGAGGGCGTGCGCCCATTCCTGGTGGAAACGCAAGCCCTCGTATCGTCGGCAGCCTACGGAACACCCCAACGATCGGCCACAGGATTTGACCAGCGACGTCTCAACATGTTGCTGGCCGTACTTGAAAAGCGTGTCGGCTTTAAGCTCATGCAGAAGGATGTCTTTCTGAACATAGCTGGAGGACTGCGTGTTACCGATATGGCAATGGACCTCAGCGTGATAGCTGCGGTTCTTTCAAGTAATGTAGATACCCCGATTGAGCCTGGTTGGTGCATGTGTGGCGAAGTGGGTTTGAGTGGCGAGGTGCGACCGGTGAGCCGTGTCGAGCAGCGCATTGCAGAGGCCGAGAAGCTCGGTTTCAGCCATATCATCCTACCCTCACATAATCTTAAAAGCATCAACACCCATCAATATAAAATCGAACTCCATCCTGTGAAGAAGGTAGAAGGAGCTCTCCGTGCCCTGTTTGGATAGGAGAAATATAAGGAAAAAATCATTAGGATAACAACATCAGATATGAAAGACTCCATTATCATTGTCAGTGGTGGCATGGATTCCATTACCATGCTCTACGAATTCAGGGACCGTATCGCCCTGGGGGTGTCGTTTAACTACGGCAGCAACCACAATAACCGAGAGATTCCGTTTGCGGAATTGCACTGTAAACGTCTCGGAATCCCACACATCACCATCCCCTTGGACTTCATGCCACAGTATTTTAAGTCGAGTTTGCTACAGGGAGCGGAGGCCATTCCCGAGGGCAACTACGATGATTCGAATATGCAATCCACCGTAGTTCCATTCCGCAATGGCATCATGCTCAGTATTGCGGCTGGTATTGCCGAGAGTCATGGTCTGAAGTTTATCATGATGGCCAACCATGGTGGCGACCATACCATCTACCCTGATTGTCGCCCTGAGTTTGTCAAGGCCATGTCGGAGGCTACCCGCACCGGCACTTATCCCGGCATTCAAATCCTTGCTCCCTACACCAATATCACCAAAAGCGACATCGCCCGACACGGCAAGGCTCTCGGAATCGACTATGCCGAGACTTGGAGCTGCTACAAAGGCGGTGACAAACATTGTGGCAAGTGCGGCACATGCCGTGAGCGACAGGAAGCGTTGCGGGAAGCAGGTATTGAGGATTCCACCGAATACGAAGAATGATTTTTGCTATATCCATATGACAAACCATAAGCTATCGAGTAAAAAAAGTAAAAAACTATTGAGCTACCCACGTGTTATCCAATAAAATTCGTAACTTTGCATAGTAACATAGATTGATTTTTAACAAAAAAATAAACAAGAAATGACAATCGAAGAATTCAACTTTGCCGGTAAGAAGGCAATCGTTCGTGTAGATTTCAACGTGCCATTGGATGAAAATGGCAATGTTACTGACGACACTCGTATCCGTGGTGCCCTCCCCACTCTGAAGAAAATTCTGGCTGACGGCGGCGCTGTCATCATGATGAGCCACATGGGTAAGCCTAAGGGCAAAGTCAACGAGAAGCTGAGCTTGAGCCAGATCGTTGCCAAGGTATCTGAGCGTCTCGGTGTGAATGTGAAGTTTGCCAAGGATTGCGGCAATGCCGAGGCCGAGGCTGCCGACCTGAAGATGGGCGAGGCTCTGTTGCTGGAGAACCTGCGTTTCTATCCCGAGGAGGAAGGAAAACCCGTTGGTGTAGAGAAGGGCACACCCGAATACGACGAGGCTAAGAACGCCATGAAGGAGTCTCAGAAAAACTTCGCCAAGAAGTTGGCTTCTTACGCTGATGTATATGTGAACGATGCCTTCGGTACCGCTCACCGCAAACATGCTTCTACTGCCGTTATCGCTGACTACTTCGATGCCGGATCCAAGATGCTCGGCTACCTCATGGAAAAAGAGGTGACAGCTATCGACAATGTGCTGAAAAACGCACAGCATCCTTTCACCGCCATCATCGGTGGTTCAAAGGTAAGCTCCAAGCTTGGAGTTATCCAGAATTTGCTCGACAAGGTGGACAACCTCATCATCGGTGGCGGTATGGGTTACACCTTTATCAAGGCCAAGGGTGGTAAGATTGGTAATTCACTGCACGAGGACGACCTCATGCCAGAGGCTCTCAATGTGATTGCTGCTGCCAAGGAGAAAGGCGTAAACCTCTCTCTCTCTGTAGCTACTCTTTGCGGTAAGGAGTTCTCTAACGACACAGAGCGCAAGGTATTCCCCATCGACAATATCCCTGATGAGTGGGAAGGCATGGATGCCAGCGAGGAGAGTCTGGCTGAGTGGAAGAAGATTATTCTTGCTTCCAAGACCATCCTTTGGAACGGCCCTGTAGGTGTGTTCGAGTTTGAAAACTTTGCTCATGGCACCGGTGAGATCGCCAAATATGTGGCAGAGGCTACCCAGAAGAATGGTGCCTTCTCTCTTGTAGGTGGTGGCGACTCTGTGGCTGCTGTCAACAAGTTCGGTCTGGCCGACAAGGTATCCTACGTTTCTACCGGTGGTGGTGCCATGCTTGAGGCCATCGAGGGTAAGGTTCTCCCCGGCGTAGCTGCCATCAAGGGCTAATCCCCTACTCGATTTCGCAAACATAGGCATTTCGATGCCATGTTTATGCTATAACAACAAGCGTCTTTTCCCATTGTGGGAGAGACGCTTTTTTGTTGACCATGCATTGGGAAATTCAAGTCTTTTGTTATTTCCCGCCATTTATTGCGCACATAGTAAGCAATGAATGGATGGTGATTCTACGGGACATGGTATGACAGTTTGTCTTGATAGCTGATGTCTTCCCTCTCATGGAGAACTTAATAGGAACTCGAAGGAAAAGTGAATTTTGTCATATTTATTCTAAATTTTCCGACACATCCCGGCCGTTACTTTGAGCGCGGAATAAGTCTGATTTTAACGATTGTATTGGGTTGGAATGTGGATTTAGGCCTCTTTTATCATGATTTTTCTCCTGTTTTAAGGTAAAATCCGCCTTTTTTGCTTGTCAAATGGCATGACTGAGCTGATGATAAGGGCCTAATCGTCGTGCGATTAGATAGTAAACGCAAGACGATTAGTATCTAATCGTGAACCCTCGTTTTGTCAAACAATTACAAGGTGCTGTGTTTCAGGGATTTCTAAAAGGCGCATTTTGGGGTGTTTTTGCGGGTAGTTTCCCATGATTTTGGAATAAAGCCCGGTTTTAAAAGAGATTGTTCAAGTTATTTCATCAATAATTTTTGTCGGGTTAGAAAGTCATATAATCTTTTGATAGAGCATGACTCTATTAGAACATAGCGTCCTTATGTTCTAAATATATTATACCTTTATTACAGAAAAAAATGATAGAGAAAGGAAAAGGAGAGGTTAGGCAAACCCTTGTTACAGTTTGCCTTGCTCTCCCAGATAGCTGTCTTTGAAGCCCAGGAAGTAGAGCACACCATCAAGTCCGAGTGCGTTGATGCTCTGACGGGCATTGGCCACCACACGCGGTTTGGCATGGAAGGCGATGCCGAGGCCGGCCTCACTGATCATAGGCAGGTCGTTGGCGCCATCGCCCACGGCAATGGTCTGGGCAAGATTCACCTTCTCCACCTGAGCGATGAGCTTCAGCAGTTCGGCCTTGCGCTTGCCGTCGACCACCTCGCCGACGTATCGGCCGGTGAGTTTGCCGTTGTCGTCGATCTCCAGCTCGTTGGCATAGACATAGTCGATGCCATAGAGTCGTTGCAGATATTCGCCGAAATAGGTAAATCCACCGCTCAGGATGGCTATCTTGTAACCACATCGTTTGAGCACGCTCATGAGGCGCGGCACACCCTCAGTGATAGGCAAATTCTCGGCAATCTCTTTCATCACGCTCTTGTCGAGACCCTTCAACAGGGCTACACGCTCAGTGAAACTCTCCTTGAAATCAATCTCACCACGCATCGCCCGCTCCGTGATGGCCTTCACCTGCTCGCCCACTCCGGCCCTTGCCGCAAGTTCGTCGATACACTCGGTCTGTATCAATGTGGAGTCCATATCAAAGCAGATGAGACGCCGCATGCGTCGATACATGTCGTCTTGCTGGAATGAGAAGTCGATGCCCATGTCGTGGGAGAGACGCATCAGCTCTGCCTGCATGGCCTGACGGTCGGTCGGCGTGCCACGGAGTGAGAACTCGATACACGACCTGACGTTGCGCTCGGGATGCTTGATGCTCAAGCGTCCGGTGAGACGGAGGATGGAGTCGATGTTGAGTCCCTGCGAGGCAATGATGTTGGTGGCTTCCTCTATGTTGTGGGCAGAGAGCGAACGGCCTATCACCGTGAGTATATATCGGTTCTTGCCCTGCTGGTTGACCCATGCCTCATACTCGTCGTCGGTGATGGGCGAAAATCCCATGTTCACGCCAAGTTCCGTTCCCTTGAACAGCAACTCCTTCATCACCTGTCCGGAGTTGGTCTCACCTGTGCGGATAAGGATACCCAGTGATAAGGTGGAATGGATGTCGGCCTGACCGATATCGAGCACCTCGGCATCGTATTTGGCCAAGATGGTCATGATGGATGAGGTGAGGCCGGGGCGGTCCTGACCCGTGATACTGATCAATATCTGTTCCTGCTTGTCGTTGATTTCTTCCATAGTGTCATTGATTTGCATTGCAAAGTTAACACATTTTCTTTGTTGACCGTTCTATTTTGGCATTAAATTTGTAACTTTGCAATAGTAGATTATATCGCATAAAACTAAGAAAGAAGCATAAAATGAATACAAAGGAAACTCCCGTATTGCTGCTCACCGGCTATTTAGGCAGCGGCAAGACCACATTATTAAACCGTATATTAGCCAACGAACAGGGCCTGAAGTTTGCCGTTATCGTCAATGATATCGGCGAAGTGAACATCGATGCCAACCTCATTCAGAAGGGTGGCATCGTGGGTCAGGAGGACGACAGTCTCGTGGCCCTGCAGAACGGATGTATCTGTTGCACCCTGAAGATGGACCTCGTGAAGCAACTCAATGATCTCATCTGCATGAAGATGTTCGACTATATCGTCATCGAGGCCAGTGGAATCTGTGAGCCTGCTCCCATCGCACAGACCATCAGCACTTATCCCCAGCTCATCGCGCCCGAGGCATTGCAGAATGGCGCAGCCCGTCTGGATGCCATTGTGACGGTCGTCGATGCCCTGCGCATGCGCGATGAATTTGGTCTTGGCGACGAACTGAAGAAGTCGGATATCGGCGAGGAAGACCTGGCGAGTCTTGTGATACAGCAGATAGAGTTCTGCAACATCATCATTTTAAACAAGGTGTCGGAGGTGAGTGCTGACGAGTTGGCACATCTCAAGGCCGTTATCCGTGAAATTCAGCCCCAGGCCAAGATACTTGAGGCCGACTATGGCAATGTGGAACTCAAAGAAATTCTCGATACCCACATGTTTGATTTTGAAAAGGTAGCCACCTCTGCCCGATGGATTGAGGCGATGGAAGAAGAAGCCGATGAACTGGAAAACGAGGAGTCGGGTGAGGCGCTGGAGTATGGCATCGAGACCTTTGTCTATTATCGCCGCCCGGCTATGAACCTTGGTCGCTTTGACGAACTGGTGTCTACGAAGTGGCCCAGGAGTGTCATCAGGGCTAAGGGCATGTGCTATTTCAAAGACGAACCAGACACATGCTACCTCTTTGAGCAGGCAGGCCGACAGTTTAACATTACCAATGCCGGACAGTGGTATGCCACGATGTCAGACGAGGAACTGGAGCAGTTTGTCGAGAAAAATCCGCAGGTGAAGAAAGACTGGGACGAAAACTACGGCGATCGTATGCAGAAGATAGTCTTCATCGGTCATAATATGGACCGCAAAGCTATCGAGGCGGCCTTCGACACCTGTCTGGAGGATTAGAAAGACGAATGAAAGGAGGAACACATACCACTTAATCAATCTGTACAGATGGAAGAGAAAATGGAATTTACACAGGAGGAGCTTCAGGAGATTCAGGACATTCGTGCGCATCTCAAGGAAGCCATCGGCAACACACTCGAAGACGACGATGAGGCTATCTTGGAAAATTTTATCCAACAGGCTATCGAGAATGGCAACGTGCATCGTGATGTTTTCGGGCTGAATCCTGTGCTGACTTCTCTCCAGACCGCACAGATTGCTGTGGATGAGATAGGTTTGAGCCGCGACGGAGTGATTGCCACCCTACTCTACGGATGCCTTGCGAATGACCATGAGTTGCCCACAAGCATCAAGGAGAGATTGGGAGACAATGTGGCCCACATCATCCATGGCCTGGCCAAGATACAGAAACTCTATGAGAAAAACCCCGTCATTGAGAGTGAGAACTTCCGCAATCTGTTGCTGAGTTTTGCTGAAGACATGCGGGTGATACTCATCATGATTGCCGATCGTGTGAATATCATGCGGCAGATACGCGACACGGAGAATGTCGATGCGAAGCACGAGGTGTCTGAAGAAGCCAATTATCTCTACGCCCCACTGGCCCATAAACTTGGACTTTACACCTTAAAGAGTGAACTGGAAGACCTCTCGCTGAAGTATCTGGAGCACGATGCCTATTACATGATCAAGGATAAGCTCAACGCAACGAAGCGTTCACGTGATGCCTTTATCAAGCAATTCATCGGTCCTATTCAGAAAAATCTTGAAGAGGCAGGTCTGAAATTCCACATGAAGGGACGCACCAAGTCTATCCATTCCATCTGGCAGAAGATGAAAAAGCAGAAGTGTGCCTTTGAAGGGATATACGATCTGTTTGCCATCCGTATCATCATCGACTCGCCCGAGGATAAGGAAAAGCAGCAGTGCTGGCAGGCTTATTCCATCGTGACGGATATGTACCAGCCTAACCCGAAGCGTCTTCGCGACTGGCTCTCGGTGCCGAAGTCCAATGGTTACGAAAGTCTGCACATCACAGTGCTTGGTCCTGAAAACAAATGGGTGGAGGTACAGATACGCACTGAGCGCATGGACGACATTGCCGAACATGGTTTGGCTGCCCACTGGCGATACAAGGGCATCAAGAGTGGTGGGCAGATGGACGAATGGTTGGCCAATATCCGCACTGCCCTCGAAGCCGGCGACAACCTGCAGGTGATGGATCAGTTCAAGATGTCTCTGGCTCCTGAAGAAGTGTATGTGTTCACGCCGAAGGGCGACCTCTTCAAATTTCCGTCTGATGCCACCATACTGGACTTTGCTTATCGCATCCATTCCAAGATAGGCAACACCTGTGTGGGTGGTAGAATCAATGGTAAGGTGGTGCCCATGCGTGAACAGCTGCACTCGGGCGACACCGTGGAGGTCATCACACAAAGCAACCAAACACCCAAGCGCGACTGGTTGAACATAGCCAAAACGTCCAAGGCCAAATCGAAGATACGCCTTGCCCTCAAGGAGACCACGGTCAAAGACGGCCTCTATGCCAAGGAGATGCTGGAGCGTCGCTTCCGCAATAAGAAGATAGAAATAGAGGAAAGCATCATGGGCCACTTGGTAAAGAAGATGGGCTTTAAAGAGGTTTCCGATTTCTATAAACAGATAGCTGATGGCAAGTTAGAGCCGAATGATGTCATCGACAAGTATCTGGAGGTGCGCGACCATGTGCAAAACGCTACCAAAGACCACGAGGCACGGTCGGCCGAAAACTTCGAATATGAAAGTCCAGAGAAGGAGCTGGCACGCGAAAGTGACGATGTGCTCACCATCGATCAGAACCTCAAGGGCATCGATTACCAGTTGGCATCGTGCTGTAACCCCATTTATGGAGATCCCATCTTTGGTTTTGTGACGGTCAACGGCGGCATCAAGATACATCGGCAGAGTTGTCCCAACGCTCCCGAACTGCGCAGACGGTTTGGCTATCGCATCGTCAGGGCACGATGGAGCGGGAAGAGTGCGTCAAAGTATGGCATCACCTTGCGGGTGATTGGCAATGACGATATCGGTATTATCTCTAATATTACCAACATTATCTCTAAGGATGAGAAAATCGTAATGCGCTCCATCAACATTGACTCACATGATGGTTTGTTCTCGGGAAACCTTGTAGTCCAGCTCGAAGACACCACCAAACTTCAGACTTTGATGCGAAAACTCAGGACGATAAAAGGTGTCAAACAAGTGGAACGTATCTAAATCGGGGATTTACCAATGCAAAATCCTACAGATGATGCGTCTACATCTGCTGACTGATTCATAGAATAATAAAGTTCATCACATCAAAAGGGAGTTTCTTGGTCCTAATCTTGGGATGGCCGGCGACCCGTCAGGCATGAGTGAAGTATTCTCCTCTAAGGTCAGACGACTGAGCAAATCCTTGGTTCGGACATCGGAGCTGAGGGCTGGTTTTTGATAAGGCGTCAGTTGTGCATGGAGGGATTATCCCATCGAAAGTGCAAGGGTGTGAATTGATTCTTTTCCATCTTATTAGCTCTTATAGTAGTGACAGGCGATGTAAAGAATGGGTTATGGATGGGAGGAGAGCTGGAGGAGATATTTTTTCAGTTCAAATGCCCATAGCCTGTACCCGAAAGCCGAGAGGTTCTGGCCGTCTGTGGTCAACTCTCTGCGCAGTTCCGTCGTACCATGTCGGATGAAAGACTTATACAGGTTGATATAAGCCAAGCCACGTTGCTTGCAATAATTTCTCAGTTTTACGTTCAACACGGCAATCTTATCCGACTTTCCCTTTAGTTTGTCTGCATTATAATAGTCGCAAACCGGCAGGTTGCTTTGCACAAACAGCTTGGTCTTGGGGCATCTTGTCTTGATGAAATGGAGTATCTGGACACACTGGTTGTAGGTCTCCTCCACCGTAGCCCCATTGAGAATATCCTCTTGCCCCACCATAATAAATATGGCTTGGGGATGTCCTGCCGTCACAGTATTCAGTCTTCGCCATAGTCCATTGGCATCCTCGGTAGCAATTCCGCGGTTTCTGATGTGCTTCCATCCCAACAGAATATTCCAGTCTCCCGCATATTCCACCAAGCCATTGCCCAGCATCACCACATCAGTGGAGTCGACAGCACGCATCTGACTGAACTCCTCCAACTTGTTGGCATAGTGGCTTTGCTGCGCCCAGCCATACATTGCTGCTAATAATAATACTAAAACAAAGGAATATCTTTTCATGTCGCAAAGATAAGAAATAATCAGATAAGATAGCGAAATGAAAATATAAAAAATGAAAACGGCCCACCGTCAGGCTTTGACAGTGGGCAGCTTTCATCTAAATGACAGTAAGGGGAAGATGGAAAACCAATGATTAGATCAAAGGAAAATCCATCTCTCCGCAGTGGAATTTCTATACGACTAATGGAATTTCCGCTTGTAATAAAGGATGAATCCGGTGATTGGCAGAGATGCACCGACGAGTGCGGAGAACAGCATGAGGAGTCGTCCGAACAGCCCCCACACTCTGCCTTCGTGCAAATCGACGCCCATTCTGAAGAACTTGTCGGCACCGGTCTTATCAGAATATTTCCCGGTGTAGATGCCGTTGCCCTGCAGTTCGATGCCGGAGTGGGAATCGAAGAATCGGTTATCCTGACGATAATAGGACCCTTCCTCATGGACTATGCTCACTCTGTAGACATCTTCCGGTTTCTGCGGCAAGGCGTAATAGAACTGAACCGCCTGAGGTTCCTCTTGGGAAATACGGTCATAGATTCGATTTAACGCCTGCCATTGCACCGTGTCGTGTCCCGATGTGGATGTCGGCATCTCATATTCCACAAACGTTTTGCCACCTGACATCATATAATAGGTGCTCTTGGCCACCCAGTCGAGAGCGAAAATCAGTCCGGTAAAACTTGCGACAATGAGCGGAAGCAATACATAGAACCCCACAACGCTGTGCAAATCGTACATCAACCGTTGGAACTTGAAGGGCCTGTGGACGGTGAAATGGCTCTTGACCGACTTCTTTGACCACCGTTTGGGATACCACAGAAAGAGTCCCGTGAGCAGGGTGATGAGAAACAACAATATGCCATATCCCACCACTTGTCTCCCCCACGGCTCCGGCAACCATAGGCGTAGATGGCCTTGCAGGATGAAGTTGAAGAACTGAAAATCGCCGGGAGCGTGGCGTGTGACATGCAAAACCTGACCGGAATAGGGATTGAGAAACACTTTGGCGCTGCCTCCATCGACCGTCTGGAAATAGTCTACCCATACGGCTTCGTCACGCTTTCCATAGGTAATGGCCGACGGCGAAGCATCTCCCATCACACGTTTGGCCCGTCCGACCATCTCCACGGGCTTGAGAAAAGGTCGATTTTCGGCGTGCACAGTTCGCCAAGGCTCACCAATCGCCGTCAGCTCGTCCTTGAAAACATACAGTCCGCCGGTAAGACAGACGATGACAACGACTATCCCCGACAGGATGCCCAGCCACAGATGCAGCCACTTGAGAATGCGTCTCATCTCCTAATTCAGCTTGAAAATTCCCGCCACAAAGTTGGCCGACACCTTGGCTCCTTTGGTAGCGGTGGCCGAAGCCACGTCCGTTTGGTAAATATACACGCCCGAAGTGGTCGGAATAGCAGTGTAGACCATGCCGTTTTCGTAGAAGCAGGTATAGCGGCGACCACCATTTCCATTGTGCACGGGGATGCCTTCCACGTCAATAGAAGTCTTGTTCACGAGGTCTATGATACAACATTTCAGGTCGGCGTCGCTCCATGCCGACGCATCGAGACGGGTGGTGACCTCTGCAAAGACCTTGCCGTTGCCGAGATAAAGCCAGTGGGCCACTTTCTGTCCGGTCAGAGCCTGATAGTCAAAGGTGTAATCGGGGTCAAACTCCGTATCTCCTGCTTTGATTTTCAGGAAGCCGCAATGTTTGGGCGACTGCGAGAAGCCATTGGCCATCGACGTATTGGACATGGCGTAGAGGTCGCCTTGCTCATCCTTTTGAAATCCATTGAAAGCATTCCATGAACCGATATTGCCAAACCTCGTGTCTTTCATCAATTTCACGAATTGACAATCGGGATAAGAATAGACTGCCACAAACGACGTGTCGGCATAGTCAGACGTGAACGTATTGGGGTTCATCGGCTCATAACTCACATAGAGTTTGTCCCCCGCATACTCCATTCCGGTGACGTATGGCCACTCATGGTCGTCCATCGGAGCCACGGTTGTGGTGGTGATTTTGTTGTCGAGCGACAGCGTCTGGATGTCTACGGAATAGAATGTGAGGTGTCCGCCCTTGTTGGTCGAGGTCGGCAGCTCCATCGCTGCCATCGTGTTGTCGTCCACCTGACAGAAGCCTATGGGAGTCGTGGTGAACACAAAGTTGCCCTTTTCCTGTATGAAGCCCTCGTCATCGCGCTGAATACCCGTGGCACTTGTCACACCGAGGCCACCGATGGAGAACAGTGTCTGGCCGGCTTGCTGATAGTCACGGTAGCCCGATTGCTCGATGCCCTTCCCTAAAGCATCAATGGTTTGAGTGGAATCGGCGAGGTCTTCGGCGGTGACAACATAGTAGGTCGTGGTGCCGCTCGATGTGATGCCGAGCGAGAGCACGTAGGGTTGGAATGCCACCTCGGTGCTGCCCATGTCGGTGTCGCACGATGCGAGCGAGAGGATGGATGCCAGACCGAGAAGGATATGTTTGGTATGGAGGATAGTTTTATTCATGATTGAAAGTCTTTTGGATTTACATTTTAGAGAGATACACACGGAATTTCGCTGTGAAGGCTCTTCCGGGCTTCTGCAGTCGGTAGTTGTCGTAGAGCTTCTCGTTGGTGATATTCGTGCACTCTAAGCCTACGCTGTATTTGCCTTCGGCCATCGTATAGGTCAGAGAGGCATTGTGGGCAAACTGGGTGGGAATGAATTTCTTGTTGGTGGGACGTCCCAGACCAGGGAAACTCAGATAATATTTGTAAACATAGTCGCAGCCATAGTCCAGCGTGAGCGTGTTACCACTGCGCAAAACATTATGGAAATTCCACGAGGCATCACCGTTGAGGAAGAAGTAAGGGATGTTGGGCATGCGCTGACCATAGGTAATATTGGATGTAGTCTCGCTGCTCACGTATGAGTTGGATGTCACCTCGGTTTTCTGTTTGTCCCTGATATCCTGATAGGTGATGTTGAACCCGAGGTGCAACTGATTGCGATAGTCATACTGCAGACTACCCTCCACGCCGTGGGTGATGGCCTTTCCGATGTTCTCGTAGGATGTCGTTGGGTCGCTTGTCAGACTCACTCCCTTGTAGATGAAGTCCTTAGTGTAGCGGTAAATATAGTTGGCCTCGGCCTTGAAATGGTGTTGTTCAAACCGCAGATCGTAGAGCAGACCCACATTTAAGTTCTTGGAGTTCTCCGGTTTAAGGTCGGTATTGCTCTTCTGGATAAATCCGTCGCCAAAGAGTTCGATAGCCTCGGGCATGCGATAGGCCTGTTCCATGCTAATCTTGGCCTGCAGCCCGGGCAACAGGAAATAGGTGAACGCCGCTCCATACCCCACCTTCGACTGATGGGCCTTGACCTTCTCATAGTGCTCGGTCTCTAAGAAGATGTCGAAAAGCTTGTGGGTTGCGGTGTTCATGAAATAGAGTTTGCCAAAGACATTGGCATTCCATCGCTTGAAACGCAGCTGATAGCCCAGACCGGTGATATTCTTGGTGAGCGTCTGGGGGATGTTGTTCATGCTGTAGTCCAGATGTTCGAGGTCGTTTTCCTTGCGGTTCATTGATGACAACACATGGTTGAGCGTCAGGCTCTGGTGGTTGTCAACGAGGTAATTGAGGTTGACATTTGTCTGAAACTCGCGCTCGCGGATGGTGGCATCGGTAAGATAGCCCTCGCCACGACTGGTCGAAGCGATGTGTTCGCCCAGCCAGTTGTAGGTGGTGGATGCTGTATCGACGTTGTGCGTGTTGACAAAACTGTAGGTGGTATAGACCGAGAGGTCGAGACCCGGCGTGAAGATGTTGGTCTTTCGATAACGGATACTGGGAATAAGGGAGTAGCTTTTCTGCTTCACTCCGCCATACACGGCATCCATCGTGGCACCGGTCTGAATCTGCTTATTGTTTTCCGAGGCAATGAGTCCCAGCAGAAGATAGTCGGCCCATGACTTTCCTACCAAGCCCGTCTCTATGCGAATTCCTGCAGAATGATACTGGTCGTAGAACCGGCTTACCCATTGGTCGCCGGTGTTCAGGCCGGTATTCAAATCCACGATGGGCGCATAGACTTTATAATTGTTTTTGGAATAGTTGGCAAAGGCGTTGGCACGAAACGTGAAACCCGTTTTCAGATTGGTATAAGCCCCATTAACGCTTAGCCTGTGAGTACCGAAAGAGCCTATGGAATAGGTAGCATCGAGATAGTTAGCATTTATCCGAGACACAATATTGACAGCTCCTCCGAGGGCATCTGCACCAAGAAATACCGGCAGTACACCTTTGTAAACCTCTACATGATCGGCCAGATTGGACGAGAGGGAAGACAGATTAAAGCTTGACCCGAAGTTGTCCATTGGTACACCATCGAGGAAAAACTTCACCTGATTACCCGAGAAACCGTTCATGGCAAAGGTGTAGTTGCTGCCTACTCCACCATCTTCACGCACGCGGACACTGGTCACCTGGTTGAGCACTTTGTTCATCGTGGGGTTGGTGGCGTAGGTCTTGGTCAGGTCGAGTACGGATATGGCGTAGGCCTGTTCCTGCATTTTTCGGGCCTTGGACTTGGCCACAACCTCTACTTCACGAAGGTGTTTCACGTCTTGTTGTATGGAGTCGGCAGTCTGGGCATTTATCGGAAGCCCTACCACCAACGCACTGGGAAGGAAAATCTTGATTGGGTTCATCATTTTATCCTGAGATACTTGTTTGTTAATGTGCATGCAAAGGTACTGCGACCTTCGAGATATCGCAATACCTTAAAATTATGAAAATATGTCGATTGGAAAATGAAGGGATACCCAATTGTTATGGAAATCCTGGACCGAAGCACGGGATTTACAGATCTTCATTACCTGATATTCCTATGAGGGAATGGTAATGCCTTTGAAATCAGGTCGTTTTTGTATGTATTTAAACGAAACAATTGCCCTACAAGAAATGCTTTTGAGGCAGTTGTTCTACCAATAAAAAAAGACCATTACATCGTCGATGATTTTCTTTCGACAAGTAATGGTCTTTAAATTTTAACATCTATACTTACTAATAAGCTTCGCCTTCGCTGATTTCTTTCCTATCCAGTTTCTTCTTGTCAATAGACCACCAGGCGTATGCACCGTAAGCAATTATTACAGGCACAAGCAATGACACATAAGTCATGGCCCGAAGTGTTGTTTCGCTACTGCTGCTGTTTCGGATGGTCAGCGAATACTGCAGATCTACATTAGAGGGATAGAATGCTGTGTTGTTCCATCCCACGATGAGAAACAATACCAGCACCACCATCATCACACCGATAGCTGCAGGCCAGATACCCTTGATATAGTTTTTATCCAAAATGGTTTTGCCCACGCCAAAGAGCAATAACACCACACCCACAAGAAGAATGATAGCCAGCGGCCACATCTCCACAAGATTGTTGAAGTATTTATAAGGCTCCATGAAGACCTTGCCTGTGGCTGGGTCATAGGCAAAACCGTCTTTCAATAGTGTGCGGACGAAGAAGGTAAGGAAGAATACCAGGAAACCAATTGCATTATAGAGCAGCTGTGAGCGGATGCGACCACGTATTACATCATCGTTGATGTTATTGTTGATATAAAGGATACCCAGTACACGAACCAGCAAGAATACAGCTATGCCGAACACTAAGTTCCACACATCCAACAAAGCATCGAGTCCGCTGCTCGCATTAGCCCATCGGCTGATGACGGGTTGTAGGCTCTGTGTCATATTTGCTTTCTCAACAATAAAGTTACTTCCGTCGAAGAAAGTTGCCACAGCCCCACCGATGAGAAGAGGTCCAACTATGCCGTTGATAATCAAGCAGACTTGAAATGTCTTCGCACCAAGAAGATTACCCAGCTTGTTTTGGAATTCATAGCTTACGGCTTGAATGACAAATGAGAACAATATAAGCATCCAAACCCAGTAAGCACCTCCAAAACTTGTGCTATAAAATAAAGGAAAAGAAGCAAAGAATGATGCGCCAAAAGTAACCAGTGTGGTGAAAGTAAACTCCCATTTTCGTCCAGTGGAATTAATAACCAACCGACGTTCCTCTGGTGTCTTGCCCAAATCGAATATCATGGAATTGGCACCTTGCACAAAGAGGAAGAATACGAGGAATGATGCCATCAAAGAGACAACAAACCACCAATATGATTGTAAGAATTCGTATGTCATAGCTTTATGTTTTTAGTGTGCAACTTCAGAATATTCAGGACCTTTCTTTATTTGCTTGCAGAGGATACTCAGTTCCACAACAAGCATTGTGGTGAAAAGAAATGCAAAGATGAAGAATGTGATAGCTATACTGTTAGCTGGAATGTCAGACACAGCTACGCCTACAGGAAGCATGTCCTGGATGGTCCAAGGCTGCCGCCCCATCTCTGCAACAATCCATCCCGACTCGCTTGCGATGTAGGCCAGAGGAATCATAGCCAGCCCTGCAATGTGAAGCCAACGATATTGGATGATATCTTTTTTGTATACCATGAAGAGAACAACTGCAAAGAAAATGATAAACAAAATGCCTAAACCAACCATTGCACGGAATGCATAGAACGTAAGTGGAATAGAAGGTACCAATTGGTGTATGTCTTTGATATAGCCATATCCAAAATACTTAATATTCTCTTTTAATATAGGTAATTGTGCTTTTGCTATTGCAGGGATTTCATCACCGGCTTTCTTCCCTACCATGGCCTGACGATATGTCTGTAAAGCTATGATAGCTTTTTTACCACTTTCTATCTTCTCCGCAAACGAGGGTTCACGTTTGCCATCAGCCTTCACATATCCCTTGATTAGGTCGTTTATTCCCGGCACATAACCATGTAAAGTGCGAGTAGCCAATACAGAAAGCCCATAAGGAATGGTTATCCGCATGGAGGGCTCTGCTTCTTTTTCATAATCAGGCTGTTTAAAGGGATTGACCAAAGCAATGGCAGTCAACCCTTGGTCGGTTCCTCCATTATATAATGCCTCCATAGCCGCAAGCTTCATGGGCTGGACTTGTGAGACCTTATATGCCGATTCGTCACCGGTAAATGCGGCTAAAAGCGAGGCCGCCAATCCAACAATACCTCCGATCTTGATACTGGCTTTGGCCAATTTCTCCTCCCGACGCTTCAATAGATACCAACTGCTCACACCGACAGTAAATACTGCACCAATAATCCATGAGGAGGTAATGGTATGACAGAACTTATCGACAGCAAACGGAGAAAAGGCTACATCAAGGAAAGAGGTCATCTCAAACCGCATAGTATCTGGATTAAACTCCTGTCCTATGGGATATTGCATCCATGAGTTGGCTACGAGAATCCACCATGCAGAGATGGTTGCACCTAAACCGGTAAGCCATGTCGATGTAAGATGAAATCCTCGGGATACCTTTTCCCAGCCAAAGAACATCACAGCAACAAAAGTACTCTCCATAAAGAAGGCTACGATGCCTTCAATTGCTAACGGTGCACCAAATACATCGCCAACCATCCATGAATAATTACTCCAGTTGGTACCAAACTCAAACTCCAGAATAATACCCGTTGCGACACCCATCGCAAAATTGATGCCGAAGAGTTTCTGCCAAAAACGGGCCACATCTTTCCAGAATACCTTCTGAGTACGATAGTAGCAGGTCTCTGCAATTCCCATGATGACAGCCAGTCCTAAGGTTAATGGAACAAACAGCCAATGGTAAATTGCCGTCAGCGCAAACTGGGCTCTTGACCAGTCTACGGTTGCATTGGTGATGTCTAATAATAGGTTAAACATATAGAATAGATTTAAAATTGATTATTTGCTACGATTTAAGATTTGAGAAGATACATACGCAGGCTCACTTCCCTTTGCAACTTTCTCATGAATATAATTAGGGAAGAAAAAGAGTTTTAGCACCGCAAAAATAATGAACAGTTTAATAAGTATTACTGTCCATAATGTTTTGCCAAGCGTCATACTCCTGAACCCGTCCCAATAGAGGTAAAAGGTTTGAGAGATAAACTTGTAAATTCCTGTATTCTTAAAAGTCATACTTCATAGTTTTTGCTACAAACTTAAATATTTTTTTTGATATCGACAATGATTTTTTGTAAATTTTACATGATAACTTTAAAAACAACTTGTATTTTTGTCTTATATTCTTGAATTACAATCTAAGGACATGATTCAAGGGAAGGAGTGCTAACAGAGTACTAAAGCAAAAAGTCGCCTGCAAAAGAGGATTTCCTTTTAGCAGGCGACTTTATATCATCTGATGATGTTAAAACTATTGTCTCATCATTTTTCCACTAATGAATGTTTATAGACACGATATGATATCTTCGACGATTTGTCTGTCAGTGAGATGATTTTCTTCAAGCAACTGATTGATATCATAACGATCATAGAGCTGTTTTTTAACTCCGAAGTTTATCACACGCATATCTGTCGGACCGTAGTATCTGGCAATCCGTTCACCAAATCCTCCATCCAGACTACCATCTTCTATCGTAGCCACTAATTGATGGTCTGACTTGAGGCTGTCGAGTAATTTTTCATCAATACCGGAAAGATAGCGGGGATTGATGAGGGTTGCATCAATCTGCTCCCGCTTCAACAGCTCAACCACTTTCTCTCCTTTCTGATAAAAATCGCCTGCCGCTATCACAGCTACCTGCTGTCCGCGATGCATTACTTTAAAACGGTTGAGTTCGGAATAGTCTGTGTCAACATCTCCTACACTATGAGCCACACCCAACTCCGGCACGCGGATAGCCACAGAATATTTTTCCTGTTCTATAGCCCACCGCTCCATGGCAATGAGTTCTTCATACGTGGTTGGGGCAAGGTAAACCAAGTTGGGTATATGACTTATCATCGGAATATCAAAGAAACAGATATGGGTGAAATCACTCATTCCGTAGATAGAACTTCCTAACACATTGAATACCGCCGGATTTCCATTTACCGCAAGATCTTGCGACAACTGGTCGTAGGTTCTCTGAAAGAAAGTGGCGTAGGTCGTAAACACGGGATGGGCTCCTCGCTTGGCCATACCTGAAGCTAATGCCACAGCTTCCTCCTCAGCTATGCCTACATCTATATATTGCTTTCCAGCCTCCTTGCGTCGTTGCTCATGAAAACCAAACGACGAAGGGGTTCCTGCAGCGATGCACACAAGTTTGGGATCATGTTTGAGCTGATTGAAAAGCCAATCGCCTAACAATGCGGGCATGTATTGTCCTCCTCGCGGATTTCTCAAACTTCCATCCTCTACATGAAACGGCATGTGGTAGTGCCATGCCTCTTTGTTGTCCATGGCAGGCTGATACCCATACCCCTTCTCTGTGTGGATGTGCACCACAACCGGATGGTCAATGTCTTTTACGGCTTGGAACACCTTGATGAGTGCTGCTACGTCATTTCCTTTTTCAAGATATAGGTAATCAAGCCCCATAGCTTTGAAGAAATTATTCTGTGCCGCGCCATTGCTCTCACGCAGTTCTTTGAGATTGCGATATAACCCACCATGATTTTCTGCGATGCTCATTTCGTTGTCATTCACCACTATAATCATGTTGGTACCTATTTCAGCAACGGTATCCAAGCCCTCAAAGGCCTCTCCGCCGGAGAGCGAACCGTCTCCAATCACGACTACAATATTTTCTTTTTCGCCTAAAACGTCACGTCCTTTCATTAATCCAGAGGCTAATGAAATCGAAGTGGACGTATGACCTATTTCAAAATTATCATATATCGGACTTTCCAACGGCGAAGAATAGCCGGAAATGCTATCCATTTTTGAGGGGTCCAGAAATCCTTCCTTACGGCCTGTAAGCATCTTGTGTGGATAACTCTGATGTGATACGTCAAACACCAACTTGTCTTCAGGCGCATTAAAAACATAATGAAGGGCCACGGTAGCTTCGGTAAATCCTAAGTTGGGGCCCACATGGCCTCCATGAATGCTCACTCGGTTAAGTACTCCTTTTCTTACTTCTTCTGCCAATGACTCAAGTTGAGTGATAGTTAACTTTTTGACATCAGCCGGACTGTTAATTTTTTCGATGTACATTTTTATATTATCCTATTTTAAATATTATTTTCGTTGGCAAAATTACCAAGTATTTTGCCAATACATGGTATTCAAAAAGGGGATATAATAACCATTTTTGCGGAAAGAGGTTTATCGATGGACAAATCATAATAAAGGTGTCAAGATAAAAGCATTTACGATCTGATGCAAGAATAAACCGTGCACAAAATACCTATTAAAAAAAATAATCACTAACTTTGCAAATGACATTTACTATTACACAATGAATAAACAGGAACCTCTACATTTCACCATCCGGTTGGCATGTTGTGACGATGCCCGTCAACTGCTGGACATATACAGACCCTATGTTCTCGAAACAGCTATCACCTTTGAATATGAGGTTCCGAGTATTGAAGAATTCTGGCATCGCATCGAAACGACCCTTGCTCGATATCCCTATCTTGTTGCCGAAACTTCAGATGGAGTTATTATAGGCTATGCATATGCCTCTGCATTTAAGTCTCGCGCTGCATACGATTGGGCAGTGGAGCTTTCTGTCTATATTTCTGCAGAATATCATCATTCGGGCATCGGACACACTCTATACCAGGCCCTTGAGGATATTCTCAAACAGCAACATGTCACAAACCTAAACGCATGTATTACCTATTCTGACAGAGAGGATACCTACCATGATAATACCAGTACGGTATTTCATGAGAAATCAGGGTTTATTCATGTAGCCCATTTTCATCAGTGCGGCTACAAATTTGATCGGTGGTGGGACATGATATGGATGGAGAAAATGATTGCTCCGCATGATACTCCTCATCCACCTTTCATCCCCTTTCAGGAGCTATGTGCTCGTGTTCAGAATAAATTCTTTGAACCCAATAACCTCAAGTTATGAAAAAAAACATTGCCTTATTTATTCTATTCTGCCTTTGTTCCTTTCAGGTTTATGGTCAGGCTAAAGAGACCATAGCTGTCTTTGGCGACTCCTACTCCACTTTCGAAGGGTATCTCACACCCGACTCGATGGAAACCTGGTATTTTAAAACTTTAGATGCCAAGCGAACCGATGTATGTGAAGTGAGGCAAACCTGGTGGTGGCAGGTAGTAAGCCGTGGTGGCTACAAGTTGGGAATAAACGATTCCTGGTCGGGATCGACCATCTGCAACACAGGTTACAACGACCAGGATGCCACTTACAAGTCATTCCTTACCCGTGTAGATGCCCTGGGTAGCCCCGACATCATTCTGATTTTTGGTGGGACCAACGATGCCTGGGCACAGGTTCCGTTGGGAGAGTTTAAATATGACCATATCCGTTTTGCAGAAAAATATTGCTTCCGACCGGCTTTGGCCTTCCTGCTACAAGAGTTGCAAGACCGCTATCCCAATGTAAGACTCTACTTTATCTCCAACTGCGACTTGAACAAGGACTACACCTCTTCCATACAGACCATCTGCAGCCACTACGCTGTGCCCGTAATTCAGCTGCATGATATCGACAAACAAAACGGACACCCAACTGTTGCCGGCATGAAATCCATTGCAGATCAAGTATTGGCTGCTATGGCAAAGCATCAAAAATAGACAATTTATGTGGAGGCAAAGATTGGAGGGAAAGAGATGTCACCCACCCCCAATCTTTGCAACCTTTTCTCTTTATTATGTCAAATAGTTTCGACATAATCACGCGCTTTTCGTTTTATCAATGAGAAGCAAAAAGCATCTTTTTTATATATAATAGGTAATTTTATGGTGCAATGTATGCCTTGTTTTAGGGGTAAAACATGCTTTTTAGGGTGGTTTTAGGTTATTTTGTTCAACTATGAGGTACAAATCATGGTGCGATTTGATAGGAATCGTAAGACGATTCGATAGTATTCGTCATGCGATTAGATAGTAATCGTGTGCGCTAAATATGTCAATATTTTACAGGGCGCTGATTATCAGTCTTTTAGATATAGCCCCATTTTGCCTTATTTTCTGACTTGTCATGTGGTCGTTCCTTCTAAGCCCCTGCTTTTATTGCCTATTATCAAATTCTTTCATCATGATTTTTTTCTATCGCCCGATTTGATTTAATAGCCTTTTTCATCAAAATCATGCAACAGTATTGATGCCTGCTCCCACATATTATATAGAACTTAATGACAAATATTCGCCAAAGAGATAAAAAAGATTTGCAAAAGTTTGGTGGAACTAAAATTAATCCTTACCTTTGCAACCGCATTTCGAAAGAGTGCTGTGAGGTTAACAATCCCTACGGAAAGGAAGTTTGGGTGAGTGGCTGAAACCAGCAGTTTGCTAAACTGCCGTGCGCGTTAGCGTACCGGGGGTTCGAATCCCCCAGCTTCCGCAAGGATAATCTCACGAAACGGTCGATTCATCTAATGGTTAGGATACAAGATTCTCAATCTTGGCATAGGGGTTCGATTCCCCTATCGACTACCATCCTCCCAGCAATATGAGAGGATTTTTTATTCCCTGTCAGGGTCGATTCATCTAATGGTTAGGATACAAGATTCTCAATCTTGGCATAGGGGTTCGATTCCCCTATCGACTACTTTCAAAAATCGAGGGTTCTCACAACCCTCGATTTTTGTTATCCCCCCACCCCATACCTCCTACATGGCATCATGCGGTCTGACGATTTCCGGATAATGGATACCCTGAATCAGAGTGGATCATCGATTTAGAATAAAGTGATGCCAGACTGTACATGCCAAAACGCGGCTTGCCTCTTTCCGGAGCGTGTTATGAAACCATTTATTTTTACACGAGATGATTTTGGTGAGTCTCTGGCAGAACATGTATGTTGCATAGAATTTAGAGGTCCTTTTTTTCAATTATGAAGACTACTTTTGTGTTTATTTAGTAGCTTTCAAAGGATATTTGCATCTGTTAGACAATGTTTACTTAACGAAGCCCAAACATGTATAAATATTGGGCAAGGGTGTTGTCGGTGTCAGAAATAGTACATAAATTTGTCCTGTCAAATCAATACACTTTGAGCTATGAACATTACAAGTAAATTTGGAGACATTAAGTCCTACATCAGAGAATTGACCGACATCCTCTGGCGCTATATCCATAACATTGAAAACTATCCCAAAAACGCATTGCTCGCTATCCAGCCCGAACTGATGACAACCGTCATCGATAGTAGGGATGCCTGCCAGAAGTGTGATTTCTATTCCATTACCCAGCTTGTCGAAAGGAACAGCTATGGACGTTTGACACCCAACAGGATGGCCATTGAACGATTGGCTGAAAAATATTACCCTAATGGTAGGCTGTCATAAGTAGATATAAGAATAAAAAACATACGGAGCACTTCCGTCTATTCATCAGAGATAGAGAGGGCATGTCTCCCCTATCTTCATGGAAAAGATTTTCCCGAGGTAATATCCAAGCTTAGGAAAATCTTTTCTTTTTGCAAAAAAACGTATATATGAATTTAGAAGCAAAAATGATGTTATGCTTATATTGAGCAGACGTTGACCTGCAACTGCAGATGGACCCATTCGTTTATCCCAGTGGGTCTACCCGATTGGAGTATGTCTTACCACGTTTGCCAAGTTGAGGATATCATCAATGTATAGTCCTGTTTGGACGTAGCCGTTGGCATGATATCCCAATAATACCGATGACAGGATACAGAAAAGAAGTCACAAAACAAGACAATCCAATTGAGGTTGAACAATATTTGTTTTGCGAAATCTGCTTTTGTAGATAATGATCTTAGTTTACGCGGGAAATCTGTCAGTAACAATGTCGTGTCTATCGGTGGAGGAAGTGCCGTTTTGAGACGATGATCTATGGCTCCGCCAGATGGTAAAGTAAGATTGTGGAATGGGAAAATAACAACACACTAATAGGCAGCAACAATGCAAACTTGCTACCGTCTGTCTATTTGTGTGATAAGATTAAATTATCAGGTCATGTACAATTACTCAGCAGCCTTGGCCTTATTTTTTGAGCCGGGCTTACGTCCTCTCTTCTTGGGCGTGTCAGACAATACCGGATGAACTTCCAATTGTTGCATTTTGTAGTCACGTGGTGTTGTACCATTGATTTTATAGAAAGAGGCGTAAAAAGACTGCCTGTTGGAAAATCCTACCATATCGGAAATTTCTTCCATGGTTAAGTCTTTGTATCGCTTGTCAACCAGCAGTGTCATGGCTTCTCTGATGCGGTGTGCATTGACTAAAGAAGTGTAATTCATATGAAACCTGACATTGACAACGGCGGAAATATAGCGGGTATTCGTGCCCAGATCTTCAGAGAGTCTCTTGGCTGAATAATTCTTATCCCTATATTTCTTTTGGATGATGATGATATCGTTGATTCTTGCTTCAAGCTCATCCATCATCTGAGGGCTAACTAAGGTTCTATAAGAAGCTTCCTTTTCCTTGATTTTTGTGATGTTATACTTTGCCATAGCTGAGAATTTTGAATCAATTTTTGTTACCTATCGCAAAGATAGTAAAGTTAAATTTATTTTCCAACAAATTTAATGTTTTTTTACCAAGAATTTGAATGAAATCTTAACAAACAGCACTTTTTAAAGACTTCAGGATTGAAATTTTTGTTATTCTGCGCTATAATGCTTTTGTAATTAGCAGGTTGACCATACATAATCAGGGCTTATCTGTAGACGATTAAGGGTAACTAAAACACAAATAAGGGGCAGATGTCGGATATTGGATTTTATAGACTTCCATTTGATAAGCCCCCAAAAAGATTGGAAGTAAATGTAATCCGTAAAATCTCGTGACACATTTTTTCTTGCTGATGTCATTTTTTTCATTAACTTTGCAAATATAATTCAGCAAGACTGAATAATGGATTTGAGCTAAATACTGTTTCAGTCTTGTTGGGTGTCGCGACCATCGGGATGACCAACACAGCGATTTTCGTGATTATATTGAAGATAACATCATTAAACAAAGACCCGTATGAGGAGACGATTACAACTCTTGGCTTTTGCCATGCTTGCTGCGGCTGCCACAGAGACTATGGCTGCAGAATACAGCTACGAATTCAATCAGTCTGTGTTTGCGGCTGCCGGAATTCAGACATTGAATGGTATCAATTGGACTCTAACGACTGATGCCGGTTATTTCGGGTACAGTTCTGTCAAAGGACAGCAGATTGGCAGCGGAAACAATCCAGGCAAAACGATCGTACTGTCGACGACAGACATTAAGGGAACGATATCCCGAATTGATGTGACAACCAGTGGTGCCAGTAGCATCGTTGGAGAATTGAACATCACCGTTGGCGGAAATAGTTTTGGAAATGCCTACACGCTTACATCCACCTCTACATTGGTGAGCTTTACTGGGAGTGGAACAGGAGAAATCAAGCTCAACTATTCGCAAACATCTTCCAAGGCCATTTACATTCAAGCGATAAAAATTGTGTATGCAGGCGGAGACGATGCAGGACAAGACACTCTCTCAATCCCCATGGTGGAAGGTATATCTGCTTTCAACACATTGCCCGACGGAACGGAAGCAACGCTCTATTTGAGTGATGAAATAGATGCTCGTGTGACTTATGTCTATGGAAATAATGCATACGTCAGAGATCATTCGGGGGCCATTTGCTTCTATGGTTTTGCCAAGGTTCCGTCCATGTCCTACAACCAACACATAGCAGGGTATATTACCGGACAGAAATCTACCGTAGGAAATATGCCTGTGTTGATGGCCAGCTCTCACACCAACACCGATCTATTAGTCATTGCATCACCTGTGACAGAAGCTAATGTAGAACCGAAAGTGATTACAGCTGCTGAACAGACCGGTCATTATGCAGACTGGGTGGTCATCAAAGACATTACTATGCAAGACAGCATCAATGGGACTGATGCCACTGGAGCGGTCAAGGTGGTGAATAGTTTTCGCACGAGCCAGTACACGATGCCTGTTGCCGGCGGACACTATGACATCTCCGGTATTGTCAACTCCACGGCTACTGCAGGCGACCGGCTGAGTCCGGTCTATAATATTGCCACAGCGAGAGAGGGTAATCCCACCCTTATGGCTGATGCAGAGTTTCTGCCAATCAGTGTGGCTACAGGCATCAATGCGATTGTCGTGCCGGTTCAGAATACCTCTACCCCGATATATGACCTTACAGGTCGACGGATCAATTCGTCGACTATGCGTAAGGGGGTATATATTTTGAAAGGGAAAAAATATGTGAAATAAACTTGGGCCTTAAGACATCAAGCAAAATAATAAGAGCATGAAAAGACTATTATATATCCTGTTGCCCATATTCGTGGCGATGAGTGCTACTGCCCAGACCACAAGAAAGATAAGAACGGTGACTCTGAAGACAGATGTCTCATTTTCTTTCAATGATACTACTCAAGACAGTATTCGTATCATATACACGCCTTCGGGTGACACATTAGGTATCAAGATATACCAAAACAATGTTGGGTCGTCTGACTTTCTTTATTCTCAGATTGCAAGTATCGCCTATTGGGAAACGGCGATACCGTCTGATACCGATACCATCAACGTCAACAAGAACGATGCCAACGATCTTATGCGCAATCCCGAGGCGTGGCGTAAGGAGTTTCCCCGACTCGTTTCGGGTGATAGTCTATGTTTTGAGGTGACCCATTCCACAACTGATTACGGTATAACCTATTCGCTTGAATGGGACGGAACGAAGAGGGCAAATCGCTGGACTTGTTATGAACTTTACCCTGACAACATGGTGAAAAACACCTCAAGGCAAGATAATTTTGCCGAAGATGAGTCTATTCCTGCTGAATATCGTACCACCCTCAGCGATTACAGCAACAGCGGATATACCCGAGGACACCTCTGTCCCTCGGCAGACAGGCTTTGTTCGGCGGAACAAAACAGCCAGACATTCTTGTTGAGCAATATGCAACCGCAGATATCTTCGCACAACAGCGGAGTATGGGCCACTTTAGAGGATAAAGTAAGAAACTCATGGGCACCTGTAGCTGGGAGTGAAGATACGTTATATGTTGTAAAGGCAGCGACCATCGATGATGCTAATATCATGGGATATACTACATCAAACCTCATTGTTCCAAAGTATTTTTACATGGCATTGCTCTATTATAGCAAGTCGACCAACACCTA
>JAEAMQ010000101.1 GCA_016901395.1 Prevotella sp. | reverse complement strand
TTTAGTGGAGAAAAGGTGTGGAGGTCCACTAAATACACAAAAATCACAGAATATCTTTAGTAATAAAAGACTGCGACACCATCCCCGATGGCATCGCCACAGACAAATGTTTCATGGAACCGATAGTTCACGAGGGACTTGAATGAGATGAAAAAAATACACGTGTGCCCATCATCTGCGTAGCATTCTGTGTCCTTCGCCCTCGCGGGGCGAGCCTTAGTGGAATCAAGAAAGAAGGGGATGGAGGTCTGTGAATTTTGTGTCTTTAGTGGATAAAAAGAGTTGTGGTCCACAAAAAACACTAAAATCACAGAACCCCGCTACCCGTTTTACCATTTGTGGATTTTGTGTCTTTAGTGGACAAAAGGATGAGTAGTCCACAGAAGGCACTAAAATCACAGAACCCTGCTATCCCTTTTTTCATTTGTGGATTTTGTGTCTTTAGTGGATAAAAAGAGTTGTAGTCCACAGAAGGCACTAAAATCACAGAACCCTGCTATCCCTTTTTTCATTTGTGGATTTTGTGTCTTTAGTGGATAAAAAGAGTTGTGGTCCACAGAAGACACTAAAATCACAGAACCCTGCTACCCCTTTTTTCATTTGTGGATTTAGTGAATTTAGTGGACAAAAGGAGGAGGGGTCCACAAAAAACACTAAAATCACAGAACCCGATTACACCTTTTATCATTAGAGGATGTTTGTCTTTAGAGGACAAAACGAAGGGATGACCCCAACAGAGGAGACAAAACGGAAGAATCCCAGACAGCAGGATGACCAACTGTCCGGGACTCTCGTAACGGTTCCTCTCAAAAATTCCAGCGTCTCGCAGACTCAAATCCAACGCTCCGTGGAACTATAGCCTTCGCTCCGTGGATTGAAACCCGACGAAACATCAGACCATCAGACACCACTCCCGAACCGCAGGAGCCATGCCCGAGGGGATTACTGCGCCGGAGAAAACTCGGCGTCGATAATCAGATTGACGTTGTCGCCAATCAAGGCAGGCAGGAATTTGGGGCCGAGACCGAAGTCAGAACGCTTCACCGTGCCGCGGAGACGGAAGCCGGCGGTCATCACCTTAGACATCGGACTCACCATCTGGGCTATCAGCGTGGCATTGAGCACCACAGGCTTGGTCACACCCTTGATGGTCAGGTTGCCGTAGATCTTACCGGTCTTCTTCGACGTGGCGACAAACTTGGTGCTCTTAAACGTCATCGTGGGGTATTTCTCCACCTCGAAGAAGTCGGCCGTGCGCAGGTGGTTGTCGCGGGCCTCCACACCGGTGCTGATGCTCTTGGTCTGGATCGTCACGTCGACCTTGGTGCCGAGATAGTTCTTACCGGCAGCATCCACGGTGATGTCGAAATCGCCGAAGCGGCCACTCACAAACGACAGACCGGCGTGCTTCACCTCAAACCCGATGCGGGTGTGTGCCTTGTCGTTGGTCCACTTGCCCGTCTGGGCCTGCAATGCCACTGCGGAGAGCAGGGCAAAAAACAATAGTACTTTTCTCATTCTTTACAATCTTTTATCCTTGGCGCACTGTTATCCTTGTCTATTATATCTCAACCTTCACAGGCATCGCCAGTGCGCGTCGACTCAATAACCTGAGGCTGATAGTGCAAAATTAATCATTTATTTTCTATACGCAACTATTTCCATGTGCAATTTTGTAATTTTTTCATATCATTGCAACAATTGTCATAGGATTATCATGCTTTTCATTTGCCAGTCGTGAGGTTTTTCGTAAATTTGCAGCAGGTTATAACACATGTTACAAAAGCAATCCATAGAGATGAAAAAGACTTTGATCCTCCTTGCCGCCGCACTCCTCACCCTCTCGTGCACGGCCAAGATACAGCGTCCACGCCTTGTCGTGGGACTCGTGGTAGACCAGATGCGCTGGGACTACCTTTATTATTATGACGACCAATACCGCGACAACGGACTACGCCGCCTCGTCAATCAGGGCTACAGTTTTGAGAACACGATGATCAACTATGTGCCCACCGTGACCGCCATCGGCCATTCGAGCATCTACACCGGCACGGTGCCGGCCCTGCATGGCATCGCGGGCAACAACTTCATGAAAGACGGGCACATGGTCTACTGCTGCGACGACTCCACCGTCACGAGCGTGGGCAGCACATCGAAGGAGGGCCGTATGTCGCCCCGCAACCTGCTGGCATCGGGCATCGGCGACCAGCTGAAGCTCGCCACCGACGGCCGTGGCAAGGTCATCGGCATCGCGCTGAAGGACCGTGCCGCCATCCTGCCCGCCGGACATGCTGCCGACGGTGCTTACTGGTGGGACACGTCGGCCGGCCATTTCGTCACCTCCACCTATTACGCCAACCAGCTGCCAGAATGGGTGTCTCGTGCAAACGAGCGCATCGGCACCAAGCCGGGCACCGACGTGAAAACATCGGCCGAGGGGGTGACCAGGACATTCCAGATGGCCGAGGCTGCCATCACCGGTGAGGGCTTAGGTCAGGACGACGTGACCGACCTGCTCGCCATCAGCATCTCGTCGACCGACGCCATCGGCCACACCTATGGCACACGCGGCAAGGAGAACCACGATGTCTATATGGAACTCGACCGGCAGGTGGAAAACTTCATCCGTCTGCTCGACCAGCGCGTCGGGGCAGGCAACTACCTGCTCTTTCTCACCGCCGACCACGGCGGGTCGCACAACCCGAACATGCTGAAATCGTATAAACAGCCGGCTGGTGGACTGGAGATGTGGAATCTGCTCACGCAGGTGAACCAGACCGTGGGCCAGCGGTTGGGCATCAGCGGCAAGGTCATCAAGGGCGAGGATGCCGGCCGTCTCTATCTCGACCATGATCTCGTGGCCGCCTCGGGCAAGCGTCTCGACGAGGTGAAGCAGGCCGTCATCGACGAGATGGAGCGTCAGGACAACATCCTCTATGTGGTGGACTACGACCGCGCGTTCACCACCGCCATTCCCGACCCGATACGCGAGCGCATCGTCAACGGATACAACAAGAAGCGCAGCGGCGACCTGTTTTATGTGGCGCGTGCCGGATGGGAGAACGTGAGCAACAAACCCGACTACCACGGCACCACCCACGCGCAGTGGAACCCCTACGATGCCCACATCCCCTTTGTGCTCTATGGCTGGAACGTGAGCCACGGCGCCAGTTCGGAGCCTGTCTCCATCACCGACATCGCCCCCACCATCTGCGGGATGCTCCACATCCAGATGCCCAACAGTTGTGTCGGGCAACCCCAAACGATGAAATAGGGAGCAACTACCGATCACCTTAAAGGCCATTTGCGAATACTATCTAATCGTCTCGCGAATAGATAGTTTTCGCGCGGCCATTAGATAGTATTCTCACGACGACGAAATCGTCATGCGGGTTACGTCGTGTGGTCTCTCGCCGTGAGGCCATCGTTTTTCTCTCTCGCAATAAACGCAATGAACGCAATTTTAATTTCTCGCAGATGACGCAGATGACGCAAATAGCTCGCGCGGAGTTCTGAAATTCCGCAGAGGTTACGCTATTCGCTACACGATGGTAGTTCTGTAGCAATGTAGGGACTTGCCCCGTGCAAGTCCGCAACACCATAGCCCTCTTACAGGTATATACCCCTGTGGTAAAAGGAGAATGGAGATATTCTCGGATGACCTTGCGGAGCAAGGATGAAAGATTTTCTGCGATAAGCATTTCCCACCGCGCCAGCCATATAAAAAGATATTCTCTGGATATTCTGAGATGCCACGCAGTGGCGCGGAGGAAACTCTCTCGCCATAAACGCAATGAACGCAATCTTAATTTCTCGCAGATGACGCAAATAGCTCGCGCGGTGGTTTTAGAACAACGAATTTAGTGCGGTGTTTTTTTGGAACAACGGATTTAACGGATGAAACAGAAACCCTCCGGCACATTTTGATTTCGCAGAGGGCC